>CAZYFP010000003.1:0-78467 GCA_964647125.1 uncultured Candidatus Saccharibacteria bacterium
AACGGTTAGGACACCAGGTTTTCATCCTGGCAATCGGAGTTCGATTCTCCGTGAGATCACCAAAACAAGAGCCCCACGTTTGTGGGGTTTTTGTTTTGGTGCTTTTCAAAGAAAGGTCGAACTGCACGTTCGAAAACAAGCGCCACGCGCAGAAGCTTGCTTCGAGCATGGTGCGCTGGCGCATGGTGACTTGTTCGCCATCTTCTCCGTGAGATCACCAAAAGTGGCGTTTTTTTATTTGGTTAGCTTATATCCTCAGTCTTAGCTTTGAGCGTGGTAACTAGATCGGCGGAACCATTTGACGATTGCCAGCAGAATAACTGCTCCAAGAATGGCAACTAACAGACTGCCCAAACTGAAGCCGTCTACTTCATTGCCCGTGAGCGCTCGGATGACAAACCCACCAATGAATGCCCCCAATATACCAACAATAATGTTACCAATAGCACCCTGTTGAGCGTCTGTTTTCATAATGATTGAGGCAATCCAGCCCGCTAATGCACCAAATAATAGCCAAGCGATGAAATTTATCATGTGATTCTCCTTAAATTATTTGATGGACTACAGTATGGCAGGCAAGAGTGTGAGCGGCTGTAAGAAATCTAATTTGAGCCCATTTGCATTACTGTTGAAATGAGAAGGACTTGTCACGGCAAGTTTAAAATGTGCGCTTTTCTTTCAGCTTAAAAGGCGATATGATCCAACCATCTTGAAGCCAACTATAAGGAAATTAGTGCATGACCGGATTACCCAAATCTAACATACGGATGAGCGCAGTACTGCTGGCCTTATTCTCGGTGTTTTCGGTTGCATTTGTGTGGCTGAGCCTGCTAAATCCGAGTAAACGGCCAGTATTGGTGATGGCGAACCTATCATCACTACAGATTAGTCTGCTTATCCTAGCGGTTGTCGTTCCGTATATCTGTATTTGGTTTGCTGGCTTGATTGGCTATTTGCGCTTGCGCAGCTACGCCAAGCTTATTAACAACGCTCAAGATGGAGCGCCACTTGGTGTGGTAGCAACTGGTGTGCTAGGTGTGCTGCTGTCTCTGCCAATAGCAAGTCTCTTTAGTGCGGTAGCACAAGTGGTGCAGCCCGAAAATCCCGAACAGGCCTTACTGCTGCGGCAGATTGGGGCCTACGTAGGTATTGCATTGTTGCTATGGGCGTTTTACCAGCTAATGGTGGGGGCTCGTACGCTGTTGAGTAGGTTGTCGGGAGTAAAACGTCCTATGCCAAAACTAGCCGTCCTGGCTATAGCCGCACTGGGCTGTCTGTATGTGTATTTTGTACTAACAAATCCGCTATTTATAAGTGGTGCTAGCAAAGGACATCTGCCGGCATGGGTGGTGATTGATACGATAGTTTTCCCGCGACTACTGGCTTGGTACTGGGGTCTCTGTGCGGCCTGGTACCTGTACCAATACGCAGTAATTGTGCCCGGAAAACTCTATCGGTTAGCCTTTAGCTACTTTGCAACTGGCATTGGTGTTGTAACCTTAAGTATCGCCTTACTACAGTACGTTCAGGCCATCTCGGCTGTAGCGCTGTTGCCACTTGGAGTAATTTTGTTAGTGGTGTACGGCATTCTCACGGTGATTAGTGCTGGTTTTATGTTGCTTGCTCGGGGTGGTAAGGAATTGGCTAAGATTGAAGCGGTGTAGCTACAAAACTACTGTAGTGCTTTAGCGCAAGCGTGATAAAATATACCAAAAGGGTGGGAATGTTTACTAAGAAGACTGTTCGCGACATAGACGTACACGATAAAACAGTGCTAATGCGTGCTGATTTTAATGTACCCCTCGACGAGCATGGCAAGATTGCGGATGATTATCGCATTCAACAGGCACTGCCTACTATTAAGTTTTTGTTGGAGCAGCAGGCCAAACTCGTACTGTGTTCACATCTTGGACGGCCCACTGGCCCCAGCGACACTAGCTGTAGTCTATGGCCCGTTGCTATTCGTCTGCAAGAACTTCTAGGCAAGGAAAACGTTTCCTTCGTAAAAGATTGCGTGGGTGATGAAGTCAAAAAAGCAGCTGAAGCCCTACAGCCTGGCAAGGTGTTACTGCTAGAAAATCTACGTTTTTACCCCGAGGAAGAAAAGAATGATGAAGGATTTGCCAAAAAATTGGTTGAATCAAGCACTGCAGAGTTATTTGTCCAAGATGGCTTCGGGGTGGTGCACCGAGCGCATGCAAGTACGGATGCGGTTGCGCGTCTCCTTCCGGCTGTTGCTGGATTTTTGCTAGAGCGCGAAGTAGATACTATCACCAAGGTTATGGAGCAGCCAGAACGACCGCTCATGGCGGTAGTTGGTGGCGCCAAAATATCCGACAAAATAGACGTGCTGCACAAGCTCATCGAGATTGCCGACATCGTAGCGGTTGGTGGTGCTATGGCGAATACGTTTCTCAAGGCTGCCGGCCATGATGTTGCTAAAAGCTTGGTAGAAAATGATGACCTAGGCATTGCCAAGGATATCATTGCCAAGGCCAAAACCAAGTCCAATGAACAGGATTTTGTATTTTATTTGCCGCAGGATGCGGTAGTGGCGCACAAGATTGATAAAGCCGCTCCAACCCGAATTGTTGACTGGAGTGCACACGCTATTGCCGCTATTGAAAGCTATCCAAAACGTCCGCCGCATGCTGCATCGCAAATAAAGGCTGACGAGATGATACTGGATATAGGGCCATTCTCGGCATCGTTTATCGCAGGCTGTATGCAGTTAGCTAAAACCGTTGTTTGGAACGGCACAATGGGTGTGGCTGAGGCCGCCGGGCTGCAAGGCCCGATCGGTCCGTACGCACACGGAACTACCATTGTCATGGACGCTATGCTGGGGCAAATGGGCAACAAACCATTTAGCCTGGCTGGCGGCGGCGATACCGTGAGTTTTATTGAAAGCCAAGGCTTAGTGGAGCACTTCAACCATGTATCCACTGGTGGTGGCGCCAGTCTAGAGCTAATGGCTGGGCGAAAGCTACCTGGAGTAGAGGCACTGCAGGATAAATAAGGTACAATAAGCGTAAGAATTATGAGCAATACTCGCAAAAAACTGATTGTCGGCAACTGGAAGATGAACTTAACAGTGCATGAAGCTAGTACGCTAGTGCATCGTCTGCATGAAACTATCCATGCCCACCAAAATGTAGAAGTTGTGCTGGCGCCGAGCTTGCTTACTTTGCAACCACTAAGCCTTGAGATTGATCGGCATAAGTTTAGGCTGGCGGCCCAGAATGCCTACCACAAAGATCAGGGCGCGTTTACGGGCGAAGTTAGCTTTAGTATGCTGCGAGACCTGGTACATTACGCTATCATCGGCCACAGCGAACGCCGCATTTATTTTAACGAGTCGCTTGAAACGGTACGTGACAAAGTCGCAGCTGCAGTGCGAAACAAAATCACCCCTATTTTATGTATTGGCGAAACATCTGAAGAACGCAAAGCGGGTGAAACAAAGCAGGTTATTCACGATCAGCTCACCACGGCAATCAGTAACCTAACGAGTAAGGATATCGAGGATCTGGTGATTGCCTACGAACCAGTTTGGGCTATTAGTACCTTTGGCGGTGAGATCGCAAAACCAGCCGATATCGAGAAAGTCATCAAGTATATTCGCTATCAAGTAAAAGAGCTGTATGGCCAAAAAGCGGCTGATGCCGTGCGCGTGATATATGGTGGCAGTGTTGACGATCAAGTAGCCGCTAGCTATTTGGCTATCCCGGGCTGCGATGGGGCACTACCTGGAAGCGCGAGTCTTAACTATCACAAGTTTGCCGCTATTGTCGATGCAGCACACAAACAACAATACGCAGAGTAGCCATGCCTGACGCCAAACCGAAGAACTCCGAAGTTACCAAAAAAATCGTAGACATAAAGTCTGATGGTGATGGTGCGACAGGAACATCTCGGCCAGTTATCGTGACCAATCGTGCAATTTTGAAAGATCCGATGATGGCTGAGGTCAGCCAGCTAACTGGTGGGCTCGAGGCTGAGCCAAAGGCACCAACCATTGCTGAGCTAGCAGCAAAGAAAAAGGACACCGCAAGCGACGCCAGCGGCGCACCAGAAATTTCTGTTGTCAAAAAGCAGCCAATACGGTCGGATGATGACGCAAGCACAGCTGATACCAGCAAAGAAAAACCATCGGTAGCGCCATCCAAGAAGAAGATTATTATCAAACCACTTGGCACTGAGTCCGACGAAAAGCCTGCCACCGGTACAACTCCAAAACCAAAAACTAAAAAGCAGCCAACCATTGCCGATCTGGCAAAACCTGATCCGCTTCCAAATGTTGACATTTCACCAGAAGATATCGAAGTGACTGCAGTGGATGATGATCTTGAAGAACCATCGCCTACAGCGGAGTTCTCTGATGAGCCCGCTGCTACAACTAATGAAAAGTCAGCCCCCAAGAGTAAGTCTGACTCAGCAGCACCGGTGCAACCTGGCCGTAGCTTTGACGAAGTTCCGACTGACACGGCATCCTCGCTTTCATCCGCCGACGGCGAGAATGGTGGGCTGGATGAAAAGGGCAATGCTAAGCAAAAAAAGAAAAAGAGTGGTGAGCTAACCACCGATCAACAAAAAGCAATCGAAACCGAAGAATATTTTTTGCCAATAACCACGGCAGAAACAAAGCGAATGCGCCGTGAGATTCTGTTTGCCACGCTCTTTGTGACTGTCCTGATAGTTGTCTGGCTCAATATCATGCTTGATGCTGGGCTGCTCCAGCTCGGCGGCCTAAAAGCTGTCACAAACTTCTTCTAACGTAAAAACTACGTCAGTAACGATAAGTGATTTTTGTTAGAATAGTGCCTGATGCAACAGCTTTTAGAGGGACTCAATCCAGAACAGCGTCGGGCAGTTGAGACAACCGAAGGTCCGCTGCTTATTCAGGCTGGAGCTGGCAGTGGCAAAACTAAAACTCTGACACATCGCATTGCCTACCTTATCGCAACTAACCGCGCGACCGCTTATAACATTTTGGCCGTAACCTTTACTAACAAAGCTGCCAAAGAGATGCGAGCTCGTGTTGCGGTGCTGTTGGGTGAAAGCGCTGACAGCCGCTCGTTTATGCCGTACATGGGCACGTTTCACAGTATTTGTGTGCGTTTGCTCCGCCAAGACGGGGAGCATATTGGCATACCAAAATCATTTGTTATATTTGACGAGTCAGACAGACAGGCGGCCATTAAACGAGCCAGTAAGCAGTTGATACTTGATGAAAAAGCTTTTCCGGCTCGAGCTTTGAGTAGCCTGATTAGTAGTGCTAAAAACGAGCTAGTTGGCCCGGCTGAGTATTCAAAAACGGCACATTCACCGAGTCAAAAGGCTGCCGCCCAGGTATTTCCCCTATACCAACGAGCTCTTAAAGACGCCGGCGCACTCGATTTTGATGATCTTATTAGCTGCACGGTTGAGTTGCTAAAAAATAATGATGCTATCCGTGAAAAATGGATGAACCAGTTTAAGTACGTCATGATTGACGAGTATCAAGACACCAACGCAGCACAGTACAAGCTCGTGAAGCTTCTTACTAATACCGAGAAAAATATAGCGGTGGTTGGTGACGACTGGCAGTCAATATATTCATGGCGTGGTGCGGATTTTCGTAATATCCTTAAATTTGAGCGGGACTACCCGGGCTGTGCAGTTATAAAACTTGAGCAAAATTATCGTAGTACCAAACATATTTTGGATGCCGCGCATGCGGTGATTACTAAAAATCAGCAGCGCAGTGACAAGGAATTGTGGACGGCCGAGGGTAATGGCTTGCCGGTTCAGATACTGCAGGTTGCGAGCGAGCGCGCCGAAGGCGATGCTCTGATTCGCCGTATACGTAATGGGGTAGATGCTGGCCAGCGAAAATATAGTGATTACGCTGTACTGTATCGTACCAATGCCCAAAGTCGCAGCATTGAAGAAGCATTTGTGCACTACGGGGTGCCATATCGAGTGGTTGGCGGCGTGCGGTTTTATGATCGTAAAGAAATCAAAGATGTCATCGCATATTTACGACTTATTTTCCAGCCAGAGGACAAGATTAGTTTTGAGCGGATTGTAAATGTGCCAACACGCGGCCTTGGCGCAAAAAGTCTGCAGAATTTCTTAGGCTGGTTGCAGTATGAATCACTCAGTCTACAAACAGGGTTGTTGCGGGTTAACGATTGTCCGGATCTAACTCCCAAAGCCAAAAAAGCACTGTATGAACTCGGTGAGATGCTAGAAAGTATGCGTGAAGTTATGCAGAATGCCAGTGTTTCTGGTCTGATCGACTCGTTGTTGCGACGCATTAACTACTTGCGGAGCCTAGATGATGGCACGCCGCAAGGTGAGGCACGCCAAGAAAACGTCAAAGAGCTGCTAAGCGTTGCGCAAGAATACCAGGATGTTGGTATTGATGGCTTTTTGGAGGAAGTAGCCCTCGTGAGTGATCTGGATGGTACTAACTTTGATGGTGATGCCGTCACGCTTATGACGCTGCATGCTGCTAAGGGCTTGGAGTTTCCGGTCGTGTTTATGATTGGACTTGAGGAAACCATATTTCCACACAGCCGTGCGCTGTACGACCAGAGCGAAATGGAAGAAGAGCGCCGGCTGTGCTACGTTGGTATGACTCGAGCGCGCCAAGAGCTGTATCTCACATGTGCCAGTGGTCGTTTGCTATATGGTGGCATTCAGCACAATCCTCCGTCAAGGTTCTTGAGTGAAATTGACGCCGATTCTGTTCAGCAAGATGCCTATAGCCCGCATGACTTTGCGGCGCCACCACGTCCGCTTGGGCCATCAAATTCCGCGCCATCCAGTAACGAGCCCCGCTACGTACCCGAATTGTCGGAGGGTGACGGCGTGCGTCATCCGCAATTTGGCATGGGTACAATTATGGAAATGGATGGTGACAACGCAACCATCTATTTCCGCGGCAAAGGCACCCGTAAATTAAATATAGCCTTCGCCCCTCTCGAAAAACTATAGTTGTGGCTTAGGGAAAAGAGCAGCCCAACAAAAAAGTCGCACCTTTTTGCTGGTGCGATGAGAAAAACCGTAGGTTTGTCTCATTGAGGGCCTTGGCACCCGTAAATTAAATATAGCCTTCGCCCCTCTCGAAAAGCTGTAATACCTGTTGTTTGCTATAATATACCGATGTAGCACGGCGGTAATTGCAGTGCTAACATCCGCATGAAACATTTTTTTCAACGAAGCAAAGTCATTCATTTACACAAAAAGAGTCGTGCCGAGCGGCTACTGATAGTTTCAAAACACCCTGTCATGGTGCCCGTCACCGTTTTTTCGATACTGGCCATCCTGAGTTTGGTCGGCTACTTTGTGTTTCTGCATAAACCAGGCAAGCCAATTGCACCCAACAGCGCATTTGTTGTTATCGTATCCCATGATAAAACCGTCCAAACAGTGCCCAGTCGCAAGCAAACTGTCGGTCAGTTACTCAAGAACCTGAGGATTACACTCCATAAGGGTGATGTTGTTGAGCCCGAGCTAGATACGCCAATTAGACAGGATGATTTCCGTATTAACGTCTACCGCGCGGTACCGGTGCAGGTGATTCAGGGCAATCAACGCACCTTTGCTTTCAGCGCTGCTACCACACCACGAAGTATTGCTGCCCAGGTTGGCTATACGCTGTACCCAGAGGATGGCGTCAAGGCTGTGCCGGTTACCAACTTTTTGAAGCAAGGCTCCATTGCTGAGCAGGTGTTGATTGACCCATCGGTGCCGGTGTTTTTGAATTTGTACGGCACGCCAATTGCAATTCGCACCCACGCCAATACGGTCCAGGAACTACTAAAGGAAAAAGGCCTGGACCTGGCAGCAAATGACCAGGTGCTACCAAAACCAGATACGCCAATTTCAGCTAATCAGCAGGTGTTTGTGGCGCGTAAAGGCACCAAGATACAGTCCATTGTTGAGCCAATTGCTATGCCCGTGAAAACGGTTAATGATAGCAAACTGGCCTACGGTGTGCGTGCAATCCGTCAGAAGGGTGCTCCCGGTAAGCGAGCGGTAACCTATCAGGTAGATAAAAAGACGAAACTTCGAAAAATCATTCAGCGAGTCACTATTGTGTCACCCGTCCGCCAGATTGTGGTTATTGGTACCAACCTAAGTGGTTCGCGCGGTGACGTTATTCGTGCCGGCATCTCGGCCGAAGACTATTTTTACGTTGACTACATCGTCAGCCGAGAAGGTGGCTGGAGTGGTGTGATGAAGTACAACTACTCAGGCAGTGGTGCCTATGGCTTGTGTCAGGCCTTGCCCGGCAGCAAAATGGCTAGCGCCGGTAGCGATTGGCGAACAAATCCGATCACGCAGTTAAAGTGGTGTAACGGCTATGCGGTCGGCCGCTATGGTAGCTGGGCGGGCGCATATCGCTTTTGGGTAAACAACCACTATTGGTAGAATGCATTGATGAAAGAAGTAGTTCCCAAAAAATCGCTTGGGCAGCATTGGTTGCACGATGCAGCGACGTTGCAAGCAATTTGCGATAGTGCCGAGTTGTCGCTTGAAGACACCGTGCTGGAGATTGGTCCAGGTTTGGGTACGCTCACAAGCCTGCTGGTAGCACAGTCCAAATCGGTAATTGCGGTAGAGTTCGATCACGAATTAGCTGTTGGACTGCCAAAACTTGTTCCGGCAAGCAATCTTGAAATAATCGAGCAAGATATCCTGTCACTCGACCTCACCAAGCTGCCGGCGGGCTATAAGGTTGTTGCGAATATCCCGTACTACCTAACGAGCAATCTCATTCGAGTGCTCAGTGAGTCAAGTAATCCGCCCACGACTGTAGTTTTACTTATCCAAAAAGAAGTAGCCGAACGAGTCTGCGCCAAACCAGGCAGTATGTCTATTCTGAGCGTGACGGCACAGTACTATTGGGAAGCTAGCCTAGGCCAATTGGTACCAGCCTACTTGTTTACGCCGCCACCCAAGGTCGATTCGCAGGTATTGGCACTGCATCGTCACGAGTGGCCTTTATTTGAAGATATCGATACTAAAAAGTACTTCCGCCTGGTAAAAGCAGGCTTTGGCCAAAAACGTAAAACCCTTGTAAATTCGCTTAGCGCCGGGCTGTCAATCAGTAAAGACCAGGCAAAAACAATACTTGATACCGCAGACATTGCTCAAAATACCCGTGCCCAAGCCCTATCACTAGAAGACTGGCACCGCCTATATCAGGCTAGCCAAACTGCTTAACTTTATGGTATACTATGTATAGTATCGAGAGGTACTACGCACGCAACAGCGTGCGCCCAAATTTCCAATCCAAGAAGCCATATGCGACTGAATGGAAATTTGAGAGGAGGGACGTAGCAGTAGGTCGAAGCTTTTGTCGATAGGCAAAACGAGACTTATGCGTACGTACCGACGAGGGGCTGAATGTTAAGCTCGACGTTGGACTTTATCGGTTAGATCAGCAGGTCGCTTGTCAGCGTATAGACAACCTTAATAGATGCAAAAACACCTATTAGCGACGCAAAGAAAGCTGTAGCAAACTTGTTTGCTATGAGCAACTTTACGCTCGCACCAGCTCGCGTTTAATCGTGAGCAACGCTTCTGGTGACATCAGATAATCTGAATGCGTTTTATATTTTCTGATTGCTCGAGTAGAGCTATCCGAACTATTCGCTAAGATCAGGATTGCTGCAGTGGAATGTTTGTTTGTTTCTATCCCCACTGCCTAAGACCCTAAAACAAACTATGCCTGTAGACGACTAACAACGATAAACTGACGGACCCGGTTGCAATCACCGGCAGCTCCACCAAGAAAAGTGCTCGACCAATGTGTCGAGCTTTTTTTGTGTTTGCTACACGGGCGTATACTAGAGCTATGAGCAAAACATTTACCACAGATGAGGCACGAAGTATTGGTGAGCAGATAGGTATGGATTTTACTAGCTATGACCTTGAGGAGTTTAGGTTGGGGCTCGCAGTAGAGATGGAACACGGAGCTAATGACCCAGAAACCAATGTTACCAATGGAGACCCGCTGCTCACAGGCAAAATCGCTTGGGCGCGCCTAAAGGAAATAACGGATTATTACACTCGATTAAATCGCATGGAAGCCGAAGCAGGCAGTTAGCTCCAGTACTTATACGGTTGACATTGACGAAGTATCGTGCTAATGTAGTAGTAATTGTCATTGATGAAACCCGGGTTGTGTTAGCAAGTAATTACTCGAACTTCATAAGTGGTAGTTGAGTAATACAAGCATTGAGCGCACGCGCTTATTAACACATAAAGGGTTTATTTTTATGTCTCAAACAAATACATTTAGTGGCCGCCGCAGTGGCGGTGGTAATTTCCGCAAGTCTGGTCGTGGTAGCTACAGCTATCCTCGTGGCAACAGCGGTGGTCGCAAGGGTCCAAAGAAGGACTACATCAACCCAGAGCGCTTTATTAAAGTAGCGAAGCCAAAAGAAGAAGACACCTATGTGCCAACACATACGTTTGCTGATTTTGACATCAACCCGTTGCTGAAGCAGAACTTGATCAACAAGGGTTTTGTAGCCCCATCTGCTATCCAGGATCAGGCGATTCCACTTGGTCTGGCTGGTCACGACGTCATCGGCGTTGCGGATACTGGTACTGGTAAAACAGCTGCCTTCGGCATTCCTATTTTGAACAAAGTCATGCTCAGTGATGGCCGTGTACTAGTAGTTGCGCCAACTCGTGAACTTGCGCAGCAGATTGATGCGGAGTTTCGCACTATTGCTAAGGGCAGTAACCTTCGTGGTGCTATCCTTATTGGTGGATCAAGCATGGGTGCGCAGTTGCGTGATCTAAAGAGTAATCCGCAGATCGTTATCGGCACACCTGGTCGTATCAAAGACCACATCGAGCGCGGCACCTTGCGCTTGCAGAGCTTTAGCTTTGTAGTGCTCGACGAAGTTGACCGCATGCTCGACATGGGCTTTGTCAACGATGTGCGCAGTATCTTAAGCGAGCTACCGGCTCAGCGCCAATCATTCTTTTTCTCGGCAACGGTTGATAACCGCGTGCAGGCTTTGATCGAAACCTTTGCTAACGAGCCAATTGCTGTGTCAGTTAAGACCGGTGATACTGGCGAAAACATTCACCAAAATGTTGTGCGCGTCAGCCACGATGGTGAAAAAATGGACAAGCTTCATGATGTTCTGAACGACAGTGAAGTTGATAAAGTGATTATCTTTGATGACACGCAGCGAAGCGTCGAGCGCCTTAGCAATGACCTGATAGCTCGTGGCTTTAAAGCCGATGCTATCCACGGCGGTAAAAGCCAGGGTCAGCGCCAGCGTTCACTCAACAAGTTCAAGCAAAACGAAGTGAAGATTTTAGTCGCAACAGATGTTGCCGCCCGAGGCATCGATGTAGCTGATATCACACACGTTATCAACTACTCTACGCCACAAACTTACGCCGATTACGTGCACCGTATTGGTCGCGCTGGTCGTGCCGGTAAAGTTGGCTACGCTCTGACATTCATTCCCCGATAAGTTCCATAAACTAACCGAGAAAGGTTGCACCATGGCAAAAGATAAAGGACGTAAAGAAGTTAAAAAACCGAAGCAAGCAAAGCCGGTACTGTAATGTCTAATCACCAGGGACGTGCCAGTGTCGCTCAGCAACTGAGCGATAACGGGGTGCGCGAAAAGCTGGAGCGCATGGAAGCTGACTTGTCGCTCAATACGCCAGCTAGCTACCACCCGAATCTCACGCTATACCCTGAAAATCAAATGTCATTTGCTGACAAGCACATGGAGTATTTGATGAACCACCCCAAGCTCGATAGTCAACAGTACCTAGCAAATCTGCACATGAAAATTCGCGCCCGCTAATTTGAGCGTGCTACACTCGTAGCAGTGATAAACATAAAAACTATCGATCTGCAGCTGATACATTGGCTGCGCAAATCATTTTTGCCGTTGGCTCGGTTTGCAGTGTTTGTAGTGTATTTTTACTTTGGTATTCTGAAGATATTTGGGCTCAGTCCGGCCGGGCCACTGGCGCACGCCTTGACTAACAAAACCATCGGTGCGGCCCATTTCGATGCCGCCTACCTTATATTAGCTATTTTTGAGTGCCTCATTGGGGTGCTCTTTTTATTTCCCAAGCTAACCCGTGTCGTCATCCCGCTGTTATTTGTGCACATTGTGATTGTCTGCTCACCACTAATTTTAGTGCCAAGCTTGGCATGGGATAAGCCGTTCGTACCCACGCTTGAGGGTCAATATATTATTAAGAATGTCATTATTGTGGCGTTAGCTATTGGCATAGCTGCCCAAACAAAACCACTCACCAAAACAAAACGCTAGTTATTTTTGAACCAGTTTTCCGTCGCGTAGTTTAAATGTTACATCGGTCTTGCCGGCAATAGATAAGTCGTGTGTGACAGCGATGATGGTCGTGTTTTCGGTTTTTGCCAAGCTGTGCAGCAGGTCAAACACCATTTTACCGGTGGCGCTATCGAGGTTGCCAGTAGGTTCGTCGGCCAAAATGAGTTTAGGTTTGTTCGCCAGCGCTCGGGCAATGGCAACACGCTGCTGTTGGCCGCCGCTCAGTCGTCCAGGTTTGCGATTTTGCTGTTCACTCGTAAGCCCAACCTGCTCGAGTAATGCTTCAGCCCTCGTCCGTCTTTCACGTTTTGGTACCTTAGCGAACTCCATTGGCAGGATTACGTTTTCAATGGCAGTTAGGTTTGGAATGAGATTGTAGCTTTGAAATACGAAGCCTATGGCAGCGCTGCGGTAATGGATAAGTGCGTGATCGTGTAGTTTAGTGATATCTTTGCCGGCAACAGTAATGCTACCAGAGGATGGCTTTTCGAGTGCACCAAGCAGGCTGAGCAGGGTACTTTTACCGCTACCACTTTTGCCAATGATACTAGCGAATTGTCCTTCTGGTACGGTAAAGCTGACATTATTTACTGCGCGTACGTCTGTGTCGCCTGATTTGAATGATTTTTTAAGATTCTTTACTTCTAACATACGGTCTCCTATTCTGTTCGCATTACTTCTGCGGGTCTTACTTTGGCTATGAAAAAGGCAGCGAATGTACTACCGACCAGGGCGATGAGCAGGGCGGCTCCTAGGCCATACAAAATAATATCCCAGCCAACATTGGCAGTAATGTTGGTGACGCTTTGATTTATCCCCCGCCCGGCGCTCCGTGCAAACCCAGGACCAGCTCCGCCGACTACATTTTCGGCAGTAGATGTCGAGTTGGTAATCAGCATTTTGGTAATTGGGCTAGCGGCTAGTGCACCAAGCACGATGCCAACTATACCGCCAAGTGCTGTCAGGGTAATGGCCTCGCTAGTAAATTGTCCGATAACTTTGCCGTTACTGGCGCCAATCGCTTTGATGACACCAATTTCTCGGCGACGTTCGCGTACAATCATGATCATGGTCATGAGTATGATGACCGCACCAGCAATCACCGCACCGGCTAAGCTGTAAAGCGAAATGGTCTGAATATTTTCAAGCGGTGCGATACTTTCTTTGGCTCGGTCCGACTCATTCGTGACATCAGCAGCAGATCCAAGTGCTTTAGCCGCCGCAGTAGTCACGCTGCCGACATTACTGATCGAATCAACCGTCAGTGTGGCATTTGTTAGGTCGCCGACCTGGTCGCTAAGCGTCTGAACTGTTTCGAGTGGCATAATTACCTGATTATTACTAAAGTCATTACCTGCATCGTAAATACCAACTACCGTAATCTTGGTATCGTAGGCGGTAAATGTTGAACCAACTTTTAGGCTATTCTTGGTTGCTAAGCTGCTGCCGAGTAGTGCGACCTTTTCGCTGCTGGCTCCACTAAATACTTTGCCAGATTTGAGCGTAAAAGTGCCGCCGCCTTGAGTGCTACTCAGCACCGTTGGTTCAGTCGTGCCTAGTACGGTAACGGGTGGTGTGAAGCTGACGGTACCAGAACTGCTTGACGAGTCACTACCAAAACGTTGATTAGACCCACCGCTTGGCGGAGTAAAGCTCTGGCCGCTACGATTTGCAAAACGCTTGCCAAGTGAGCCTGCGTCTACGGCTGACTTGAGCGTTGTGTCGTCAGTTGTTAGGCGGTCACTCAAGGTTTTACTAACGGCAGTCACATGGCTGAGTGAACTCACTTTTGCTAGCTGTGTTTCAGTCAGCGGATTACCGCCACCCTCAAAACCACGAACCCCAGCCGGCGAGATACTGACTGTATTGCCGACCGATGCTTTTACTGAGTCGATCTTTTTGCCAACCGCTTGGTGGGCAATTAGCATTGAGAGGCTTAGCCCAACACTTAGCCCAAGTATAGTTACGATTGATAAGCTGCGAATGGTATTACGAAAAGCATTTCGCACACCGCGTGATACGACATTCATAGATTGATTCCTTATTTATGGTTAGTCTTGTCGTAACTCTAACTCGTGAGTATGAGAGCAAGCTTAAAGACAAACTATATTTAGGCGACAGGTAGGGTAATGCTAAACCGGGCACCTTTATTTGGCGCGCTTTTAACGCTAATACTGCCACCCATGTGTTTGACAATATTTTGTGCCAGCGCTAAGCCAAGGCCGTGGCCACTGACCGTTTGTGAGGTCCGAGATAGGTCTGCTCGGTAAAAGCGGTCAAAAATATAGGGTAGATCGGCTTTTTTGATTCCCGCGCCTTCGTCGCTAACAGTTAGACACACCTGCTTGTTTTTGGTTGTTGCAGAAACACGGATGGTTGTTTTTTCAGGACTGTATTTAATCGCATTGTCCAGTAGTACGCCCAACGCCTGAGTAAGTGCTAGTTCGTCGGCAAAGACAACGATATTACCAACTGAGTCATCGATGGTAATTTTCTTAGCCTGTGCCAGCTTGAGAAAGTTATTTGTAGCCGTGCCGACTACATCAGGCAGATTCACACTCTCTAGCCTCATGTCGTGACTTGTTTGCCGGGCTAGCTTGAGTAGTCCCTCGGATAAACCTTGCAGTCGAGTTACTTCCTCGAGGTTACTGGCGAGTAGCTCCTTACTGCGAGCAAGTGTTAAGTTTGGGTTGCGTAGGGCGACTTCATTCTCGGTTTGGATAGCAGCCAGTGGTGTGCGGAGTTCGTGCGATGCGTCGGACGCAAAACGGCTTTGTGCTTCCATGGCATCCTCAATTGGCTCGAGCGTTCGCCGCGCGAGCACATAGCTTACGGCGCTTCCTCCTATTAGTACAAACGTGTTAATAATAAATAGCTTCACGAATAATTCGTGTTTACCACGCTCGATTCTATCTGTAAAAAAGTCGTCAAAAACACCTTGGTTTATGGTTCTCAGCCGGCTATACATACTGTCGGGCGGTAGCTGTCGTTCAATTTCTCGGGACGAGGTATGGAACAGGATGGCGCTGAATGCGATGCTCATTGTCATTATGATGGCCAAATATGAGCCAGCCAGACGAAACGTTGGCACATAGGGCTTTGTGCTAATGATAAATTGGCGGAGTCGTTGTTGCATCACGACTCTATTTTATAGCCAAAGCCGCGTATTGTTTTAATAATTGGTTTGCCACTAAACGGCTTTTCGATTTTATTGCGCAAATAGGCCACAAATACCTCAACATTGTTGGGAAGTACATCGGCGTCAAAGTTCCAAACATGATTGATGATATTTTGCTTGCTCAGTACTTTGCCTTTGTTGCGCAGTAGGTATTCAAGCAGGGCGTACTCCTTGCTCGAAAGAGTGATCGCTGTATTGGCGCGTTCTACCGTTTTCTCGATGGTATTGAGAGACAGGTCTTCCGCGGTTAGTACGTCGCCGATAGCCTCTTGCGGTCGTCGTAGTAGAGCGCGAATTCTGGCTAGTAACACCTCGAAGGAAAACGGCTTGACTAGGTAGTCGTCAGCACCGGCATCAAGGCCGTTTACAACATCTCGAGTTTGATCTTTGGCTGTCAGCATCAAAATTGGGGTGTGATTGCCGCCGGCCCGTAATTTTTTACAAATCTCTAAACCACTGATGCCCGGTAGCATGACGTCCAGAATAATTAGGTCGTGTTCATCGTATGTTGCCGCATTGAGCCCCTCGTCGCCGGTGTAGCAGACATCAACGGCAAACGATTCTTGCTCGAGTCCATCGCGCAACGCGTTGGCAATTTTGTGCTCATCTTCAACAACAAGTATCTTCATGTCTAGCAGTGTACTACGCCTAGCTTAAATATTTCTGAAAACAGAATGTCTTAAAAACCGTGCTGCAAGCTGCTGTCTGGCCATAGGTAGCGCACCAGCCGGCGACCCTTGCCACTTAGTTCAATCAAAATGTCATTGCGGTAATCGCGGCTGAATCGTACGAGTCCCTTGTGCCGTAACGAGTCAACAATGTGCGCCAAACGGCTTCTACGTATACGAAGACTTTCGGCTAGGCTGGTAATATCTTCTTGACCATGTTCATTTATTTGCTGCAGTACCAGTGCATAATCTTCAGGCATTTCAATTTTGTGCATCATAACCCCTTTGTTGTTAGTTGATGGTACGCATATGGTAGCGCGGAGGTCTTAGGGTTGGCTTAAAATGCTACAATACCAATAACTAAGCAGGAGGTGAACCATGAACAAGCGTGCAGCAACAGGACTTCTAGTAGTCGCAGTAATCGTTATTGTTGGCGGCATTGCCGCTATTGCCATGAAGCCAAAAGCAAAGCAAGCTAACAGCTCTACTACGACCACTTCAACCAGCGCCACGGATAAAACTAGCGCTACCAAAGAAGCAAGCCAGAGTAACACAGTTACTATCCAGGACTTTGCCTATAGTCCAGCGGCAATTACTGTCAAAGTAGGCACAACGGTAACTTGGACCAACCAGGACTCGGTGGGCCACACCGTTACTGTGACTTCCGGAACTGGCCCCGACAGCCAGTTGTTTGGCAAAGGTGAAACGTATAGCTACACCTTTAAGAAGGCTGGTACTTTTGATTACTTTTGCAAGCCACATCCGTACATGAAAGGCTCCGTCACGGTTACTGAGTAGCCTATGCTTAGGTCAAAGTTTTTTGATGGCCGGGTTACGGCTATACAGCAGCTCATCATCTCATTTTGGCTCACAAATTTAGGCCTCGTTTTGCTGCTATGGGCCACGACTGTTCAGTTCACCTCAGATTTTTCGCTCACGCTTCACAACGTTGGGCTGCTACTTGGTTTACTAGCAACATTTTTTGCGCTGACCCAGTTTATGCTGATGGGACGAATCGCCTGGATCGAACGAAACTTTGGGCTTGAGCACCTAGCGAGTTACCACCGGCTAAATGGTTATGTGGCCATCATATTTTTACTGGTTCACCCTATTTTTATAACAGCTAGCCATAGCCTGGAATCGCGCCGAAATTTTATCGCTGAGTACGGCTATTCATTGCAGCATGAAAGTTTTGTGTGGCTGGCACTCATTGGCGAAATCTTATTTGTTACTGTTGTGGCATCATCAATCTACATTGCACGAAAACGCCTCAAGTTTGAATCCTGGTACTTCGTCCATCTCATGGTGTACGTCGCGATTGTAGCCGTTTCGTTTCACCAATTTGCCATTGGCAGTAGTTTTGTTGGCGGTTTCCATCCGTTAGCTAGAGCTTACTGGATCGGGCTGTACGCTTTTGTGCTCGGTAACCTACTTATCTGGCGCTTCGGTATGCCACTGCTTAATTTTTTGATTCATGGCTTCAAGGTTGCACGCATCGTGCCCGAGACGACAACCACGACATCGGTGTATATTGGGCTCAAGCAGCTAGAGCAGTGGCGGTCTCGTCCTGGCCAGTTTGTATTGGTGCGATTTTTGGCGCCTGGCTTTTGGTGGCAAGAGCACCCGTTTTCACTGTCAGACATACCAAATAATGGTGAAATTCGTCTGACTATTCGGCACGTTGGCGATTACACGAACAAGATTGCCGCACTACCCGCTGGTACGCGAGTGGTGGTATCAGGACCGCTCGGAAGATTTACCGACGAAGTTGCTCAGACTAACAAACGATTATTTGTGGCTGGTGGTGTAGGTATTACGCCTATTCGCACGCTTATCGAGCAAGCCGTAGCTACAAAAAAACAAAGCGTACTTGTCTATGCCAACCGCACGCCAGATGATGTCGTATTTGCGGCCGAACTACACGCTTTGGAGGGTAAGTACCTAAAAATTATCGAAGTATTTAGCGAGGCTCCCACAAACTACAGGGGCGAGACCGGCTACGTTGATGGTCAATTACTCCGGAAGCTAGTGCCAGATATGGCCACCCGAGATATCTATGTATGTGGCCCGCCACCAATGATGGAAAACATTCTGAACGATTTAGCTCAGCAAGAAATAAATCCAGAGCAAATTCACTACGAACGCTTCGCCCTACATACGTAGCAGCAATGCGAAATAAAACCCCTAGTTTTTATAGATGCTTCTGGTATGATTGGAGTTGATAATATACAAAGTATAGTAATAGCCGAAACGCAGAGAGGTTGCTCATGCCAAAAAAACGAGTGGTGCATAAGAATTATGTACTTTTAATTATTGCCATTGCGCAGTTTATGGTGGTGCTTGATACATCGATTGTGAATGTTGCCTTGCCGGCAATTGCTAAGGCACTTCATTTTGCCAGTGCAAATGACCTACAGTGGGTTGTTACAGCCTACACACTAGCATTTGGTGGCTTCCTGCTACTGGGTGGTCGTGCCGCAGATTTGTACGGCCGACGTAAAGTTTTCTTGGGCGCCGTGGCTGCCTTTTCTGCTATCTCATTGTTATGTGGTTTGGCTCAGAACAGCCTCATGATCGAAGTTACCCGAGCACTTCAGGGACTAGCAGCAGCCTTCATGTCTCCAGCTGCGCTGTCGATTGTTATAACCACCTTCAAGGAAGGCAAGGAGCGTGCAAAGGCGCTCAGCGTTTGGGGTGCAGTAGCTGCCGGTGGAGCGGCAGCGGGCGTATTGCTTGGCGGAGTTCTCACACAGTACCTCGACTGGCGCTGGAACTTCTTCGTTAACGTGCCAGTAGGTATCGCTGTGTTTACGGCGGCGTGGCTATATGTGCCGGAAAGTAAAGCTGACCTAGATCACAAAAAGCTTGATTTACCCGGTGCTATTACAGTGACATCTGGTCTGATCTTGTTTGTGTATGCAATCTCGCAGGCACCTGTGAAGGGCTGGTTGAGTGGCGAAATTATGGCCTTGTTTGCAACAAGCGTAGCACTGCTCGCGGTATTCATTTATAACGAATCTCGCAGCAAGCACGCGCTCATGCCACTCAATATTTTCAAAGTTGGCACCATTGCCGGTGCTAATATTACCCAGGTGCCAATCACGGCCGCTATGTTCTCAATGTTCTTCTTTGTGTCGCTGTACATTCAGCAGGTGCTCGGATATTCACCAGTTAAAACTGGTCTTGGATTTTTGCCGATTACTTTTGTGATTGGGCTCATTGCGTCACAAATGCCACACGTTATCCATCGCTTCGGCTACAAGAAGCCACTTGTGATTGCGCCTCTGCTGATGGCAGGTGGCCTGTTTTACTTGTCGCACATTAGCGTTGACGGCACCTACTGGGTGGATGTTTTCCCAGGGCTATTTATGATGGCCATGGGTATGGGCGTCATGTTCATCAGTATTACGATTGCAGCAACAAGTGGTGTACCAGCGCGTGAGTCTGGTCTGGCATCCGGCATTCTTAACACCTCACAGCAGTTGGGTGGCGCGGTTGGCTTAGCAATTTTGTCTGGTGTTTCAACCGCTGGCTACAAAGCCTACCTGAATGCCCATGCAAGTACTGCACAGTCTCAGCTGACAGCCGCTTCAGCACAGGTGCACGGCTTTCATAATGCGTTACTTGTCGGTACTGGTTTCACACTACTCGCGTCGCTTACGGCCGCACTGCTGGTCAAGCAGTACGATGTAGACGAAAATGCCGACGCAGCAATTCACGTTTAAGGCGTACTATGGACTACCAAGAATCAACACAACTGCCCTGTGCAGACAAGCTGGTGTTTGATTCAAAGTTGCAGGCCAACGCCGCTGCGAACGTCGCCGAGTATCAGCATGGCACGGTGCTTAAGTCGTACCGCTGCCGTCACTGCCACTTGTGGCACTTAGCCTCAGCCTAAAGTTCAACCAACCTAGGCAAGCCAATGCGGTAGCGTGCAAGCTTGTGCCGGAGGTCACGGTATTGGTAGCCAAATGGTTGCATGCCGTCGATAACAAAATAAAACTCACGAGTGCGATCGGGTGGTTCAAAAGCAGCTTTGTAGCGCTCGAACAGTTCGGGGGGGATGATGCGACCGCCAATGCCACCAACACCAATGTCGCGGAGCTTGCCGGCGCGGTTTTTGGCTACATCGGCTGGTACGTTCAGCCAGAGGCCAACTGCCTGCACGCCATGTTTCTTGGCTAGCTGCTGCAAGCGTTGTCGCTGCGCTGCAGTGTTAAGCGCGCCATCGTAGATGACACTTTTACCACTGTTAAGGGCTAGCATAGTCTCGTAGTCCATGTGCTGGTATACCGCAGTTCGCTCGGCTTCTGAATACGTTGGCACGACGAATAGTTTTAGCCCAATTTTGTCGGCCCTCAGGTGTACGCCGCCAAACCAGTAGGCCAAACTTTGAGCCAATGTTGTTTTGCCTGCACCTGGATAGCCGACGGTATAAAACAAGATGGGTCGCGTATTCATTGTGATAGTAACGCATATTACGGCTGTCATAGCAACCGTCGACACAAAAAGTACTAGCGTTACCACCGAAGATATGGTACGCTACCGCTACTAGAGAAGCTGCTAATACCTCGTGTTTAGGTTCTAGGTCAATTTAATAAATAGTGTTTCAGGAGCGCAGCTAACTGGTTTGCCAGATTACTCCGTGAACTAAGTAGGAGATAATATCAATGGCAACTAAACTTTTTGTAGGCTCCCTTTCATGGGGCGTTACCGACGACATGCTGAACGACTTCTTCGCTCAAGCTGGCACCGTGGCATCAGCCAAGGTCATCATGGACCGCGACAGCGGCCGCAGCAAGGGCTTCGGCTTTGTTGAAATGAGCAGCGACGACGAAGCTAAGAAGGCTGTCGAAGAACTAAACGGCAAGGACCTTGATGGTCGTGCTGTGAACGTTTCTGAGGCTCGTCCACGCGAAGAGCGACCTCGTCGCGACTTTGGCGGTGGTGGCAACAGCTACTAAGCTATAGACGCTTTGCTAAACGGCTCCGGATTTCCGGAGCCGTTTTCTATTTATAACGGTATTAACTTGACCATAGCCTGCACCAACCCTTAGGCTAGGGGAATATGAGTATACAAAAAGCCAAACAAATTGCTGGTAAAGCCAAGCAGACAGCCCAGAAGGCTAGGGCCAAAACAGTCGCGCTGCTACCAGGCAAAAGCCACGCGACGGTGAGTGTTGACGACACCGCAGCTGCCCGGGAGTATATTCGTAATTATTGGGTAAACCTAGAACGTTTCCATCCCCGTGACGACGAAAGCTTGCTCGGTCTGCCTAAGCCCTACCTTGTGCCGAGCTTTGAAGAAAATGCTAGCTTTGATTACAACGAGATGTACTACTGGGATAGTTACTTTATGGTGCAGGGTATGCTCGATGCACAACACCAAGAACTCGTCGAAGGCATCCTTGAAGACCTCATGAGCCTATTCACGCGCTTCAAGGTTATACCAAATGCCTCACGCACCTATCTGATGGGGCGCTCACAGCCGCCACTACTGACGTCATTTATCTTTGATGTTTACGAAGCCTACAATCCTGGCAAACAGTGGCTGAGTGAAGCGATTAGCTTGGCTCAGCAGGAATACCAAACGGTTTGGTTGGGAAAAAAGAAGCCCAACGAGCGCTTGGTGCACCGCGGCCTCAGTCGTTACTACGACATCAACCATCTGCACGACTTAGCTGAAGCCGAAAGCGGCTGGGACATGACGCCTCGCTTTGGTCGCAAAGCACTCAACTTTTTACCAGTCGATCTCAACGCATTGCTGTATAAGTACGAAATGGATTTTGCCAAAGCCGCTACAATTTTGGACGACGAATCACAGGCTGAAACCTGGCGAACAAAAGCAGCCGAGCGCAAAACTGTTATGGATGAGCTCATGTGGGACAAGCTACGGGGCCAGTACTACGACTATAACTTTATGCGCCAAAAGCGGGGGAACATCAGCAGTCTGGCGACCTTTTTCCCAATGTGGGCCGGCATGGTTGACGAAAAGCAAGCAGAATCACTCGTAAAGGCGCTGCGAAAATTTGAAAATAAGGGGGGTCTAGCCACAACCGATAACCTACCGGTTAGTCAGCTGGTTCGTGGTGCTATGCCAACTCAATGGGCCTATCCAAATGGCTGGGCACCACTGCACTTTATTGTCATTCAGGGGCTGGAGCGCTATGGCTATCACGAAGATGCCAAGCGTATTGCGCATAAATGGCTCAAGACTAACCTAGATTGGTTTAATACCACTGGCGTATTTTTGGAAAAATACAACGTGGCTGACCCAACTAAGCCCCCGGTCAAGGGCGTCTATCCCTCGCAAACTGGCTTCGGCTGGACGAATGCTGTGTTTGAACGCCTGTGCCGAGACTATATCGACTGAATGCAGCCACGGGAGCTGGTTGGTTCGTGAAGTCTGCCGAGTAGTACAAAAGAATAGAGCTTTACGCCCAAGAAAAACAGTGCAATCAAGCTGGCTAACCACCACCAACCCGTTAGTACGACGGTGATGAGGAACAGGCTGGTATTTGTTGATTTTGCCAGCGGTGACCAGTTAAGTTTGAAAATGAGCTCGTCTACTTTGTAAAAGTAGTTAGGGCTCATGATGGGCCATTTCAAAAAGGCTAGTGACAGTTGGTTATCTACTAGCATGAAGTTAAACAAAAATATCGCAATCGGAATAATCATATCGTGATGAAAGCCAGCAAAACTGACATAAAACACCGCCACGCACAGTCGATCTGCTAGGATGTCGTACATTGCCCCGGTGCGCGTCTCTTGCCGCAGTAGTCGCGCTATGGCACCATCCGCCATGTCGCCCAGCCAGTAAACGCCTAGTCCAATAAACAGCAGCAGTTCGGTATGCTTCCAGACGCCAATACTCACCAGTACGACAGTAGCGATAGTACGGAGCAATGTTACCAGGTTAGGCCATGTCATCCAGCCATCAGGTTTAGTGCCGGTACATTCTAGGTGCTTGCAGTTATGAGAAGTTGGACCTGTAGTCATTACCGGTCAGTATAGCGTAGTGGATAATAAAAATGCTAAGAATAATCTGGTAGTGCCGGTTTTTGTTGTTTCCCTTGTGGGGAGACGAACTGGGACCGGCAACCCGTGAGATACACACATCCTGGTGAGGGTGTGCATCATGGTTGAACGAGAGTTGCCCGCTAGGAGAGCAGGGTGGTGTAGCCAGGCGCATAGCCCGGGTGCTGCCGTTGGTACTGCGCGCCGTGGCCGATGTCGGTCACGATAGGTACGCGCATGATGCACTGTGGGCAGTGGTCGGGTTCGAACGCCTGGAAGTTGACACTGGCCAGTGCGCTCAGACGTGGAACGTCCAATGACTCAGCCGTTTGGCTTCCGCGGTTGCAGACCACGCTGACACCGACAACTTCTGCACCGTGTTGGCGTGCCTGAGCGACAACCTTTTTCACCGTGTCGCCGGTGTTGAGAAGGTCTTCAACCACCAGCACCTGCTTGCCCTCCAGCTGTTCGGCGAAGCCGGCTCGCTCGAAGGCGAAGTCGTCTCCGACCTTGTCAGCCCAGACGGCGTTGCAGCCGACGCTCAGAGCAGTCAGCGTAGTCAGCGGAATTGCTCCCGTGGCTGCACCGACTACCGTGTCGATGTGCGCGAACTCGTCAGCCAGAGCAGTGCACACCAGCATCATGAGGTCGACCTGCGGCAGGACGACATCCATGTTGATGTAGTGCGGACCATGCATACCGCTCTTGTACACGAAGTGCTTGTCCCGCAGGACGGCACCGTGCGTACTGAGCATATCCAGGACTTCCATGGAAGCTCCTTTCGGGTTAGACGGCCAGGACCATCCTGACGGCGTCGTTCATCTGCTGTGCGGACTTCCCAGCGGCGGATGCGTAATCCTCCGGCTGAGCCGACTGCTTGTAGGCGAAGAGGATGGCGCTGGAGTTGTTGAGGATGAATCCTCCTCCGTTGCCGTCGTTGCCGTTGTCGATCGATGCTGCCAGATCACCGCCCTGGGTTCCGATGCCCGGGATGAGGATCAACATGTCGTTGCCGACGATGTCACGAACCTGCTGCAGCTCGCTGGGTGCGGTTGCACCGACCACGACTGCACAGTTGGCCCGACTGTTCCAGCTGTGCGCCACTCGCTGGGCGACGAACTGGTACAGCGGGATGTGCCGACCGTAGACGAAGTTGCCATCGAGGTCATCGAGTTTGCCTTCGCCGATGGTCGAGTACAGCTTGCCGGTGTTTTCGTTGCGAACGGGCCGGACCAGCACGTCCTGGAACTCACCGGCGCCCGGGTTGGACGTTCGGCACAGGACGATGATCGTCTTGTCGGAGCGGCTCAGGAACGGCTCCATCGCCTCCATGCCCAGGTAGGGGTGGACGGTGACTGCATCGACGCCGTAGTAGTCGAACGCCAGGTCGGCGTACGGCTGGTTGCTACGACCGATGTCTCCTCGCTTGTAGTCGAGGATGATCGGAACCTGCGGGTCGATCGATCGGATGATGCCGATGATGGCACGCAGTGCTCCGGGGCCGTTCTTGCCGAGCCCTTCGTAGTACGACGACTGCAGCTTGTAGGCCGCCGCGTACTCATGCGTGGTTCGGACGATGTTGCCCAAGAACTTCACGACGCGTCGGGCGTCGTTCTTGCCAACAACACAGTCCGGTACCTGCTTGACGTCGGGGTCGAGCCCAACGCAGATGTACTTACCGGCCTTCAAGCGGGCGCGGTACAGTTCGTCAAACGTGCTCATACAATCTCCAGTTGCTCGGGTGGTCATGACTAACCACTTGGTTGTAAAAGATCTCCCTTTCTTGCTCGGGTGTGAACTCTCAAGTTCTGCAGCTACTATACGGTAATTCACCCCTGATAAAAACGTTAAGCGCTTTGTCATGGTTTACAATGGTTATATGAGCACCAAAACAGCATGTCCATTTTGCAATCTAGATTCACGAGTGTTGAAAAGTAATCAGCATGCTAACGTACTTTTAAGCAATCCCCACAAAGTGCCCGGCCACTTTTTGGTAACACCAAAACGTCACATCGAAAAACCATGGGAGCTGACCCAGCAAGAGCTGAAAGATATCTTTGAGCTCATATTTTTTGTCGAACAAAAGATTCTTGGCGAGCTGGGTGAGGGTGTTGATATCCGGCAAAACTACCGACCATTTATGTCACAAAGTCGCGTCAAGGTAGACCATGTACATTTTCATGTCTATCCGCGCTCGGAAAACGACTATTTGTACCAAGTATCAGAGCAATTTGAAACTGATCTATTCGTAGAGCTAGACGCCAAAGAGGCGGCTGCCGTTGCTAAATTACTAGAGGACTGAATATACTAGACGCATGAGACGAGCTGCCCGCGCTATTATCATCAAAGACAACTGCTTGCTCGTGAACAAGCGGAATAAATTTGGTCACGAATATTACATTCTGATTGGTGGTGGTGTAAAGCATGGTGAGACTGAGCTGGCCGCCCTGTATCGAGAGGTTAAAGAAGAATCTGGCCTGCAGATTGCCAATCCACGTCTGGTCTTTACTGAAAATGCAGGCGTTATGTACGGCCTGCAGACTATCTACCTGTGTGACTATGTGTCGGGTGAACCGGCCCTAGACCCAAGTTCGGCTGAAGCCCAAATATCAGCCATGGGGCAGAATACCTACGAGCCGCTCTGGCTACCGCTTGATCAACTGGCGGCTGTCACGTTTCGTTCGCCGGGCTTGCAGCAGGCCATACTTGAGGCGGTTCAACACGGTTTTCCAGATCAACCGAAGGATATTACGAGTCACCAAAATGTCATTTTTCGTCGCGCCTAGGGCGGCTCTGCTATAATTTAGCCCAATGCAACGCTATACATTGGTCACAATGTGCACAATGCCCCCGCGGGCATAATTTCTTTTTCTCTTCTTCGCTATGTATTACTAACAGATAACCAGGTAGACTAATAACTATGAGCAATTACTACGTAACCACTTCTATTCCATATGTAAATGGTGAGCCGCACGTTGGCCATGCGCTTGAGTTTCTGCAAGCAGATGTACTAGCGCGCGCCGCCCGACAACGCGGTACCCCAGTTATTTTTTGCACCGGTACCGATGAGCACGGCACCAAGGTGGCCGAAACTGCCGCCAAACTTGGCAAAACACCAGCCGAATTTGCCGATGAAGTAAGCGCTCGCTTCAAGCAGCTGCTACTCGATCTCAATATTAGCAATGATCGGTTTGTACGGACTACGGATAAAGGTCATGAGCAGCGGGCAGCGCTCATCTGGAAGGCGCTCGAGGCTGATATATACAAGGACAAGTACACCGGTTGGTACGATGTAAAACAAGAGGAATTCGTAGCCGAAAGTCAGGCCGATCCGGCGCGAATGCAGCCAGATCACCCACAGGCCTATCAGAAGCTCGAGGAAGAAAACTATTTCTTCCGTCTCAGCAAGTACACGCAGCCCATCAAAGATGCCATCGAAAAGGGCGAGTTTACCATCATTCCAAAGACTCGGCGCAACGAAACCTTGGCACTTTTGAAGGATGGTCTGAGCGATATTAGTATTAGCCGTCCCAAGGATAAGCTAGAGTGGGGCATTCCCGTGCCAGGTGATAAAAAACAAGTCATGTATGTTTGGTTTGAGGCCCTCATGAACTACATCACTGTACTCGGCTACCCAGAACATGAAGACTTTGCCGACTATTGGCCCGCTAATGTCCAGGTTATAGGTAAGGACATTAGTCGCTTTCATACGGCTATTTGGCCGGCTATGCTCATGGGCCTCGGTTTACCGCTCCCAGAGACAGTCTACGTGCATGGTTTTATTACGCTAAATGGTGAAAAAATGAGCAAAAGCGTTGGCAACGTGGTGGCGCCTAGTGAAATTTTGGCCAAACACGGTGTTGATCCACTACGGTACTACTTTTTGCGCCATATTCCCAGTTACGAAGATGGTGATTTCAGCTGGGATGCCTTTGAGAATGCCTACAACAACGAGCTCGCCAACGAGCTCGGCAATGCCGTACAGCGCACAAGCGCCATGATAGTAAAAAATCTAGGTGGTATCGTTGGTGATATTCCCGAGTCTAAGCACGACATCGCCCAGTACTCGCGCGCACTGGAGAACTGTCAGTTTGACCGTGCACTCGATGCGGTGTGGGAGAGGGTGCGCGGGCTTAATCAGTACATAGACGAAGAAAAGCCGTGGGTTATTGCCAAAACTGGTGACCCAGCCTACTTGCGTGATGTACTTGCGCAGCAAGCCAGTGATTTACTGCAAATTGCCGACCTGCTCGAGCCATTTCTTCCGGATACGGCAGTCAAAATCCGTAACGTCTTTAGCGAAGGCATTATCCGGCCCATTGAAGGCACGCTGTTTCCCAAAGTTGACGCCCCAGGCAAGTAGTCATGGAACTGTTTGACACGCATTGTCACATTCAGTCTGCTGGGCAGGCACTTGGCGAGCAATCTACCCGTGATCTGTGGGCCAAGGCTAAGGATGTTTCAATTGACCAAATAGTGAAGCAAGCGCACGAGTCGGCTGTGCAGTATATGATGTGCGTTGGTTGCGATCTACAGGACAGTAAATTGGCGGTTGATTGTGCGGCAAACAGAGACGGACTATACGCAAGTATTGGTATTCATCCGCACGAGGCCCAACGCTATGAAGGCCAAAAAGGGCTGCTAGACGAATTTGCAGCCCTTGTGAGCCACCCAAAGGTGGTAGCAGTTGGGGAGACCGGTCTAGACTACTTTTACGCACACTCGCCCAAAACGGCGCAGATAGCCATACTACGCTTTCAAATAGAACTAGCAATTGCACACGACCTAGCCATAATTTTCCATGTCCGTGAAGCCTTTGACGATTTTTGGCCGATATTCGATAGCTACCCGGCCGGCTCTATTAGGGGTGTGCTGCATAGTTTTACCGACTCAGTCGATAATATGAAGCGTGCGGTCGCTCGCGGTCTGCACATTGGCGTAAACGGCATTGCCACCTTCGCCCGTGAAGATGAGAAACGTGTGATGTATCGCACAATTCCGCTGGACTCACTCCTGTTAGAGACCGATGCGCCGTTCTTGACACCAACCCCTTACCGTGGTACTATCAATGAGCCAAAACACATACGCACTATTGCGGAATTTCTCGAAACAATTCGCGGCGAGAGCCAACAAAAACTAGCTGAAGCGACCACTAAGAACGCTAAAGCTTTGTTTCGAGTGTGAATGGCAGACTTATACGATTATGATGAACAAAGTGACCGAGACATTTGTAAACTTGGGCCTGCTACGGGCCGAATATGTGACAGCCGAGCGCGAAACGGCTGAGCTTGGCGCTTTTAACCAAGTTGATGACGCCCAGAAATTAGAAATTATTGCCGGGGCCGAGCAAATTATTATGAACGGTGTCAACAGTGTACACCGAGCTCCAGAAAACCACCGTGCTGACTACGCCAACCCAGCTTTTGCCAGTATTGCTCAGCGCGCGTTTGAGCGTCCAAGTAACGCACAAAGGGCAGCCTAGTATGAAGCCAACCAAAGCGCTGTTTCGGCAGTCGCGCGAGCGCCGACATGTCAACGCGCATCGTTCCGTGCTTCGTCACCTTGCCAAGCTTGGCGGCGGTGTCTTTGGTCCGGTTGCCAGTGGTGTACGGCGCGAATTCTTTTGCCTGGACGATCGTACTTGGGTGTGGCACGAAGAGTGGTATGACCAAGCTGGTCAGCACCACGCCATAACCACTCGTTACGATATTCGCCCTGATGGTATTTTGAAATCCCAAGGAGTCAACTCGTATCAGCGACTGAGCACCGAAGAAGAGCGTAATTTTAGGGCAGCCGTTGAGCTCTACGCCCAGCGTTCGCTTGCCGAGCTGCAGCGTTTGCGTCAGCAAATTGCCTAGGCAAGGTGTATCGCTGCTACACTAAAGCCATGGCCCAGCCAATTTATCTAGACCACGCCGCAGCCACACCAATTGATAGGACAGTGTTGGCTAAGATGCAGCCATATTTTAGGGAGCAATTCTATAATCCATCGGCAACCTATCTTGCCGCAAAGCAAGTTGCTGATGGGCTAAAAGCGGCTCACGCATCAGTGGCGTCTGTCCTTGGCGCCCGTCCAAGCGAAGTGGTCTTTACGGCTGGCGGCAGTGAGGCAAACAATCTTGCGATTCACGGCGTTATGACTCAGTATCCTGGCGCCAATCTGGTGGTTAGTAGCATAGAACACGACTCTGTCCTGGCGGCAGCCAAACGTTACCACCACACGTTAGCACCTGTCTCCCCGCAGGGGCTGCTGCTAGTGGATGAGCTGACGGCGTGTATCAATGACCAGACGGTTTTAGTGAGCATTATGTATGCCAATAACGAAATTGGCACCGTACAGCCAATTCGGGATATCGCTAGGCTGATTGCCGACATTCGCCGTCAGCGTCGTCTGGCCGGTAATACGCTACCGCTCTTATTGCACACCGATGCGGCGCAAGCTGCTAACTATCTTGATTTGCACGTAGCTCGCCTGGGTGTGGATCTGATGACGCTTAACGGCGGCAAAATATATGGCCCAAAGCAGAGCGGCTGCCTGTACGTAAAGGCCGGGCTCACACTGCAGCCATTAATTGACGGGGGTGGTCAGGAGCTGGGTCTGCGCAGTGGTACCGAAAATATGGCTGGTCTTGCTGGATTTGCCGCCGCACTTCAGGCCACCCAAGCGTTGCGACAGCAAGAGGTTGCGCGCTTACAGGCGCTGCAGCGACAGTTTATGAAAGAGATAGCTACGGCCGTGCCGACTGCTGAGCTGAACGGCTCTAAAACAAAACGGCTTCCTAACAATGTCCATGTCACATTTCCGGGTATCGACAATGAGCGACTACTGATACAGCTCGACGAACAGGGGATTATGGCTGCAGCTGGTTCTGCCTGTAGTGCCAGTAGCGAGCTGCCATCACACGTCCTGCAGGCAATTGGCCTGAGTGATGAGGCCGCACAGAGCTCAGTGCGGTTTACGCTTGGACGAACCACTACTCAGCAGGACATCACAACAGTAGTTCAAACACTACGCCAACTCCTTGCCTGATCAGACAAACCGGTTATACTAAGGGCTATGTTTAAGCGCAAGCAGTTTTTTGCCGCTATTGCCACTATCGGTGTGTTGTTGCTGACCGCAGTACCACTGGTAGGTGCGGCCAATACTAAGGCTGCGGCAAAAACCACCAGCGATAAAGCACCTGTAACGCAGAGTTATACTACTGACACCACACTGCAAAAGGGCATGATAGTTCGCCTGAATGCCAAAGATAGTAGCAAGGTTGATCCACTCAAACAAGACGAGAGCAAAGACATGCTAGGCGTGGTAGTTGCGGCCAATGATGCTGCGCTCAGCCTCACCAGTGATATATCAAAACGCCAGGTTTATGTAGCCACCTACGGCAAGTACGACGTGCTAGTCAGTACTCAAAACGGTGTTATAGCGGCAGGCGATCTGGTGAGCATTTCGACTATCGATGGGGTTGGCATGAAGGCCGATGGCGACACCAAGACCATCATAGGAAAAGCACTGACTAGTTTTGATGGCAAATCAAATGTGCAGGGCACCTCATCACTCAGCGATACCGCTGGCAAGAAGACCGAAGTATCGCTTGGAAGAGTAAAAGTGCAGGTGCTAGTGCAAACTAACCCACTCCAGTCGGTAGCACTGCCGACGGCCCTGACGAACTTTTTGAGTAAGGTTGGCTATTCGGTCAGCAACAAAACAGTCAATCCCGCCCGACTGTATCTGGCGCTATTAGTGCTTATTATTGCTTCATTTGTGGCGGCTGTGCTGATGTTTAGTGGAGTTAAGAGTGCTATGGTAGCTATTGGTCGTAATCCTCTGGCTAAAAAAGCCATCTATCGCAGCCTGGTACAGGTGGTAATTAGCAGCTTAATCGTATTTATTGTCGGCATTTTTGCAGTCTATCTGTTATTGAAGCTTTAGTTTCAGCGGTGGGGGTGATAGAATACAGTTAGGCATAAGCGGTAATTTTTTATAGCTAAATCGTTAGTGGATATCCGTAGCATGGTGGGAATAATACAAATATGACAATCTGGTGGCTAGCGCTCATTCTGGCATTCTTAGGTGCTGCTGGCATTGCCTTTATTTGGTTGGCGGTGCGTATCAGTCGAGTACAGGGTGGCGGTGGCCGTCCCGGTTTGTCTGCCTCGGCCGAAGATGCTGCTAAAGAGGATGTTGAGCACATCTTCAACGACGAATTCCGTGAAGAGCTACGCAACCGTGGCCGCCTGCACTTTGAAAAAATCATCGGTGAAAATGCCATGTTTTTGCAGCAAGACTTGCGTCTAACGACCTCGCAACTTAATGAGTACATGAAGACCGAGATCACCAAAAAGCTCAAAGACGAATTCGACAAGTACGAACAGTCCATCATGGATGCTAAGCAACTAGCTATCGACGCTATCGAAAAAACCAATGCTGCCGTTGACGAGCAGCGTAAAACACTCGGTGAAGAGTTGCAAAAAGAGGTCAAGGCCCAGAAGATCCACCTCATTAAACACTTTGAAGAAAACATGGCTGACGTCATTAATCACTACGTTCTGTCGGCCATTGGTAATCAGATAGATCTGACAGATCAGTTGGAATATATTTTGGCCGAACTAGAGTCAAACAAGGCTGATATCGTAGAGGACATCAGCAATGGAGCCTAAGCAAGCAGCACGTACTTTCGTACTGCCACCCCTGGTACTGGGAGTGTCGGATATCATGCGACTGCGCCGTGAGCTGGAAACACTCTCCGAGTATTTGCATCAGGCAGCACTACGGCAGACACCGGCTGCCGAGCTTAAGCTGCCCAAAACCAGTCGGGTGCTGGATGAGCTGATCAGGGTCAATAAAATTGACTTACTGCACCGCGAACAATTCGAGTTTATTATGGCCGAACTTGAAGCCATCGAAACCAAAGCGCCCCAGATACATTTGTCATTCTCTACCGATCCATCGGCTGCATTCATGGCGCGAATTGTGGAGTGGCTGCGCCTCAATGTGCACCCCGGTATCCTAGTTCAGGTTGGCTTGCAGCCAACCTTGGCGGCAGGTTGTGTAGTGCGTACCACTAACAAACAGTTTGATCTTAGTCTCAAAAGTCATTTTGCAGCTGCTCGCCCGCTGCTTATACAGAAACTGCAAGAGAGTTTGACTGTATGAGTACTGACAACCGACATTACGAGCAGTTAGTCGCCAAAGGCAAGCCAATTGGTGAAGTTATTGCCGTTGACCGCTTCCTCATCAAAGTAAAAGGGCTGCACCCAATTAATGTGCACGCACTAGTTATGTTTGAAGACGGTAGCAAGGGCCTGGCGCACCATATCTTCGAAGATCACGTGGTTATTTTGCACCTTGGCACGACCAGCATCGTGCCCGGCATGACGGTAGTGCAACAACACGACGAGTTAGTCAGCAAGGTCGGCAAAGATTTCATTGGCCGTGTGGTATCGGTAAACGGTGAACCACTTGATGGCAAGGGTCCAATTGCAGCCGATGCCGTCTGGCCAGTGTTTCACGATGCACCAAAGTTGTTCGAGCGCCAAGCACTCGACACCCAGCTAGAAACCGGCATCATGGTGCTGGACGAATTATTCCCGCTTGTCCGTGGTCAGCGTATGGCAATCTTGGGTGATAGCAAGGTTGGCAAAACAACTATGGCATTGCAGCTGGCGCTCAACCAAAAAGACACCGATGTAGTAACAGTGTACGTCATGATTGCCAAGCGCCGTAGTGATGTGGATATTCTGATTAATCGCCTTGAGACCACTGGCGCTATGAAGTCAGCTATTGTGGTTGTCTCCACTGCCTTTGAGTCACTAGTGCTCAGTTACTTGGCACCATACGTCGGTTGCTCGCTAGCGGAATATTTGTGGCAGGGCCTTAACCAAGACGTACTTATTATTTACGATGACCTCAGTAGCCATGCCCAGGCCTACCGCGAAATTTCGCTGCTAGCTGGTAGTAGCCCCGGTCGCGATAGTTACCCTGGTGACATGTTTTATTCGCACTCCAGTTTGCTGGAGCGAGCTGGTCGTATTGCCGTCAATGGCAAAACGTTAACTTCGCTACCAATCGTGCTTGCTAACGATGGCGACATTACGGCCTTCTTGCCCACCAACGTTATGTCCATTACCGATGGGCAGTGGATTTTGGATATGAGTATTTTCCGCGATACCATGCGTCCGGCTGTTAATACTGGACTATCTGTGACTCGTATCGGTGGTGTTGGTCAAAATGACATTCAAAAGCAGCTAGCCGCCCAAACCATCAAGACACTCAACTCTTACCGTCAGGCCAAAGAGTTCTCACGCTTTGGTTCCGAGCTAGCGGCCGAGGCCAAGCGCAACTTGCACATTGGCGATCAGCTGTACAAGCTCATGGGCCAGGCTCCGGACGAAACCTATCCGTCACTCGCCCAAACAGCATTGTTTGATATTGTGCTCAACGAAACAGACGAGCAAGTGGTAGATGTCGTGGCGCTTAAAGCTGAGGCACGCAAACTGCTTCAGGAAGGCAAAATAACTGAGTTTGAAGCCTTCAAGGCCGAACTGCTCAAGACTGTCAAAACCACGCCAAAAGCTGCCGGTAAAGACGACAAAAAAGCCGAAGGCGACACTACACAGGCGCCAGCCGGTGAGGCGTCCAAAGATGACAAAAAATCTGATGATACAAAAGCCGACGAAGCCAAAGACGATAAGCCAGCCGACGACAAAAAAGAGGCTGAACCAGCTAAGAGTGATGAGGCAAAGTCAGACGAAGCCAAAGACGAACCAACTGAGACACCACAAAAATCTGAGGCAAGTGATACTTCTGATGAATCAGCCGACAAGTCTGCTGAGCCAGACACCGAAAAAATAGATAACTCTGATGAGGCCAAGTCATGAAGCAACCACGAGAAATAGCAGCCGAACGTGACGGCATGGGTACCATTGTGGGTCTAACTGGCGTGTTCGAGGGGCTGGCTAGTATGCGTATTGCCCAGACCAAAAACCAGGTGCTCGAGTCGCAGAAGTTTTTTGATGAACTCTGGCACATTTATACGCAGCTGCGGGTTGACAGTTTGTTCCGCTTTGGTCGTGATGATGATAAAGCCGAAATAGATAAAACATTGATCATCATCATTACTGCCGAAGGTGGTTTTAGTGGTGATATCGACCAACGTCTGATTCGTGAAATGCAAAAAGAATACACGCCAGAAACGCACGATATTATTGTCATCGGTCACCACGGTGCCATTCAGCTTAGCCAACAGGGCATTAGCTACATCAAGTACTACAAATTGCCAGCCAAAGATCAGAATATTAACGTCAAACCCCTTACCAAACACATTAGCCAGTACAAAAACAGTATCGTATTTTACCAGTCGTACGAATCGCTAATGGTGCAAAACGTAAAACGTATCGAGCTGCAAAATGCCGTCAAGGATGCCGGACAGCGTACTGTAGTAACCGACGAAGACGACGAAATTATTAGTGACACAACCTACATCTTCGAGCCAAGCACCTATGAAGTGGTCGCTCACCTAGAGCGCTCCATGCTACAGATTTCACTCAGTCAGCTTATTCTTGACTCCAAGCTTGCGCAATATGCCAGCCGTTTCCGCTCTATGTCCGCAGCCAAGCAGCGTGGTGAAGAAACCTTCCACGACCTAAGCCTACAGTACAACCGTACCAAGCGCGCTATTAGTGATGAACGCCTCAAGGAGATCATCAATGGTTTGCGAGGAAGGGCAGCGACATCATGATACGGGGGACTACATAATGGCAAGCGTTGGCGTAGTAAAAGCTATCAAAGATCTGATTGTTCGGGTTGAATTTGACGAGGACGTACCTGCCACGCACGACGTAATTGTTGTCGACAACAAAAACAAGTCAGAGCTATTGGTTGATGCCCTGGCTGAAGGCAACGTAGCAATCTGCCTCAACTTGTACGCCGACCGAACCATCCAAAAGGGTATGAAAGTAAACGCCAACGGTCGTACGCTAGATATCCCGGTTGGCAATGAGCTGATTGGGCGCGTGGTAGACGCCACGGCTCGACCTATCGACGGTAAAGGTCCGGTGGGTGGTGACAACGCCGCCAACATGCCCCGGCGCAGTATCTTCAAAGCAGCCGAGAGCAAGGCGAGTTTTTCTGGTAGCACTATTGATATCCTAGAAACCGGCATCAAAGTCATCGACTTCTTTACGCCGTTTGTGAAGGGCCGCAAGATTGGCATTATCGGTGGTGCTGGTGTGGGCAAGACGGTGCTAACCATGGAGCTTATCAACAACATTGCCGAAAGCACTGGTGGTTTGTCGTTCTTCGCTGGTATTGGTGAGCGTATTCGTGAAGGACACGAACTGTACGAAACACTGGCCGGTCGCGACTTGCTGAAAAACACCTGCATGTTCTTCGGACAGATGGACCAAAACCCAGTGCAGCGTGCGCTCATCGCCCAAAGCGCCGTGACGCTTGGTGAGTATTTCCGTGATGAGCAGGGTAAAGACATCCTGTTTTTTGCCGACAACATGTATCGATATATTCAGGCTAAAAACGAGGTGAGTACCATTCTTGGTCAGGTGCCAAGTGAGGGTGGTTACGAGCCCACAATTTTCTCCGACGTGAAGACGCTGCAAGATCGCCTGAGTAGTAACGAAAAGGGCTCCATCACCGCCGTACAGACCATTTACGTGCCGGCCGATGACCTTTCCGACCCAGCGGTGCAGGCTATTCAGCACGAGCTGGATAGTATTATCGTGCTCAGTCGTGCCATTGCCGAACAAGGTATTCGTCCGGCGGTGGACCTGACGCGTACTACCTCTAGTTTGCTCAGCCCAGAAATTGTTGGCGAGCGTCACTACTTGCTGAGCGTGCAGGTACAGTCACTACTGCAAAAGTACGAAAGCCTGAAGGGCATCATCGCCATTATTGGTGAAAATGAACTTTCGGCTGCCGACCGCTCCGACTACGCCAAGGCCAAAAAACTCATCACCTACTTCACGCAGACCATGCACGTCATGGAGAACCAGTCAGCCAACAAGGGTCAGAGCTTTACGCGTGAGCAAACTCTGGACGGAATTGAAGAAATCATCGTCTAGCCATGGTAAAACGCCAAGATGCCAGCACTGGTAAAATCATCGACGACGGCAAAGAGCCAGAAGATACCGGCAAAGACGAAAGCGGCCGAGAAGTCCTACAGGTAAAAGTCTACTCACCCTACAAGTCATATTTTGATGATGCAGCCTATAGTGTCAGTGCAGTAAATGGTACCGGTACGTTTGACGTGCTGCCGCGGCACCATAACTTTATATCGCTACTTGACCCATGCGAAATGGCTATAGATTCTACCCGTGGGCCAGTACCTATCAAAATATCTGGTGGAATTATGCATGTGCGTGGCAACAAGGTTGTCGTATTTCTGGACGTCTAAATAGGTCTATTGACAGCAGGTGTAGTAGCGAGGCTGTCAAGGGCCGGTGTTAACCAAGTACTATGTAATCAAAGCCGAAGGATTTGCCAGATACAGTATTACTAGCGCAAACACTGAAACCACTTGTAGTTCGGTTGACGTAGAAGTTTACAGAGCCACCGTCTGAGCCGATAGGGGTGACTACCACATGTGGCGTGCTGTTAAATCTGGTCGTAAAGTTCACGGTAATAAAGCAGCCATTGCCACCACCACTACCAGTGTTAATCTTGATTGAACCGGCAGTATCAGAGCCACTGACAGATGCGGTGCCACCATTTCCAAGTGCGCCACCACTACTGCGAGACGGTGTACCACCGCCCGCAACAATGTGACGAGTCAGGGTGAGCGGGCCATTAATACGCAGTGTGCTTACTGTGAGTGAACTAACGGACAAGCCAGCAAAATTAGTGCTGCCACTGACGCTCAGGCCGCTTTGAATGGTTACCTGGCCTTTGACGGCTACGTTGCCACCAACTGATAAATCGTTGGATACCGATAGATCTTGCATGGTGCTCCTGCCGCTGACATTAATGCCGCTCAGGGCAAGATCGCTGCCTACTTTTAGCTTGCCGGCTATCTCTACGTCGCCCTTTAGTAGCACTGCGCCACCAAATATGGCGTTGCTTTGCACGGTTAGTACTTGCTTGCTATCGCCTACCGTGACATCGCTGTTAGATAGCTGCTTTAGGCTGTCGGTAGACAAGGACTGTGACTTTAGTTTGTTTTCGTTGGCAGCCTTTTTGTTGCTGTTGAGGTAAATAATACCGCCACCGCTGGCTACGATTACGACAAGTAGCACAAACCCAAGTAGGTATATATTGACGCGGCTAACAAGCCCACGAACGCCACCGCCACCTTTTAGGGGGTTTTTCTTTGGCTTTTTGTCGCCGCCACTAGGGGTTTCTTCGCTCGTTCCTGTGCTGGCATCAATGCCGCCATCAGTCGGCTGCTCTGTTTCCAGAGATTCTAGCTCGTTTGAGTCATCGGTATTGGTCTTGTTTTCTTCCATAGATTTGGGGCTACACTTATGCTTATCTGTATCATACAGTACCGCATCAGAATTGTCATCGCCAGAGCGGGGTGGAAAATACTTGCAAGGCAGTATAAAATACCGTTAGCATGTTGCTAATAAAAACAAACCTAAAAAGGTTATTTAGTTCACTAGCGCTCGGCCTGTTAGTAGCCGGCTCCCCGGTTGCTATTGCTAATGCTGTCTGTAACCCCAATGCTCAGTCGTGCTCCAGTGGTTACCAGGTGACTGAGTCATTTTTTGGAAACGGTGGTGGCTATGCTTGTTCTGGTAATCAATATTGTGCCAACCAGTCGGCTGGGGAATTAACCAATGGCAATACATCAGGCAACGACTACCAGGCGCAGGCTGGTTTTAATAGTAATCGCACACCCTACATAGAGCTTACTATTAATACCTCTGACGTGGACGTGGGTATATTGGACCAAGCGCAGACCCACGTTGGCAGCGCCAGTTTTAGTATCAAGACGTATCTAGCCCAGGGCTATCAAATAGCTACGGCCGCACTACCGCCGAAGACGCCGGCTCATACACTAGATGCGCTGAGTTTGTCTGCCCCCACGCCCGGCACAGAACGCTTCGGCATTAACTTAGTTGCCAATACCTGTCCAGGCAGTGCGCCAGGCAGCGGTGATGGCAGCTGTACTAGTACGCTTGGTGCTAACCCAGTTTGTAACCCAACCGGCTTCTGCAACGTGGGTACGGATGTAACGATTGGCACCAACTACAGCACACCCAATCAGTACTACTACCCCGCAAGCGGCTCGGACACCTTGCTAACTTCCACATCTAGCACGGGCACCACCGACTACACTATTTCGTACATATTCAACATTAGTAATGTAACGCCACCAGGTGTGTACCACATGGCACACGACATCGTGGCTACTAGCACCTTTTAGTCTGTGGATAAGTTGCTGCAAAAAAGTATTGCACAGGTAAGCTCTAGCGTGATATAGTCCCATCAGAAACATCTAAAAATAAACATTCCCTAACAGGAGAAAAACATGAAAAATCTAATACAAACAGTAAGGCGTCCGCTGTATGGCGTAGCAGCACTCGCCCTATTGCTTGGAGTGACAGCTACGTCTGTACTGCCAGGCTTAGTAAAGGCTTACGCTACGCCAGACTCACGCAAAATAGAAATGAGTTCTTCTGTTGCCAGTGATACTGCTGTGACTTATAAACTCACATTTACGCCAAATACACTGACCCAGGAACTTGTAATAGATTTTTGTGGTGATACACCACTAATTGGTGCCACCTGTGCTTTTGCAGCAACTTCGGTCCCTGACGTTGCTGGCGCGGCAGTTAGCGCTGTTTCTGCGGGTGCGACTGGCACATTGACGAAACCAGGAAGTGGCACTCCTAAGCACACTCTTGTCGTAACTGGCTTAACAATGGCAGCTGGCACACCATACAGCATTACATTTACAGGTATTAATAACCCAACTGCTACCCAGTCATTTTACGCTCGTGTGCTCACTTACGGCACAGGCAACTCATCGCAGTACGTTCAGGCTAACACAACCGGTGGTGCAACTACTATTGGTGCAGGTGTAGTTGATGCTGGTGGTGTTGCTCTAACTACTGTCCGTCAGATTAACGTTACGGCGCGCGTTATGGAAAGTATCAGCTTCTGTGTCTACGGTGATATCGATAGTCTTATCGGTACAGCTGGTAGTGGTACTTGTAATGCGACTTCTGTTCCCGACATTGAACTAGGTACTGGTACGCCTCCCGCCATTGATAGCCTTAGTGTGTACACGAACTTTGTGAACTTTAACTTATCCAGTAACGCTACGCACGGTGTAGTGGTCCGACTAAAAGGCGATACCCTGAAGAGCGGTGCTAACACCATCCCAGCGGCAGGAACAACTAGTACTATTACCGCAGGAACAGCCAAGTTTGGACTACATTTGCCAGCCGCAACCACCACAGGTCCTGGTACACCAGTAGGTACAGTTAATGCAACAACTGACTATACGGATGCTACCGGTAAGTACGGTCTCAACCTGACCAATACACAGGATACCTTTGGTGACGCAATTTGTAACACCAACAGTGCTCCGCTCAACGGTATCAAAGTGCCACTAACGTACGGTGTGACTGCCTCTATCACTACTCCCGCCGGTGTTTACACCACTACGCATCAATTGATTGCCAGCGGCACCTTCTAGATCGTACAATAGACACATGCGTTTTGCAGAGCGTAACATACTACGCATTGTTGTCGGTACAGTCTTGGCTTCACTCCTGCTTTTGGGAGTGAAGCCTTTGATATTTCCTGCCGGGGCTGCACAGTTCCCGACTAGGAGTATCACCCTCAGTGAAAATGTGATTAGTACTACGGCAAGGTACAAGTTTGCTATAGACGTAACCACGCCAGCCGTTAACCTGGGATCAATCGTGTTTGAGTTTTGTTCTAATACACCCTTGATTGGGGATGTGTGTGACACAACTGGCGGGCCTGACCTATCCGCGGCAACGCTAGAGGACGAGCAAAACAACACCGGCTTTTCCATAGACGGCGGAGCGCCATCCAACCAGCTACTGCTAACGCGTACAGCCGATGCCGTAACCACTGGCATGTCTACTTACGAATTTGATGGCATAGTAAACCCAGCGGCCGCAGGCACGTACTTTATACGTGTGCAAACATTTGAAACAGAGGATGCCACTGGCCCCGCTACTGACTATGGTGGCTTGGCGTACGACATCAACGACCGCGGTGTGGACATTAATACCTATGTGCCACCGTTTTTGCAGTTTTGTTTGGGCGTAACTATTTCTGGCACAGATTGCACGACCGCATCAGGCAGCTACCTGAATTTTGGTGAACTATCTTCCAACAGGGCTCGAACTGGCTCTACGCAGATGGTCGCTATTACCAATGGCACCGGCGGCTACGTGATTACCATTAACGGCACCACCATGCTATCTGGTACTAATGCTATTCCGGCTCTGACAACTAACGATGTATCCAGGCCAGGCAACAGTCAGTTTGGTGTGAATCTGCGAGCCAATAATGATCCGTCGATAGGCAGTAACCCCTCTGGACCGGGCAATGGGGCGGTAAAACCCAACTACGCCGTGACTAATCGCTACCATTTTGTATCCGGAGAGCAGGTAGCCAGCTCGCCGGTGCCAGATGAATTCCGCAAGTATACTACCAGCTACATCACGAATATTGCCAAAGACCAACCACCCGGTATTTACGTGAGCACGATCACTTACGTATGTACCGCAACATTCTAGTGGTTATTGTTTAAGCGCAATCAGTTTGCTACTATACTGCATAAGGACTTTAAGAGGGGAACTATGAGGAAAATACAAAGTGCGTATCGAAGAATAATAGCCGTAGTGGCTGTATTGTTGGTGGCAACATCTGCTCAGGCAATGGCAGCAAATAGCACGACCGGTAATGGTATGCGTGTGGCGCCTGTTAAGACTGACCTAACCATGACACCGGGAACGACCAAGGTTGTTAGTGTCTATATTCGAAATATCACCAAAACAACAGCCACCTACAAGATTGTAAATAACGACTTTACGGCCAGCAGCGACGAAAGCGGCGCACCAGCTATATTCCTCAACGGTGAAACCAACGACAAGCACGGCCTGAAGAAGTACATGGAGACCGTTAGTAGCGTCACCGTGCCCGCTGACACCCAGAAGGAAGTAAAAGTACGCATTACATTACCAAAAGCACTTGCTGGTGGTGGCTACTATGGTGCCGTTCGCTTTGCACCGGCAGCCGAAGGAGATACCAGTAAGCAGGTATCGCTGAGCGGTAGCGTCGGCTCTTTGATACTAGTCCGCGTGCCAGGTGCTGTGTCCGAAAAAATGTCACTAGTAGGGTTTGATGTGCGCAACGGTGAAGAGTCCAAGACTATCTTTACCTCTGGCAAAAACATTACATTGCGTGCTAGGTTCCGTAACGAAGGCAACATCCAGGAACAGCCATTCGGCAAGATAGTTGTGAAAAAGGGCTCTAAAGTTGTCCAGCAGTACGAAATTAACGACGCTGAGCCACCAGGAAACGTACTACCTGACAGTATTCGTCGCTTTGATGTGAAGCTAAAAGATGTTGGCGCATTCGGTAAGTTCACGGTAGAGGGTAACTTTGGTTACGGTAGCGACGGTCAGTTGCTGAGCGGCAAAACAACCTTTTACGTCATACCTATATGGATCATTGTGATTGGGCTGCTAATAATCGCACTCATACTGTTCCTGATCTTTGGTGCTCCACGCATGGTACGCAGGTACAACGAGCGTGTACTTCGTAAGGCCGGCCGCCGTTAACCAGCGGCTTGCCGCTTGCTGACAAGGGTCAAGTCGGTTATGGTAGTAGTAAGATGAAAATACGTCGGCGCTTGTCATATAGTATTCGGGCTTTCGCTAGCTTGGCGTTGGTACTGATGGTGCTTATGTCACATCCGTTACCGGCTGGCGCTGCTATTGGTTCGCAAGACCCGGTGCAGGATGGCTCGGTAGGACTGGAGGGTAAGATATCCTCACCACCACCAACACAGGCCGCCACTATCAGTACGCCCCGCAACGGACAAAGCTTTACGAGCTCACCTATTACGGTGGCTGGGCTGTGTAAATCAGATCTACTCGTAAAGATATTTTCCAACAACGTGTTTGTGGGATCGGTTGTGTGTAAGGGCGGCAGCTACACACTAAAGGTCGGCCTATTTAGCGGCAAGAATGACCTAGTTGCCAGGGTGTACGACAGCTTAGATCAGGCTGGACCAGACTCCAACGTTGTCAGCGTGACATTTGTGGACGCCAACTATGCGCAGTTTGGTACTGAGCTGACGCTAACCAGTAACTTTGCACGTCGTGGTGCCAACCCAGGTGATGTGCTGACCTGGCCGATTGTACTCAGTGGTGGTAGTGGCCCATACGCACTCAGTGTTGACTGGGGTGACTCCTCTGGTCAAGAGTTACAGAGCCTGACTTTTGCCGGCAATATCACGCTAAAGCACACCTACAAGCAGGCCGGTATTTATACGGTAACAATCAAGGCAACTGACAAAAATGGCCAGACCGCCTACCTTCAGGTGATTGCGGTGGCGAATGGGGAAGTGGCCGGTGGCCTCGGAACTGGCACGAGCAAGGGCAGCAAAACAGGCACGACCACAGTGCAGTCGTCTCCCGGCTGGTACCTGCTTTTGATTATTTTGCCGTTGCTACTAGCTTCATTCTGGCTCGGTAGTCGCAATGAATTGTATGTGATCCGCAAGCGCCTCGACCGCGCTCGTGGCACTAGCACACAATAGCCAGACAAGTCGGCCAAATTTTGCTAAAATAGTCAGGTTATGGCAAAAGATAATTCTGGCACAAAAGTATACGTTGGTATGTCCGGCGGTGTTGATAGTTCGGTTACGGCCGCACTTCTCAAGGAGCAGGGCTACGACGTCACTGGCGTGTACATGAAAAACTGGAGCCAAGATTTACCCGGCTTTGTCTGCCCTTGGAAAGAAGATTATCAGGACGCCAAGCGGGTAGCCGTGCAGCTAGATATTCCGTTCAAGCTCTATGATTTTGAAGCAGAGTATCGCCAGCGGGTGGTGGACTATATGCTTGATGGCTACAAAGCTGGCATTACGCCTAACCCTGATATCATGTGCAATCAGGAGATTAAGTTTAAGTTGTTTTTGGAAACGGCCTTAGCTGATGGTGCAGATATGATTGCCACTGGCCACTACGCCAGGATTGCCGATGGTCAGCTGTTGGCTGGCAAAGATGGCAATAAGGATCAGAGTTATTTCCTGTATCGTGTGCGTGAGGATGCCCTACGAAAATCACTGATGCCAATTGGTGACCTGGAAAAGCCTGAGGTTCGCCGTATGGCCAAGCAGCTCGGATTGGCAACCGCTGACAAAAAGGATAGTCAGGGAATCTGTTTTGTGGGCAAGGTTGGTATCCGGGAATTCCTGGAGCAGTTTGTTCAGACTGAGCCGGGAGATATCCTGGACCAGCACAATCGCACCATTGGGCAGCACGACGGCGCATTATTTTACACCATTGGTCAGCGCCACGGTCTGGACGTAGGCGGCGGCTTACCGTATTACGTAGTTGGCAAGGACATGGCTAAAAATGAAGTCTATGTTACGACCGATATTGATGATGAGCGTCTTTGGAGCGATACGCTTAACCTTACGAGCGTACACTGGATTAACGGACAGCCTGATCTGACAGAAAAATATCAGATACGCACCCGCTATCGTGCGCCGTTAATAGACACGACTCTATACCTAGAGGACGGACCTCTAGGTGGTAAAATTGTTGCGAACATGGATGATCCAGTGCGAGCAATCACACCCGGACAATCAGCTGTGTTCTACGACGGCGACCGGTGCCTCGGTGGTGGTATTGTCGTTTAATGTGAGGTTGCTACTAACTTCGGTTGGCATAATAAAATCTACGGCGGCATCGAACGCGCGGGTGGCTTCTGCGACCAGTTGTTTTGCGCCGTCAGTTACCGCTTCGATGCGTGAGTCGCTGCGCAGGGCTTGACCGAGCTCTCTGCCTGACCACGCCATGGTGCCAAGCGCGCGGTTAAGGTTCCGCCTTAAGAACGGACGCGGGATTGGCCAGCGCAATATTTCGTTAGTAAGGTCACAGATCTCGACGAACTTCTTGTCTATTAATTGCTCGTGAAATATAGCTCTGCCTTCTTGAATTACGCCCTTTGGCAGCGAAAAGGGACTTTGTTCGTTTGTGCTCATTCGCTCAGAATACTACTTTGCGCCGCGTAGTCAACCAGACTTTATGTGACAGGTGATAGTTATCATAAAAATTATCATAGGCAGTGTGGATACTTTTTGGCAAGTTAGACACCCCTGTTATAATACGAAGCAATGAACGCGCAAGAAATCCGAAATCAATATCTGAAGTTTTTTGAAGACCGCGGTCACGTAGTGGTACCGCGAGCTCCACTCGTGCTGCAGGGCGACCCAACCACGTTGTTCACCGGCAGCGGCATGCAGCCAATGATCCCGTATTTACTAGGTGAGCAGCACCCAAAGGGTCAGCGAATTACCGATAGCCAAACGTGCTTGCGAGCCCAAGACATCGAAGACATTGGCGACAATCGCCATACGACCTTTTTTGAAATGCTAGGTAACTGGAGTATGGGCGACTACTTCAAACAACAGCAGATTGAGTGGATGTGGGAATTTTTGAGTGAGGTGGTAGGGCTGGACATGAGCCGACTATACGTCACCTGCTTCATCGGTGCGCCTGAATATAAGATTCCAAAAGACACAGAAGCGGCCGAAGTCTGGCAAAAATTATTTGCCAGTAAGGGGTTGTCGGCTGGCCAGGCAGATATTGGCAGCGAGGACAATGGTGCAACGCGTGGCATTCATGACGGCGAACGAATCTTTTACTACGATGGCAGTAAGAACTGGTGGAGCCGCAATGGCGGCCCCGAAACCACGCCGGTCGGTGACCCATGCGGTCCCGACAGCGAAATGTTTTATGACTTTGGTACACCGCATAACCCCGAATATGGCGAGCACTGCCATCCCAACTGTGACTGTGGCCGCTTTATGGAAATTGGCAATAATGTCTTTATGGCCTACAAAAAAGTGTCTGAGGGCGAGTTTGTGCCACTCGACAAGCCCAATATTGATCACGGCTCTGGCCTGGAGCGCATTGCCGCCGCAGCGCTAAACAACCCCGATGTTTTTAAGATTAGCATCATGTGGCCTATTATTGAGCAGCTCGAAAAGCTCAGCGGCAAAAAGTATGATAGTCACACCCAGAGTATGCGCGTCATTGCCGACCACTTACGCGCCGCAACCTTTTTGGCTGTTGATGGCTGTGTGCCGAGCAACAAAGAGCAGGGTTACGTTATGCGACGCCTAGTGCGCCGTGCTGTTCGCTTTGCATTTGAACTGGGTATAGAGCAAAACTTCCTAGAGCAAGTGGTGCCAGTCATTGCCAACCTGTACAGTGACGATTTTCCGGAAGTTGCCGAAAAACGTATCGAAGTGATTGGCGTACTGACCAAGGAAGAAAAGGCCTTCCGTCAGACATTACGAAAGGGTATTCGTGAGCTTGAAAAACTCAAAACGGATGGCCTGACTGGTGCCGATCTATTCAAGCTGTACGATACGTACGGTTTCCCAGTCGAACTGAGTGTAGAAGAGGCCTTTACGCAGGGCATCACGGTGCCTGAAAACTGGCGAGCAGAATTTGATACGCATATGGCCGAGCAGCGTCAGCGCAGTCAGACCGCAGCCAAGGGCACCTTCAAGGGTGGTCTAGGCGGCCAGACACTGCAGCACAAAAAGTACCACACGGCCACGCACCTGATGTACCAAAGCTTGCGCACAGTGCTGGGCGACCATGTTATTCAGCATGGTAGTAATATCACCGAAGATAGACTACGCTTTGACTTCAGTCACCCCGATAAAATGACGCCAGAGCAAATCAAACAAGTTGAGGACATGGTAAACGAACAGATCAAACAAGATCTAATCGTGACCTGGGAAGAGCACCCAACCGACTACGCTCGCAACGAGCTCCACGTACTGGGTGCGTTTGGCGATCGCTATGGCGATACAGTGAAATGTTATCGTATGCAAAAAGCTGGTGAAGACACACCATTTAGTTTTGAGATTTGTGGTGGACCGCACGTGGACCACACTGGGCAGCTGGCGGAAGATGGTAAAACCTTCAAAATAAAAAAAGAAGAATCGTCCAGCGCAGGCATTCGTCGTATCAAAGCTGTCTTGCAGTAAAACTCAAGCTTCGTTTACTTGATGGGGCACTGGTGGCTTAGGTATTTCCGAGACTGTTTTTTGAATAGCTAGTTCACCAACTTGGCTAGGTATTGGTGCTCGTACTATTTCGCCTCTGGCTTCTAATGTTTGTGGGGGAAGATCCCATACTGAAGGGCCGCGTGATTCCTCTACGCGTTCGCTGCGTGGCATGTATAACTCCTTGTAACTTTAGTTTTTAGCCCGATCGGGGCGTAAGTAGAATAGGTCGTTTGTGTTAGGTATTGGCCTGTTCGGTAGCCAAGTATAGCAGTTTAGTATGGCCAAAAAAAGTTGGATTCGTAGTAATTTTTAAGTGCAATTTTATGTCGCGCAGCTAGTTACACAGTAGGTGATTGGTACATGTTGCTTAGGCGATCTCGGATCACGGCAAAGGTGTCTTGCACGCCACCATTTTCGTAGCTAATTGCCTGATTTACGATTGCCTTACCCACATTGTAGCTTGGGTGTGAAGATTCAAGCATTACGGACGTTCGAGACATAGGACTCTCGGGGTGTCCTAGTAGATAATCTTCTGGGCTAAACTCCACAAACAAACGCTCGGTGACTGCGTGGCCATCGATGCTGTGATGATTGGTTACCCAGGCACTGTATTTTCGGACAAGTGGTTTTGCTAGGGGATTTTTGGTATCGATAGCTTCAACTAGCTGACCGTGCATCTCCAGGTCCGGGCTGAACGGTATTTTAACTTCGCGAATTGTGTAGTGCTGTGTAGCTCGAGCCGACAGAAGGTCACATGCGTTGCGTACGGGGTCACTTTCGCTGCGGAGTTTTCGCTGTGCAGCTGGCGCGGACAACCCCGCCTGCAGGTATAACCAGCTGGCAACTTCAGTTTGTGTCATGAGCGAGTCAATGGCACCACCAGTACTACGCGCAAAGGCGACACCTTGTGAGTCATCAACAAAAAATTTCCGCTGACCATCTTCGTCGACATGGGTAAATTCGCGTAAAGCCACCGTACGGTTGGGTAGGTCCTGGGCATGGGCAGTTATTTGGATACGGACATCCTCGTCTTTGCGAGGTAGGTTGATGTCAATTGAGCCAAACATACTATCGCGGAGTGCCAAACGAAAGTCAGGGCTGCGCAGGTCATTGCGATGTGGAATACCGTTGTAGAGACTACGGTCGCTCACGACCGCCCAGTCGTGTTGCAATGCAAAGTCAACGCACTCCTGCGCAGTTTCGGCTATGGCAAGCATTTCCAGTGGGGCAATCACAACCTCACGCATAGCTTCACGCGGTTGGGTTGCCTCAAAACGTGGATCACGGTTCATGTATATATTTTACCATCTATTACCAATAATTACAATGCTCGGCCACTTGCTCGCCCATGTGATTTTCCTGCCAACTGTGGATTTCTTCCTGCCGCTTCGTGCTAAAATAAGAAGCATATGCTTGATAAGTTCAAAGATCTAGGCCGAGCAGCCGCAACCAAGGCTGGCGGTGCAGCCTCGAAACTGAAGTCTAAAGAAGACAAATACATCGTAGCGCTCGATATTGGTACCGAGGTGGTGAAGGCGTTGATTGGCAAAGTAACGCCACTTGGTGATATTGAGGTGATAGGGGTAGGTCGTGAGCACCAAAAACTTAGCGATATGCAGGCTGGCGCGGTGGCAGATATCGTCAGTGTAGTGCAAAACTGTGATAAGGCGCTCAACGCTGCCGAGCAGCAGGCTGGAATCAGTGCACGCACCGCAGTAATAGGTATCGCCGGTGAGCTAGTAAAGGGCACGACCACGACTATTCGTGTGGCTCGCAAAGATGCCAACACCCAGATAGATATAGCCGAAATGGAGCGCATTATTCACGCCGTACAGCAGCGTGCCGAAAAGCGTGCCAAGCAGCAGTTAGCTGTAGAGCTCGGTGGCAAGCAAGTAGATGTGCGCCTAGTAAACAGTGCACTCGTTAGTATTGAAATAGATGGGTACCCTGTGACGAATCCAATTGGCTTCCAGGGTAAAGATGTGGTCGTGCAGCTGTACACCGCCTTTGCCCCAATGATTCACATTGGGGCGCTGGAGCGCATTGCTCAGGAGTTAGACCTAGACTTGCTAGCCGTGGCGGCGGAGCCATTTGCTGTTTCACGATCTGTTATCGGTGATCGTCAGAGTACCAATTTTAGTGCCATCCTGATGGACGTTGGTGGTGGTACGACCGACATTGCGGTTATCAATGATGGCGGCGTGCAAGGTACCAAGATGTTCGGTATTGGTGGGCGAGCCTACACGCGCTCTATCGAGCGTGGACTGGGGCTAGAATTTGACGAAGCCGAAGAACTCAAACTACAGCTCGGCAGTGGTGCATTGCCCAAAGCTCAGGAAAAAGAGGCGGATCAGGCATTGGCTAAGACGATTGACGTTTGGATTAACGGCGTGGAGCTTGCCCTGAGCGAGTTTGATCACCTAGACCATCTGCCGCACCGCATGTTCCTGTGTGGTGGTGGATCAAGCCTTGAAGCACTCATGGAAGAGCTAGAAAAGACCGCTTGGTACAAGAGTCTGCCATTTACTCGCAAGCCATCAGTGCACCACATTCGCCCCGACCAAGTAGTTGGCATCAAAGATTTGACCGGAAACGTCGATGACCACACCTACATTACAGCCCTTGGGCTGCTGCGAGTTGGTCTCGATACGTTACAATTCAGTGAGAAAGACGGCGGCTCGATCCGTGAAAAAATTGACAGGATGCTACAGGTTTAATAATGGCCAAGATAAATGTAACAACTCAACCAGGCAAAGACACCGTCTATATTGACGTTGACGACGAAATTACTTCTATTATCGACAAAGTACATGCCAGTGACGGCCGTATTATTGCGCTAGTGCTACCAAAACGAGCTACGGTATTACAAAGTATCGTTAACATGAAGCTGCTCAAGCGCAGTGCCGAGCGAGCCAAAAAACAGCTAGTACTCATCACTACAGAGGCCGGGTTGCTACCGTTGGCCGGTTCTGTTGGTGTGCACGTGGCAGACTCATTGCAGTCAAAGCCTGAAATTCCAACCGCTCCAACACTCAGCAAAAACACCAACGACGATGAGGCGCTGTCGCTGGACGACGAGCCCGAAGAAGAATTTACCGCCGAAAATGCCGGCGACAAGCCAGTTGGCGATTTGGCTAAAAAGTCAGGCAAGGGTCTAGTGATTACTTCTGGCGTAGAGACTGAAACTCCGCTAGCTGCCGACCTGGCAGCTGCTGATGCAGAGCTAAAACCGGGCAAAAAGCACAATAAAAAGATGATGGTGCCCAATTTTAGTAAATTCCGGGTTCGTTTGATGATTGCGGGTGCAGTCTTTTTGGCACTGCTCGTATTTATCTATGCCGCCATTGCCATTTTGCCAAAGGCCACAGTGACTATCAGCACAAATTCTCAAGATGTTAACAGCAGCATTAACTTGTCTCTGGACACTACCGCTTCGTCGCTAGACACTGGCAAATCAGAAGTGCCCGCAACAGCCGTACAGCAGCAAAAAACCTACACCAAAGAAGTCAATACGACAGGCGAGCAGAATAATGGAGATAAGGCCAAAGGCTCAATCAAGATGACTGCTACAAAATGCTTCCCGAACATCGGATCTCCTGATGATATTCCGGCAGGTACTGGTGTTTCAAAAGGTGATCTTACGTATATAACTCAGAGCACAGCGAAGTTCCATCAAACTGGCAACAACGGAGTGGACTGCGTGTACTATTCAACGAATGATGTAGATATAGTCGCACAAAATGGTGGCACGACTTACAACGCTAACAATGCGAATTTTACAGTCAATGGTGGTATCGCAGCGACCGGCTCTGCCGCTGGTGGAACGGACGACATTACCAAAGTAGTTAGCCAAAAAGATATCGATGGCGCCAAAAAACAGATTGACACCAAAGACCCAGCTATCAAAGAGGCACTGAGCCAACAGCTCAATCAAAATCAGCTATTCCCAGTCGGCGTAACCTTCAAGGCCAGCGACCCAACGGTCAGTAGTAGCGCACAGCCTGGCGACAAGGCCGACAAAGTGACCGTAACTATCTCTATAACCTACTCTATGTTTGGCGCAAGCCGAGCAAACCTGGTGTCGCTTATCAAAGACGACATCGGCAGCCAAGTAGACATTGAGAAGCAGAGCATTTTGAATGACGGTCTTGATAGTGCCAGCTTTAGCATCGAAGACATTTCTGACACCGTAGCTCGCCTGAGTATGGAAAGCACCGCCACCGTCGGGCCAAAGATAGACAAAGAAGCCATCAAGCAGCAAATTGCGGGCCGCAAAGCAGGCGAGGCCAAGGATGAAATCAATCAACTACCGGGTGTAACTGATGCAAAAGTTGAGCTGAGCCCATTCTGGGTTGGTAGCGTGCCAAAAAACACCAGCAAAATCGTGGTCCAAATAGACAAGGCCACTCCTAGTAACTAACGCATGAGTGTCACTAGTCAGCCACACGATATTTTGGCACTCGATGTCGGCTCAGTTCGGATTGGTATCGCTCGGGCTTCAAGCTTGGTGCGATTGCCAGAGCCACTTGTTACGGTGACTAACGACGAGAATGTCTGGGATACCTTGCGTGCACTGTGCGATGAGCACAGGGTTGGCGTGCTGGTGGTTGGGCTGCCTCGTGGCATGGAAGGTCAAGACACTCAGCAGACTGCTGTCGTACACGAATTTGTCGAAAATTTACAGCGTGAGCTTCACTTGCCAATTGTTTTGCAGGATGAAGCCGTGACTTCGGTACAGGCAGAGCAGGAATTGACCGAACGTGGTAAGCCGTTTAGCAAGGGCGACATCGACGCATTGGCTGCAACCTATATCCTAGAAGACTATCTTAACTCCTCTCGTGGTAAACTGTAGGTACCGTATGACACGATATAAAAGACAATTTGGTACGCGCCGCCGTGCACCAAGACGTATCCTCAGCTTAGTCGCAATCATCCTCGTGCTGGCAGTCGGTGGCAGTATCATTGTGCACCGACATTACAGTCAAAACTTAAAACCAGTCAGCACGAGCAAGCAAGAGGTGCACGTTACTATATTGCCAGGTTCATCTAGTAGCGTCATCGCCCAGCAATTACTAGGTGTACATCTTATACGCAGCGCCCAAACGTTTGAGTGGTACATCAATACCCACAACATTCGTGACAAACTACAGGCTGGAACCTATAGCTTTAGTGAAAGTATGAGCACAGCCGAAATTGCCGAAACCATTGCCGCTGGCAAAGTGGCAACTGACCTGCTAACCATATTGCCGGGTCAGCGAATGGATCAGATAAAGACAAGTTTTGTCGACGCAAACTTTAGTAGTTCGGCCATTGATACCGCATTCCAAGCAGCGCAATATCGCAGTGCTTACCCGGCATTGGCTGATAACCCAGCCAATGCTAGTCTAGAGGGCTTTTTGTTCCCAGATTCATACCAGTTAACCGCTGACACAGCTCCGAGTGAAATTGTGGCTGCATCACTAAAACAGATGCAAAAACATCTGACGAATGCAGTGCGTACTGGTTTTGCCAAGCAAGGCCTTACGGTGTACCAAGGTGTGACACTGGCATCAATTGTTGAGCAAGAAGTTCCCAAGCAAGAAGACCGCGTGCGTGTGGCGCAGGTATTCTTGTCGCGCCTCAAACAAAACATGATGCTCGGGTCTGACATCACGCTGTTGTATGGTCGCGCAGTGCGTAACATGGCGTATGACACTACGGAGCACAAGGGCCTACCACCTGGGCCAATCGGCACGGTCAGTGACGGTGCGCTGGCGGCGGTTGCTAACCCGGCCAAGACCAATTGGCTTTACTTTGTCAGTGGTGATAATGACAAAACCTACTTCTCTCACACCTACGAAGAGCACAAGGCTAATATTACGAAATATTGCCATCAGAAGTGCCCAGCACAGTAGTATTTACTGGGGTCAGCCTTCGCAAAACGCTTGCTCACATTGCCAAAACTGCTATAATTGAGCCCAAGATGTCTGGCTGGACAACCCCCAAGTGGAGTTGACGTGTCGGCATCCCTCTTTTGTTGAAATGCATCTCCTATAGTCGAGTCGGTCGAAAGCTCGAAAATATCAGATAACACCCAGCAGAAGATTTGCTCTCCGTTAGGGAGAGCAGGAGAATCTTATTAGTCAATCTATATCACGAACTGCCACAAGTCGCGTTATTGCGACACCAAAAAGCAAACTCGCTCGTCCGAGCTTATTCAAAACCATCACGCTAAAGAAATCACAGCGTCGACGGGCTATTCGAGCCGGCGTCATTGGCGGTAATCTGCTATTGCTGGGCGCCGTGCTCTATTTGATCATTGCGCCATCAGGGGGCGAAGCTACCGCCGCAAAGCCACAGCTGAATAGCAATGCCGCAGCTACTACGCAGATCAGTGCTCTCGATCAGTTGTCTTCGGCCAGCATCGCACAAGCAGTTGCCAGAATGACTGGTGTTGATGAAGAAACCCCAATCACGAACCAGGCGGACACTGAGCGCGCAAATCTGAACCAGGCGTCACTCAACAATGACAGTTTGGCGTATAAGCCGCAGGTTATCGAGTCGGCGTACAAGTCGAATAAAGACATCAAAGTCTACATAGTGCAGCCCGGTGACACTATTTCTAAAATTGCCAGCAAGTTCGATGTTACGTCTGACAGTATTCGCTGGTCAAATGGCCTGAGTGGCAATAGTGTAGCCAAGGGTAAAAAACTCCACATTCCACCAGTCAACGGTATGGTCTATCGGGTTAAAAAAGGTGACACCACTAAGTCATTAGCCCAAAAATACGATATTCCTGAAGCGAAGGTTGTGCAGTATAACGATGCCGAGCTGCGCGGTATAAAGATTGGCGAACTCGTACTGCTACCAGGCGCATCAAAGGCTCAGCAGGTTGCTAGCGCCGCCGCAACAACAGTTCACCGACAACCCAGCTATGGCTACAATGGCTACGACTACGGCTATTGCACCTGGTGGGTCGCAAATCTCCGTATGAAAGCTGGCAATCCTTTGCCGGTTGGGCTTGGAGACGCCGCTAGTTGGCCGTACTGGTCCAAGGCATTTGGTCTTCCTCACGGCACGACACCAAGAGTCGGCGCTGCAGTTGTAACTGAATTTAATAGCTTTGGACACGTCGCCTATGTTATCGGTGTAAAAGGTCCAAACACGATCGTGATCTCCGAAATGAACTACCACGCACTCGGTGGCTGGGGTGTTTCAGACACCAGGACTATCACCGGCAATTTCTACTATATTTATTAATCTGAGCCTCCTCTGGTATCCTTAGAGTAAGTTATGTTTATTGATGCAGTCCAGATTGATGTCGTTGCCGGAGACGGTGGCGATGGTAGAGTGAGCTTTCGGCACGAAAAGTTCATTGATCGTGGCGGCCCAGATGGTGGTGACGGTGGCAATGGCGGTGACGTCGTGTTTGTTGCCAGCCGCAATCAAAATACACTAGCTACCTTTCGTTTTGACAAGCTTGTGCAGGCAAAAGCTGGCAATGCCGGCGACAAGCAGCGCAAGCACGGCAGGAGCGCCAAAAAACACCTTGTGCAAGTACCAGTCGGTACATCTATCTCGACTCTTACAGGTGAAGTCCTGGCAGATCTAACCAAAGACGGCCAAGAGGCAGTTATCGCCAAAGGTGGCAAGGGCGGCTTTGGTAATGCTCACTTTGTGAGTTCACGTCGCCAGACACCACGCTTTGCTGAAAAGGGTGAGCCAGGCGAAGTTCTGCAGGTGAACCTGGAGCTAAAGATGATTGCCGATGTCGGCCTTGTTGGTATGCCAAATGCGGGCAAATCTACTCTGTTGGCGCGCATTAGTAACGCCAAGCCCGAGATCGCTGACTATCCCTTCACGACGTTGGTACCAAACCTGGGTGTGGTAGATGTGGATGATACTAGTGTGCTGTTTGCGGATATCCCCGGGCTGATTGAAGGTGCTGCCGATGGCAAGGGCCTTGGGCATGCTTTTTTGCGGCACGTTGAACGCACGGCTGTAATTTTGCATATGATAGATGCCTATCAGGATGAACTGGTGAGTACCTACCAGGCGATTCGGGCGGAGCTTGAAGCCTACGACAAAAAACTTGGTAAGCGAGTTGAAATTATCGCCCTTAACAAGACTGAAGGTCTTGATGATGAGATGATTGAAGCCATGATGGCCGAACTGCGAGCAGTGGCCGGCAAAAAAACACAGATATTTGCTATTTCTGGCCAATCTGGCAAGGGTCTAAAAGAACTGCTGTATGCCGTGAAGTCAACGGTTGTCGCGGCGCGAAAAGCTGAAGCCCAGGCTGTGGCCCGAAAGGCCGCCGACAAGCCCGGCGTGCCCGTGCTACGTCTAAACGACGACGAAAACAGCTGGAGCATACACCGCGAAGGCAAGTTGTTTATAGTTCGTGGTGACAAGATAGAGCAGTTCGCACGCAGAACTGACTATGAAAACGAAGAAGGACTGCAGCGCTTGCGTGACATTATGCGCAAGAATGGTATTATTCACGAGCTTATTCGTAGCGGCATCGAAGCTGGTGACAAGATACAGGTCGGTAACTCCACTCCGTTTGAATATTGACAAATATACTAATGAGTGTATAATAAACTACCATGAGCGTTTTAGCTCCGGCACAACCCGAATTACTGACACCGACAGACACCATACAGGCCTTAGCTACCATGCTTGACCCACTTGCTGAAATTGGTAACCGTGAAGTTGTCCCAAAAGTTATTGAGCTGGGAATAAACAACCTAGGTATCAGAATATCAACCATGCCACAACGTCACGAGGTGGCCATCTCGTCATTCATATTTGTTGACTGTTATGACGATGTACAAAAACAAGGCAGGGTATATCTGCAAGGTGACTTACAGAATCCTAAAACCACTGCACGAGATTGGCGGCTTATTACAAAGCCATTTTCGACAGAGCCCGTCAGCGCTGAGACACTGGACTTAACCAAGACATATATTGGCCCGTTCTCTGACTGGTGGGAAGGCCTTGGCAGCGAGGGCCAATCTCGCGCATTTGCCGCAACCAAAGCTGAACATATTCGTGATATACAAAGCAGGCCAAAGCGAATTACTAAAATGCTGAGTTGGCTAGCGAGTACATCGTAGGTATGTGTGACATAGTCAATTCGGCCACCCGCAATTTGTAGTATGACAAACCTAAGGTATGCTGGTAGATATGGCAACTACCTCTCTCTTTTTTTATGACCTAGAAACCAGTGGTATCAATTCGCGTGAGGCACGAATTATGCAGTTTGCGGGCCAGCGGACTGACATGAACTTGCAGCCCATTGGGGAACCGGTAAATGTGCTTATCAAGCTAACTCCTGATGTGTTGCCCGAACCGGATGCAATTCTAATTACCGGCATCACACCGCAGCAGACGCTAGCAGATGGCATTACCGAGGCTGAATTTTTACGACTGTTTACTGACCAAGTTGCGACGCCAGGAACAATTTTTGTCGGCTACAACACGGTGCGATTCGATGATGAGTTCATGCGTTTTTTACATTACCGCAACTTCTACGATGCCTATCAATGGCAATGGCAAGACGGTCGTAGCCGTTGGGACTTATTAGATGTGGTACGGATGACACGCGCCCTTCGGCCGGAGGGTATAGAATGGCCGTTCTCGCCCGATGGCAAGCCGACGGTTCGACTTGAGTTTATGACAAAGGTGAACAACCTATCGCACGATAATGCTCACGACGCACTTGCCGATGTGCAGGCAACTATTTCTTTGGCACAGCTTATCCATGCCAAACAACCAAAATTATTTAACTACTTGCTAGAGATGCGTGATAAGAAACGAATCGCTGACCTGGTCACGGCTGGGCAGCCTTTTGTCTATACATCCGGAAAATATGCCAATGAGTTTGAAAAAACCACTGTAGTTGCAATGCTGGCTCCACACCCAAAGAAAGGCGGAGCCTTGGTCTATGACTTGCGCCATGACCCAACCGAATTTTTGACCATGTCGACCGAAGAAATAGTTGAACGGTGGCGCTGGACTAGGGATAAAGAAGCACCGGCGCGCTTGCCGGTTAAAACGCTTCAGTACAATCGCTGTCCGGCCGTAGCACCACTCAGTGTTTTGCAACCGGCCGACTCCTTGGCTCGATTGCAGATCGACTTGGCCCAAATTGAAATAAATAGACATCTATTGGCATCTGCCGGTGAGTTTAAGGATACGGTTTTGCAAGCACTTGCTATGCTCGACACCCAGCAGCAAACTGAATGGCTAACAAAACCACAAGCCGTTGATGCGCAATTGTATGATGGGTTTTTTGACGCCCACGACAACCAGCTATTACCCGTTGTGCGCGCATCGAGTCCAGACGCTATGTCACAGTTGGTTTCTGATCTGCATGATCCACGACTTCAAGCGCTTCTACCGCTGTATAAGGCAAGAAACCACAGCGCACAATTAACAGCCGAAGAACGTGAGCAATGGGACGACTTTTGCTACGAGAGTTTACAAGGTGGCGGTACGCAGAGTCGACTTGCTAGCTTTGGAAAACGGCTGGCCGAACTTGCCGCTGACCCGAAGCTGAGCGCCGAAAAACAGTATATTTTGCAAGAACTACAGTTGTACGCCGAATCGATCCTAGTAGTAAAAGATTAAAGTGCTATCTCGTCGAACTGCTTGAGCATGCGTCGTTTTTGCAAACGCATCGATAGGTAAACTGCGCTAAAAAATACTCGATGGCCGTGTTTTTTATCAAAAATAAGTGCAGCAATAATCGTTACCACTAGTGCGGCAATCAGCCAAGCCCCGAAGGTTATGTGAATAGAAGTGCCCGGTACTTTACCGAGTAAAATGAAGTCTTCCACGTTTGTTGTTCCCACAAATTACGTTGTCGCGATTGTACAACAAAAAAGCTAACTATACAATACTTTTTTATAAACACAAGCGGTGTGTGCGAAGTTACTTTTTGCGGCGGATGCGATTGAGTCGATCTCGATTGAGAAGGGCGATGGTGAGCGCAGCAAAAAAGCACGATACTGCTAAGCCAAGTTGCCAAGCTGCGGCGTGATGCCAAGCTAGCAGGGCGACGACAATCCATAGCAAAACCGCGATGATATCGTAGGCTAGCTCAATTGCTGGATTTGGCGGAAATAGCACTTTTGCCACTTTGCCACCGTTGTGTAGCAAATAGTCACGCAGGCGCTGCGCCCAGACGTTATTAATTGACAGCAAACCAAGTCCAGCAATAAATACGGGTAGTCCACCCGGTCCAGGTATCCACGAGATCGGCACTGCTATGATAACGAGGATATAGCCGAGCGCATCAATTGCAATTCGTTTGCTATGCCGCTTTATAAAGTCCATACCTGCTAGTATACGGAACACGCGCCCATATAAAAACAAAACTACTGCTTAGGGTCTCGATTTATCCTCAATTTTGGCGTATAATCTCTGGACTGTTATGAGTGATAAAATTGTCGTTAAGGGTGCCCGCGAGCACAATCTCAAGAACATTGATGTTGAGCTACCACGCAATAAGTTGGTAGTCATTACTGGTTTGTCTGGCTCCGGTAAGTCTAGCTTGGCCTTTGACACTATTTATGCCGAGGGTCAACGGCGCTATGTTGAGTCACTCAGTAGCTATGCTCGCCAATTTTTAGGTCTCATGGAAAAACCCGATGTTGACCAGATTGATGGTTTGAGCCCGGCGATTTCTATTGACCAAAAATCCACCTCACGCAATCCCCGATCTACGGTTGCCACAGTAACTGAAATTTATGATTATCTGCGTCTACTGTTTGCGCGCGTCGGGGTGCCACATTGTCCAATAGACGGCAAAGAGGTGGTGCGGCAAACCAGTAATGATATTGTCAACAAAGTAACTGCCTTACCGAGCGATGCACGGCTGATGATTTTAGCCCCAGTTATTATCGATAAAAAGGGAGCCTTCGAGCACATCCCCGAACAGTTCACTCGTGCTGGTTTTGCCCGTGTGCGTGTTGATGGTGTCGTCTATGCACTTGATGAGTTTCCGGAACTGGACAAAAAGTACAAGCATACTATCGAGATCGTTGCTGACCGCGTGGTTAACAATGACGACAGTCGAGGCCGTCTGGTGCAGAGTATTGAGCAGGCACTGGAAATTGCTGAAGGCCGCTTGGTAGTAGTGAATGCTGACACCAAGGATGAGCACAGCTACTCACTAATGTATGCCTGTGTGGATCATCCGGATATAACAATCCCTGAACTAGAGCCTCGCACCTTTAGTTTTAATAGTCCGCATGGTGCCTGCCCAGTTTGTACGGGTTTAGGTAATCGTTTAGAGGTTGATCCAGAGCTAGTGATACCGAACGGACGTCTCACGGTTGCCGAAGGCGCTATTCGTCCGTTCAACCGTTTTAACGCTGATGCCTGGTGGATGAAAAAATTGCAAGCGGTGGCCGACAAGCACGGTTTTAGCTTGCACGTACCAACTGGCGAACTGCGTCCTCAGGATATTGAAAAGATTATGTATGGCACCGGTGAGGAAACCTACCAAGTGAGCTTAGGTGGTGGCCGCAACTTTAACACAACCTATGAAGGTGTCGTACCAAACCTAGAACGTCGTCACAAAGAAACGGATAGTGATTTTGTGCGTCGCGATATTGAAAAATTCATGCAAGAAAAAGCCTGCTACAAGTGTCATGGCTTGCGTCTGAAGGACGAAGTGCTGGCTATTACTATTGGTAGTAACTCGATTATGGATGTTTGCCAGTTGAGTATTGACGAGGCATTAGCTTGGGCGAACGGGCTGAAGTTTAACCCGACGCACGAAAAGGTTAGTAAGTTAATCATGAAAGAGATCTGCGCTCGACTACAGTTCTTGGTGGACGTAGGACTCAACTATCTAAACCTACTACGTAGTGCCACGACGCTCAGTGGTGGTGAAGCGCAGCGTATACGCCTGGCGACACAAATCGGTTCTGGGCTGCAGGGCGTGCTGTACGTGCTGGACGAGCCAAGTATTGGCCTGCACCAACGAGATAACGGCCGACTTATTAAGACGCTCAAGCACCTAAAAGAGCTAGGTAACACCGTGATTGTTGTTGAGCACGACGAAGATACCATTCGCACAGCTGACTACCTGCTAGACATTGGTCCTGGCGCCGGTATTCATGGCGGCCATGTGGTAGCGGCCGGTACGCCAGAAGAAGTTATGCAGACAAAAGGCAGCGTCACTGCCGATTACCTATCGGGCAAAAAGACAATTGCCTTACCCAAAAAGCGGCGTAAGGGTGCTGGCAAATCGTTAGTTATTAAAGGTGCCCGCGAAAATAACCTACAAAACGTGACTGTGGAGATCCCACTCGGCCAGTTTGTGGTGGTTAGCGGTGTTTCGGGTAGCGGCAAGTCCAGCCTAATTAACGATATTCTTAGCAAAGAGCTATCCGCACGTTTGATGCGCGCCAATACGGTTCCTGGCCGCCACGACGAAATTGAAGGTATTAAGCAGTTGGACAAGGTGATTATTATCGATCAAAGCCCCATCGGCCGTACGCCACGCAGTAACCCTGCAACGTATACCGGGCTATTTACGCCAATTCGCGAACTATTCGCGAGTGTGCCCGAGGCCAAATTACGTGGTTACAGCGCTGGTAGGTTTAGTTTTAACGTCAAGGGTGGACGCTGCGAAAACTGTGCCGGTGACGGTATTATCAAGATAGAAATGCACTTTTTGCCTGACGTCTATGTGCCATGTGAAGTCTGCCACGGCAAGCGCTACAACCGCGAAGCGCTGGAGATTATGTACAAGGGCAAAACCATTAGCGACGTATTAGAAATGACCTGCGAACAAGGCCTGGACTTTTTCAAGAACCAGCCGGCTATTGCCCGCAAACTACAAACACTGGTTGACGTTGGTCTGGGTTACATAGGCTTGGGTCAGCCAGCTACAACACTTAGTGGTGGTGAAGCGCAGCGCATTAAGCTCAGTAGTGAGCTAAGTCGTCGCCCAACCGGTCGCACGCTGTATATTTTGGATGAACCAACTACCGGACTGCACATGGCTGATGTCGATAGGTTGCTGCATATGCTGCACGCACTAGTTGATGCCGGTAACAGTATGGTCGTTATCGAGCACAACCTTGATGTCATCAAGAATGCCGACCACGTCATAGATATGGGCCCCGAGGGTGGTAGCGGTGGTGGTCAAGTTATCGCCGAGGGTACTCCAGAGCAAGTTGCCAAAGTCTCTAAGAGCTACACTGGCCAATACCTCAAGACAATGCTTTAATTTTTATCTGAGCGTGTAAATTTGGCGCGCAAAGCAGCTCGGACTTTTGGATCACTGAAAACGTGATAGAGCGTTGGTAGCAAAAAGATCAGGATAATGCCCAGCAGCACTGGTTCGATGTAGTGTTCTATGCCCGGAATGCGGCTGCCAATAAAATATCCAGCTAGGGTTACGCTGAGCGTCCAGGCAATGTCGCCAATTGCGTCATAAATGATGAACTGTTTGTGGTTCATGTTGCCAGCGCCAGCTGTTACGGGGGCAAATGATCGAACAATTGGTACAAAGTGCGCTACTAGCATGGTTTTGCTGCCGTGCTTGGCGTAAAACTTTTCGGCTTTCATGATGTAATCTTTACGAAAAATAACACCATCCTTTTTGAACAGCTTTGGACCCAGATGCTTACCAATTAAATAGCCGATGTTGTCACCCAGTATAGCTGCACCAGCGATGACCGCTAATGTCTCGGGTAGGCCTAGTTTGCCGGCGGCTGCCAGGATACCCGCCGAAAAAAGCAGTGTGTCGCCAGGGAAGAAAAGTCCAACCATCATGCCGGATTCAGCAAAAATAATAAGCGCCAAGATAACTAATCCACCGGTTTGCAGTATGGTCGTAACATCAAACATGTCCACTAAGCGTAGCGGGTTTTGGATGAACCGTCCAGCAGATTCGCTCTAACAGTGGTATACTAAGTGGTATAAGCAAAAGGAGGACTCCCGTATGTCCCAAGATACGATTAGTTTGAGTGTGCAAGCTCGCGAAGTTATAGGTAAACAAGTACGCCAACTGCGCCGTGCAGATGTAGTGCCAGCAGTTATTCATAACCACGGTAAAGAATCAGTCAATGTGCAGGCTGACTACAACACTATCATGAAGGCCTACAAGGCTGCTGGTCGTCACCACCCAGTGGAGCTCGATGCTGCCGGTACAAAGTACCTGGCCATTATTAAGTCAGCTACCTTTGAGCCAAAGAAAAATCGCCTCACACACGTGGTATTTAACGCTGTTAATGCCAACCAAAAGGTTGAGGCCGCTATTCCAGTCAAGCCACAATATGCTGACGGTAATGAGAGCACGCCAGCTGAGCGCGCTAGTTTAATCGTACTCAGCAATGTCGAAGAAGTCATGGTAGAGGCTGTGCCAAGTAAGCTGCCAGATGTACTCTACTACGATGCAGAAAAGCTTGTTGCAGTTGGTGATGCGATCACGGTTGCTGATCTTATCGTACCGGCAGGTGTAGAGGTTAAGGTGGAAGCCGACCACACCATCGCAACTGTTTACGAGCCAAGCGCCGTAGCTGCTGCAAACGACGAAGCCGGCGGTGATGCTGAGGCGGAAGATGTCGAAGCAGTTAGTGCAGAGCAGGGTGATGCCCCAGCCGCAGATTCGGCTGAAGCTCCAAAGGAGTAGACTCCTAAGTAATAGAGTGAAGGAGCCCGCATGAGGGCTCCTTTAGTTTGTAGCTAGTCTTTGTATCCCTCGGCTTGTTTAGTGAAGAGGTCGTGGTATAGACCTTTTTGCTTCATCAGCTCTGCATGACTACCTTGCTGGATTATTTTGCCTACATCGAGTACTACGATTCGGTCGGCACGTCGGACTGTACTAAAGCGGTGGCTGACGATTAGGGCAGTTTTATCTTTGTAGTGTTCAAAGATGTTGTTGAAGATGTCGTATTCAGCCTTGGCATCAATGGCTGAAGTAGGCTCGTCAAGAATAATCATGTCCGCATTCCGGTAAAAGGCTCGCGCTAGTGCAACTCGCTGCCACTGGCCACCACTGGGCTCAACACCTTTTTTGAAGCTAGCATCGAGCACGGTCTCCCAGCCATGCGGATATTTGTTAACCATGCTACCGACACCACCAAATTTGCTAGCCGCTTCCAGTAGTGATGCATCGGCTTCTTTGTTGGAGCGACCAATCTCAATATTTTCAGCGATGCTGAGTGGGTATTGGTTAAAATCTTGAAAAAGCGTGGCCAATTTGGCGTACCAAGTCTCGATTGCGACATCTTGCAAATCAATACCGTCGATAAGAACACGCCCAGAAGTCGGTACATAAAATCGTAGTAGCAGTTTAATAAGTGTACTTTTGCCAGCTCCATTCTCACCAACCAGAGCGACATGTTCACCTGGTTTAATTACTAGGTTCAAACCATCAAATACTGGCTCATCATGGCCGGGGTAGCGAAATGATAGGTTTTCGAGTGTAATAGTGGGCGCGCTGTCATCGTTAAGTGGTTTGGCAGTGGCTGTATCGACGATAGCTGGCTTGGTATCAACCAGCGCAAAGTAACTTTGGGCAAACAGGAGTCCCTCTTGCATGCGTGTTAGCGTGCCAAAAATATTGTTGAGTGCGCCACCAATTCGTAGTAGTGCGCCAGACAAAAAGAAGTAGCGTTCCAGGGATATAGTACGTGCTAGTAGTTGCTTGACTAACAGAATTGCACCAATGGCCGTTCCGCCCGCCTCGAGCAATTTAGTGGGAATTAAAACCCGGCTGGCCTGTCGGTATTTGTGTTCTTGTTCTCGGTAAAATACTTCGTTCATACGGTCAATTTTGCGCAGTACAAACTCACTGGCCTGCGTACTGCGTAGCTCCATCTGTCCTTTTGCTTGCTTGATGATATACTCGAGCCCCCAAAATATGTGGCGAAAATCACCTTTGCTATCCCAGACAAACCACTGCATCTTAGCTAATCGACTTTCACCAAGTAGGCTTGGGATCAAGAAAATTGCAATGAGCGGCACGATCCACCAGGTAATTTGTGAAACGACAGCCGTAATTGCTAAAAAGCGCAGCAGACCGTAAATAAGATCGAGATTCGCGTCAATCAAGTTCGGCAATTGCCAAATATAGGCGCCACCAACTTTATTTATTTGGTTACGCACTTTCGGTTCGTAGAATGTCTGTAAGTCAAAATGACACAGGGCGGCTAGAAATGTATTAACATTCCAGCGAACAAACGAAAAGTACAGGCTGCGCTTAAAGTAGCTCATCATCAAAAAACCGAGACCAGTCATAACTCCGGCTAGTATGTCGGCCCAGAGCCAAAACCAAATACCGGCTGTCTGCCCATTACTAACGTAGGTTGCAAGCCGGGCGCCAAGCTGCGCCGTGGCATAGATGGCTGCAAGTGAGCTACCAATCTCAATTGCGGCACCAATATAAAAACCGACAACCGAGCGAGCGCGAATATGCCAGGCAGTACGCATCAGCCGTACGCACATTACGACTGCCTCGCGAAGTTTTAGGCTTTCGGCATCGTCAGATTTTGATTTGGACTTACTCATCAATAAAGCCTCCACTTTGGTGTGCCCATAGTTTGGCGTAGGTGCCGTCTTGCTCAATCAGCTCCTTGTGGCTGCCTTGCTCAACAATTTTGCCATCCGCCAGTACAACAATGCGGTCCAGTCGTTGAATCGTAGACAGACGATGGGCAATTACTAGCGCGGTTTTGCCCTTCATGAGTTCCCATAGTGCTGCCTGGATGGCCTTTTCACTTTCGCTATCCAGTGCCGATGTTGCCTCATCTAGGACTAAAATAGGTGCATTTTTTAGAATGGCACGAGCAATAGCCACGCGCTGACGTTGGCCGCCACTTAGCTTCACGCCTCGCTCACCAACCACGGTATCGAACTGGTTAGGTAGTTTTGCTATAAACTCATGGGCGTAGGCTTGCTGAGTGGCCGCCTCGATAGCTTCTTGGCTAGCATCTAGTTTGCCATAGGCGATATTTTCGCGGACGGTGCGGTGAAACAGCAGTGGTTCTTGAGCGACATAGCTGACTTGGCTGCGCAGGCTGGCTTGTGTAACCCGACTAATATCTTGATCGTCAATGGTTATTGACCCTTGGCTGATATCTTCAAAACGCAGCAGCAGCTTGGTGAGCGTTGATTTGCCACCACCACTCGCGCCAACTAGACCAACTTTTTCACCTGGTTGTATGGTTAGGTTGAGATTACTAAATACCGCCTCGCCATCCTTATCGTCGCTGTAGTGGAACGTGACATTCGTAAAAGCAACAGCGCCTTCGCGCACCACTAACTCTTTGGCGTCGGGCGCATCAACAACCTCAAGATCTTGGCGAAGTGTGCGTACCATTGGCTCCGCCATTAGAAGCGCTTCCTCGACAGTTCGTAGCATAGAACCAATTTCAAACAGCCGGTTGGTTATAGTGACGGTGTACGAAAATGCAAAAATACCGGTCGCCAGAAGTGCGGGGCTATGACGGATTTGGTAGATGAGCGTAAGTCCAAACAGTAGCTCGAAAACAAATAGTAAAATAATACGGTTGTTGCCGTTGGTTGCCAGCATGTTCCAGTCGTGAAATCGTCGAGCTTGCAAGCGCTTGTTTAATACCTGGTGTTCGTGCAACTCAAACTGCTCCCGACCAAATGATTTTACGGTTTGGTTGTTGGTGATAATATCACCAACGTATGAGGTTAATTGTTTTTGAGCTTTGATGCGTAGGTGCCGGTAGGGCTTCATACTTTTGCGGAATCGAAAGCCCGAGCCAATTGCAAAGACAGCCATTAACAGCACCGCTAACCCAATCATCGGAGAATTTACCGAGATTATGACAATACCGGTCACTAGTATGGCCGCAAAGGGCAGTAGTTGTACCACAATAGCATCGGACAAACGCAGGTATGACTGCGGATAATCCAACACGTCCGAGACGAGTTTTCCGCCGATGCTATTGTTGTGGTAGCTGGTGCCACGGTGCATGAGGTGTTCGACTGCCTCGGTTTGCAGCTCGGCCATAACTTTTGGCTGCAAGTAAAGTAGGTTTGCAAAGGCGATCCGATTGGTCACGATGGCTGCTATGCCACTGACGGCTAACCCAACGAACGCCGGCACGACATTTGCGGTTGGGTCAGCCAGCGCACCAAGCAGTTTACCGATAAAGTACGGCGTGAGCGTACTCAGACAAACGCCAGCAACGGGAATGAGCCATATATAGTAAAACTCTTTGTGACGTTTACTCGCCTGCAAAAAGTGGCGAAAGGTCAGTTTGTCAGTTGATTGTGTTGTTTGCTTCATGCGTTAAACCTATTGTAGCAACTTACTCCTCGATGAATCCGCCACTTTGATGCGCCCACAGCTTGGCATACTCACCTTTGAGTTTTAGTAGCTGTTTGTGTGAGCCTTCCTCAACAATCTTGCCTTTGTCCATGACGACAATGCGATCCATTTTTTGGATAGTGCTTAGGCGGTGGGCGATCACAATTGCTGTACGACCCTCCATAAGCTTCCACAGTGCGTCCTGAATCAGTACCTCACTTTCGCTATCCAGCGCAGAGGTTGCTTCGTCCAGTACCAGAATCGGTGCATTTTTCAGCATGGCACGAGCGATAGCAATTCGCTGTCGCTGACCACCCGATAATTTGACGCCACGCTCACCAACCAGCGTGTCGTAGCCTTGCGGCAGCGTATCAATAAATTCTGCTGCATGCGCCAACTTAGCGACTCGTTTTATAGTTTGTAGGTCTGCGTCTGGTTGGCTGTAGGCAATATTTTCACGGATGGTACGGTGAAATAGCATCGGCTCCTGCGGAACGTAGGCAATGTGCTGGCGTAGGTCATCTTGTGTCACGGCAGCGATATTCTGTCCGTCGATGCTGATTCGCCCGCCTTGAATATCGGAAAAGCGCAGTAGCAATCGTGTGAACGTCGTCTTGCCGGATCCAGAGTGCCCAACCAAACCCACCTTTTCACCAGGCTTAATCTGTAGATTAAACCTATCGAAAATGGCTGCATCAGCGCCATTGTGTGTAAACTGCACGTTGTCGAAACTCACCAGGCCTTGTTCCATTTGAACCTTTTCTGGTTTGGTTGGGTCTTGAATGGCAGGTGTGAGTGCAAGCGTATTTACCATTTCAACGGTGTCACCAACAGCGCGCGAATAGTTACGTAGGCTATTGTTTCCGAACGCAAACAACTGGTCCGCGATCAGTGCGGTATAGCTGAGTATTAAGTAGACCGTACCGATATTGGCACCGAAATTCATCACGCTCAGTATTGCCAAAAAGAAAGCTATGGCTGTAATGCTGCGGGTTGAACTACCTAGCGCTAACATTTGTCGCTGTTGTACCCCCGAAAATGATTTCAGTAGATCGTGTGTACGCGTTGTGACTTTGTGAAACTCTTTACGTTCACGCTGCCCACTGGCAAAACTCTTAACCGTTAGGCTGTTTGTAAGTGTGTCGGCCAAATAGCCCGTTTGCTCGCTTTCCGAGGCAGCATATTTTGAGCTGGCTCGGCGTACTTTTTCAGAGCTTATGAATGCAACAACCATGAAAAAGATACTCGTCACGACCAGTACCAGCGAGTAGATCGGCGCGTGAAATAGCATGACAATGGCAGCAAATACGATGGTAGAAAACATTGGATAAACCTGAAAGATGGTTGTATCGGCTGTTCGAACGTAGCTACCAAGTAGTTTGCTGTTTTGTGACACCAGTGAACCAACAAAGTTGTTGGCATGAAAGTCAGCAGTTTGGTCAACCAGTTTATCAAAAACTTCTTCGGCGATATCTTGCTGCACATTCATTTCAAGCTTCCACATAAAGTGGTCAACCAGGCGCCAGGTCCAGTGTCCAATAAAAAGCATCAGCGTAAACAGACTGATGTGCCAGCCAAAGCTCGACCACAAGTGGTGTGGCTCAAACTGACCTTGGCTCAGTTTACTCATAGCCGATGCCAAGATAATTGTCTCAGCAAAGACATTTACCAGCATCGTGAGCGGCACGGCAAAAAATAGGCCAAATACGGCCAGTGGATATTTACGGGCGTGACGCCAGTAGTAGCCAAAAACTTTACTCGCGTCGCCGCGATTTGTGTGTTTTGCGGTCATAGATCAGTCCTCCTAGGGCTGTCATTTAGAAAATTGTAGGTTGTTTTATTAGTGTTGCATCTGGCTTACGCTGCCAGTTTGGTGTATGGATCAAAAAAAAGTGGTTAGCAAGTGCCAAAGACGGACATGCCAGTGCTGAATCGATTGGTGGTATACATGATTTTTTTGCCGCCTCCGGGTTAATTGCTAAATGCTACCCCATATCTTATACTGGGTAGGTAAATAGTGCAACACTTTTTATAGAGGTAGTGCAGCCGTCCATATGGAACGAGATAATTTTAACCCTTACAATTTTGAATCCTCCAGTGAATCTTCTGGTGAAAAAAAGGATGACAAGAAAAAAGCTAAGTCCGCCAAAGGGCTCGGCAAGTTAGTTGCACACGAAGAGCAGACACCAAAAGAGACACCAAAGTCAGAAGCTAAGGACGATCGTTCATTTCTTGAGAAACTTACGGATGATGCAAAGGAGTCCAAGGATGTTGATGCTGACAAATCAGCAGAATTTGCCAAGGAAACAGCAGAAGCCGACGAAACACTCCCAGTTGACGAACTAAGTAGTCACGAGTTAGTGCAGGCGGCCGAAGCACATATTGAAGATCGCGCCAAAGAATTGTCAGCCGAAAGCGAAACGAGTATATCGCCAGAAGCAGTTGCTGAAACCGAAGCCAACGAAGTCTTCCTGGAGGCGGTTCATAACAACCTGGCCGAAATGGGCGACGAGGCAGACGTAGATGCTGCAGTAGAAGCTGCCTTCGACGAGACTGCAGCTGAACTGGGTGTTGATGATGTGGAAGCGATCGAAGATGAGCCAGTGGCTGCCGATGAGGTCGAGCCAGAAGTCTCCGACGATCCAGAGGATCTTGATCCTGAGCAACCCGTTATCGTAACACCTCCAACCGTAGCGGCTGGTGGCTCTGGCGCTGGTGCACCCCCCCGATCGCCTGCTACAACTGCTGCCGGTGGTTCGTTTGTATCACCACCGTTTTCGGGAGCTCAGCCTACCGCTTCGAGCCGTGCAGCAAATACACTCAGCGGGGCCGACGCAGCCTACTACGAGCGACGTGGTGCAGCCCGTGGTTTGCTGGTGGGTGGTGTTGTCGGCTATCTGATTGGTCGTCGTCGCGGTCGTATCAAGACCGAAAAACGCCTTAAGGTGGTCCAGGAAAAACTCGAAAAGCAAGTCAGTGAGGTGCAGCAAAAAATTGAGCAAAAAGAGCTGATTATTCGCAAACTTGCTCGCAAACAAATAGCGGCTAATGCCGTTAGTCCGAAGTTTGCCGAGAGGATTGCATCGACGCCAGACCGACAACCAGTAGCTACCATGGGCGAGCGTGCGTCCAAAACTGCCGAGCGAACCGCTCTACCGCGTGCCGAAGCCAGCCAGCTGGCAGTCGATGGCCTAAGCAAGGAAGAACTACTAGCCTACAGCGGGCAAATCAAGGTTGGCGAAACCAGCCTCCGTCGAGTCTTCGAAGCCAACATGATAGACGAAAAGGGTTTGCGTCGTTTGATCAAAGAGTATCAAGCTGGCCGTGACCTGCGTCGTGCGCTGGCCCGCGAATTTTTGGTTAAAGAGCTGAAGTTCGAGCGCGATCCAACCTTACGTGACTTGCTGCCACCAGAGGCGCGCCCCCGCAAATCGACTGAAACTAATCAGGCCGGGGCTGACTACGGCCAGGGCGGTGCTGCTGCTGTGGTTGATAGTCTTGCGAGTCAAATTGCGACTGAACAGTCGCAAAGCACACTGTCGGCAAGTGACCGTCGACATCTGGCAGAACTAGCCCGCAAAAAGACCCAAAAAAATGTCTCGTCCGGCGTACTTGTAGGTCTAACACTCGTAACAATTAGCTTGGCAATATATGCCATCTGGCTCACATTCAAGAAGTAATCTATACTAGACACGATGCAGAAGATAGTTCTCTATTACAAATTCACGCCTATCAGCGACCCAGAGGCGGTTCGCTTGTGGCAAAAAGCGCTATGCGAACGGCTCGACCTAAAGGGTCGAATTTTGATTTCCAAACACGGCATCAACGGTACGGTTGGTGGTCATATCGACAATGTGAAAGCGTATGTTAAGGAGACAAAGAGCTACGGGGGCTTTAAAAACACGACGTTTAAATGGTCTGACGGTACTGGCAATGATTTCCCGCGTCTCAGCATAAAGGTACGTGATGAGATAGTGAGTTTTGGTGTTGGTGACGAACTACAGGTAGACGAACATGGCGTGGTTGGTGGTGGCACGCACCTTAAGCCTCAGCAGGTGAACGATTTAGTCGAGAAATACGGTGATGATGTGGTGTTCTTTGATGGCCGCAACGCCTACGAGGCCGCTGTAGGCCGTTTTAAGGGCGCAGTAGTACCAGATACGAGGACGAGCAAAGACTTTGTTGCAGAGCTTGAAAGCGGCAAATATGACGATATCAAGGACAAAAAAGTGGTTACCTACTGCACCGGTGGCATTCGTTGCGAAATATTGACACCACTGATGAAAAATCGTGGTTTCAAAGAGGTCTACCAGATGGATGGCGGTATCGTAAAGTACGGTGAACAGTTTAAGGACGAAGGTCTGTGGGAAGGTTCGCTGTATGTATTCGACGACCGCATGGGCATAAAGTTTAGCGACCGTGCAAAAGATATTGGCGAATGTATTCACTGCAGCGCCAAAACCGATAACTATGAAAACTGTGCCAACAAGGCCTGTAACGACCTGGTGCTTATTTGCAAAGCTTGCCTGACGGATCCGGCCAAGCTGTACCACAGTGACGATTGTCGCCAAGTTTCGCTTGTTTGATAAGATAGAAGCGTGACCATTCCAGATACAGTTGCTCAAAAACTGAAGAGCTTGCCGAAGACGCCAGGCGTGTATTTTCACAAAAATGCAGCCGGCGAGATTATTTATGTGGGCAAGGCAGCCGTGCTTAATACCCGGGTGCGTCAGTATTTTCAGGCATCGCGCAGCCGTGATCCTAAAACCGAGGCACTGGTGGCCGAGATTGTCGACATAGACTGGATGGAAGTCGAAAGTGAGCTGGAAGCCTTGTTCCTAGAAGCCGAAATGATTCGACGCTATATGCCGCGCTATAACATCTTGCTACGCGACGATAAGTCGATGACCTATATTCGGATTGATTACGACAGTGATTATCCAACAGTTGGCACCACGCGCCGGCCACTTGACGACGGCGCCCGGTACTTTGGCCCCTATTTCAGTGCGCTAGCGGTGCGTCAGGCACTGAAACAGCTGCGCAAAATATTTCCGTTCGCCACCCGTAAAATTGGAGGCCAAAAACGAGCCACGCTACACTACCACATTGGCTTAGACCCAGGGCTAGAGGAGGGCAAAACCAGCCTAGAAGATTACCGTACTAATCTGCGAAAACTTATCGCCATCATCGAGGGTAAACGCAAAACTATTAGTAATGAGCTGGAGCGTGACATGAAGCGTGCGGCTCGTGCGAAAGATTTTGAGCTGGCCGCCAAGCTGCGCAACCAATTATTTTCGCTGCAGGGCTTAAACCGGCAAGTTATCTTTAGCGACAAAGAATTTCTGGACATTAGCAAAGATCATGCGCTCAACGAGCTTGTTGATTTACTGGGACTAGCAAAATTCCCACGGCGCATAGAGGGTTACGACATATCTCATATGTCTGGTACGGACGTGGTCGCCAGCATGGTGGTATTTACTAATGGCGTCAGTGATAAGGGTGAATATCGCAAGTTCAAAACCAAAAAAGACCACAACAACGATTTCTATAATATGCACGAAACTATTCGGCGTAGATTGTCGGATAAAAATGTCAAACTGTGGGGTAAGCCCAGCTTGATTCTAATTGATGGTGGTAAGGGCCAGCTTGACGCTGCCACAAGAGCGCGTGACGAGTCTGGGCATACACAGATTCCGTTTATTGGCCTAGCCAAGCGAGAGGAGCAGATAGTGATCAAAAAGCCTCTTGCGGTCGCTAGTGAGGCCACAGCACCAATTGAGGGAGCGAGCAATGTGGGGCTTGTGCTGGAAGTGATACAACGACTTGGTGGGTTCGTGACAGAAACCGAAGATTTTATCCTGGTAAATTTGCCGCATAGTACTAATCTCGTGAAGCTACTACAGCGTATCCGCGACGAAAGCCACCGTTTTGCCGTGAGTTATCACTCGACACTCAAGAATAAACGCCAGACAGCTAGCTTGCTTGATGACGTGCCAGGTATTGGACCGGTCACACGCAAAAAACTGCTTAAAACGTTTGGCTCAGTAAAGGGTATTCAGGCGAGCACCGTACAAGAGCTCACGCCCGTAATTGGAGCAGCCAAGGCCAAGCTAGTGCATACGTATCTGGCGCAGGCTTAGTGGCTGCCCGTGCTTGACGCCGAGGCGTACAATTATAAGCACAAGCTAAATAACAAAAGAGGGCACTATGGCAATACAGGCATTAGAATCCGGACACGAAGGCCGGGAGGATATTGGTTTGTCTCGAGAAGAGGCGGCAGCGCAACTAGGGGCAGACAGTACGGCACAAGTTATTCTATTCCCAGAACAGCAGGCTGAGCTGGCGCCTGGTATGCAGGCAACCATAGCCTTTGTAGCTTGGGCCCGCAACAACCCAAAGTTTAGCGTGGCTGAGTACAAACACGACGAAGGCGGTCTATATGTCGATCACCATGGCCCAAAAGTCTATTTGGCTTAGTAGTAGGTCTATTGGCCGCCTTTTTGGATATAGGCTTTGACAAATTCCTCGGCGTTTACCTCCAGAACATCATCGATTTCGTCTAGGATAGCGTCGACATCACTGTCGAGACCTTCGGTTTTAATGTCGTCGGTGTGTAACTCAGTTACTTCTGGCTCTTCGTGCTCGCTATGACTGCGACCAATTCGTTCCTGTGGCATACGACCCTCCTATAAATTGTGCTTTCATTGTACGCCTCTGGATCCAGTTTGGTATACTCGTGACAAGTAATGAATAACTCTGAATTATTTACGGCGGACTTTTTTGCCGGTAACCGCCGTCGTATGCGCGAACAATTGGGTGACGATCGTCCGATCGTAGTGACAGCCAATGGACTACTGCAACGGGGTGCTGATAGCACCTACCAGTTTTCGCAAGATGCCAACTTTTGGTATCTGACCGGTATCGAAGAGCCTGATGTGACCCTGGTAATTGATGGTGAGCGCGAATTTTTGATAGTGCCCACGCGCGAAGCCACTCGCGAGGCATTTGATGGCGCGGTGGATGTGGCTGAACTAACGCGTTGCTCGGGCATTGCCGACATTCAGGATGAAATAAATGGCTGGAACCGTATGGATGGCCTACTGTCAGTAGCACCGGCCGTCGCTACCCTGGCTAGCGCACCAACCTATATTGCCGAGCTGGGCATGTACGCCAACCCAGCACGCGCCCGTATGCTCAAGCGCATGCACAAACACGTCGAAAATCTGGAAGTTGTAGATATCCGCCGTGAGCTAGCGCATTTGCGCATGCTCAAACAGCCGGCTGAGATTGCCGCTATCCAGGCTGCCATTGATGTTACTAGCGAAACGCTCAATACGGTACTAACAGACACCAAACTGCAACGCTACCAGCATGAATACCAGCTAGAGGCTGACATATCTCGCGGTTTTCGAGTTGGTGGTGCTAGTGGTCATTCGTTTGAACCGATTGTGGCCGGTGGCAAGCGTGCTTGCACGCTGCATAACGTCGCCAACAATGCACCTCTGCAGCGAGGTGAGCTGATTGTCTGTGATGTCGGCGCTGAGGTGTCGCACTACGCAGCCGACATTACCCGTACAGTCTGCAAAGGCACACCAACTCCACGCCAGCGTGATGTCTACCAGGCAGTTTTGGAGTCCCAAGCCTACGCACTGGAGCTGCTCAAGCCTGGTGTCAAGCTTCGAAGTTACGAAGGTAAAGTTGCAACCTTTGTTGGCCGTCAGCTGAAGCAGCTGGGGCTTATTAAGACGCTCGACCACGACAGCATTCGCAAGTACTTTCCGCATGCAACTTCACATTTCATGGGCCTAAACGTACATGATGTTGGAGATTATGAGCAATCACTGAACGCGGGCATTGTACTGACGTGTGAGCCGGGTATTTATATCCCCGAAGAGGGTATCGGTGTACGACTGGAAGATGACGTGTTGATAACTCCAACTGGTAATCAGGTGCTTAGCTCGGCTTGCCGAAAAGAGTTATCCTAACTAGAATGGTAGTGATATGAAACATCCTGCTAGCCGCTTCCTGATTCGTTGGTTTGTCTGTAGCCTGGGGTTATGGATTGCTGCTGGTTTTGTCAGCACAAGTATTAGTTATGACAGCGCTGGCGCCATTATTATTGCTGGTTTAGTACTGGCAATCGTCAATATAGTTATCAAGCCACTGTTAATCATCTTGTCACTGCCGGCAATATTGCTCAGTCTGGGCCTATTTATGATTATCATTAACGGACTCACGGTATATTTGGCCAGTCGACTCTATTCACCACTGGAAATCACCAGTTTTTGGGCAGCTGTATTTGCCGGGATGGTCATTGGCTTGGTAAACTACCTAGTAAGCGCGATTTTAGAGGAGAAAAAATGAGTATTTATAACTACGTGACAATTGGCTCGATGGCTCTGATGACATTTTTGATATTGATACAGACACGCGGTGCTGATCTGGGCGCAGGTCTTGGTAGCTCTGGTGAAATTAACACCACACGTCGTGGTACCGACAAAACAATTTTTCAGATAACAATTATTGTAGCGGTGGTATTTGCGGTCTCGATACTGCTCGGCATTGTTGCCTAGGCTGACACGCAATAATCGTATGAAACCAAAGGCCACTCCATCACGGCTGGGCCGCCTAGTGCGCAATCGGCAGCGTCAGGCTACTCGTGTCACGAAGCTGACTGACCGCAGTATTGAACGGCACTTTTTCAGTCGGCTCGATAAATTTACAAAAATTAGACGTTTTGTAATTAGCTGGGTGCTGCTGTTTGTGCTGCTCATTGGTGCGGTCGTGGCCCAAAACAATGCCCTAGGGGGCTATTATCAGACGACAAAACCAGTGGCAGGCGGCATATTTCGCGAAGGTATCGTCGGTACCTTTACCAATGCCAACCCAGTATTTGCAACTACAGAGGTTGATTTGGCGGTTTCCAAACTACTGTTTGCCGGCTTATTCAAGTACGACAAGGGCAACAACTTAACTGGTGACCTAGCAAAATCATGGCGGGTTGATACAACCGGCAAGATATACACCGTGAAGCTGCGCCCAAATTTAGTCTGGCAAGATGGCAAGCCGCTGACAGCTGAAGATGTTGCGTACACCTATGCTGCAATCCAAAATCCGGATGCCGAGTCACCTCTGCGCTCAAACTGGGTTGGCATCAAGGCGGTGGCCACCGACAAGCTGACGGTGGTCTTCACGTTACCAAATCCACTTAGCTCGTTTGTCTATAATCTGACAAACGGCATTGTGCCTGCCCATTTACTTAAAAAATTGCCAATGGCCGGCTTGCGTTCGGCACCATTCAATACGCAATCGCCGGTTGGAGCGGGTCCCTTTGTTTGGAATGACATAAAAATCAGTGGCCGTAATGCTAGTAGTGCTCAGGAAAGCATCGGACTATTGCCATTTAAACAGTACTGGGCAGGGCAGCCGCAGCTACGAACCTTTATAGTTCAGGCATTTGCCCGCGAGCAGGACATGGTGGATGCCTACAAATCTAATCAGCTGAATGCTATGGCCGGCCTAAAGCAGCTACCGGTAGGTATGGATGATCAAACCAAGGTTAATTCACGTAACTTTATTGCCACTGCTGCCAATATGGTGTTTTTCCGAACCTCCGAGGGTGTCTTAAAGGACAAGATTGTTCGCCAGGCACTGGTAGGTGCAGCCGACCCGAGCAAAATTACGAGCCAACTCGATTATCCAGCCCCTCGAGTTAAACAGCCTATTTTAGCTAGCCAGTTTGCTTACAACCCCAAATACAATCAACAGACCAATCAGCTTGATGTGGCTGCAAAACAACTCGATAAAGCCGGCTGGATAGCAGGGCCGGACGGTATTCGCATCAAAAAGACTCAACGGCTTAGTTTTACCTTGGTGGCAGCCGACAGTAAAGAACAGCGAATGATAACCAAAACGCTTAAGCGACAGTGGCTAAAACTAGGGGTTGAAATGAATATTTCACTCCGTAATGATGATTCGTTCCATGCTGCACTGGTGAGCCACGAATACGATGCGATACTGTATGGGATTACCATCGGCGCCGACCCGGATGTGTTTGTCTATTGGGATAGCTCACAGAACGACATTCGTGCGGCCAATCGGTTGAACTTGTCTGAATACAGCTCATCTGAAGCCGATTTGGCACTCGAGGCAGGACGGACGCGAACCGGGGAAGCGCTGCGTCGCATTAAATACGAAACATTCCTTAAAACATGGCAGACAGATGCGCCAGCTCTCGGCCTGTATCAGCCACGCTTTCTGTATGTCAGCCACAGTCCAATTTATGGGCTGGATCAGTTAACGCTAAACACCGCAACCGAGCGTTACGACACTGTCAGCAACTGGAAGATCCGAACCGCCAAAGTAACTAACCAATAAATAGCTTGCGCCCTATAACTCTTTGACGTACAATTACCCCTGTTAATGCAGTTCTGTAGCTAACCAAAATTCTAATCCAAGGAGCTAACGGCGACTGAATAGAATTTTGAAAGGAGGATTGTAGCCGTAAGCCGAAGTTTTTGCCTGAGTAGGCAAAACAAGGCACAGGCGTACATGACGATGGGCGGACGTGGCGGAATTGGTAGACGCGCTAGTTTCAGGTACTAGTATCGCAAGATGTGGAGGTTCAAGTCCTCTCGTCCGCACCAAACAAAGAGTCGAGTTTTACACTCGGCTTTTTGTTTGATTCAGAAGTCGCCTGACGTAGTAATATTAGGCAGCAAAAATCATCTCAAAACACGAGCGGTATGCTATCATTGTGTATAAGATGTTACAGGCTATAACCAGGGGAATTACTTGTGAGTAAAATTGGCCACTATTTGCAAGAGCATGTGATGGGTGAGGTGCTGAGCTCGCCCGACATTCGTCGGCATTTTGCGACTGATTCCAGTATACTGTCGGTCGTGCCGTCGTTAGTTGTGTACCCGCATGACGAGAACGATGTGCGTAAAGTGGCACGATTTAGCTGGCAGCTTGCTGAGCGAAATCGGATTATCCCTATTACGGCCCGCGGAGCAGGTACAGATATGGGCGGCGCGGCACTTGGCACTGGCATATTACTGGTATTTCCAGCTCACATGAATCGCATTGTAGAGCTCGATACAAAGTCGGGCAATGTTACCGTCGAGCCAGGTATAGGTTATGGCAAATTACAGCAGGCACTTATGACGCACGGCAGGTTTTTGCCTCCGTATCCTGCCTCACTAGAATACTCAACGATTGGTGGCGCTGTGGCTAATAACGCCAGTGGTGAGCGTTCGGTCAAATACAATGACACTCGTAGTTTTGTAAAGGCGCTGCGAGTGGTGCTGGCTAATGGTGAGGTTATTACTACCGGACGACTCAGCAAGCGTGAGCTCAATAAAAAACTTGGTCTGGCAACATTTGAGGGGGAGATTTATCGTCAACTCGATACCCTCATAGAAGAAAAATACGACTTGATCAAAAACTTCCAGCTGCCAGTTGCCAAAAATACTGCTGGCTACGCACTGTCTGATGTCAAGCGCAATGATGGTTCAATCGATCTGACGCCGCTGATCGTTGGTGCACAGGCGACACTGGGTATTATTTCTGAGGTGACACTGGAAACTGAAGAACACAACCCAGAAACTACACTGTTTGTGGCTTCATTTAACTCACTGACTGATGCACAGCAAGCGATACTCGAACTTCGCAAGCTATCGGATCGCCCAGCTATTATCGAAATGATTGACGGTAATTTGCTGAAGCAAGTCGATAAAATTAGTCCCGGCAAGCTGAAGAATCTCATTCCTAAGCCTTACCCACCGATTGTTCTATTGGTGGAGTTCGACGATGTTGATAAGCGTCAAAAGAAAGCAGTCAAACGCGCCAAGAAAATCTTTGATACGCTTGCTGCTGCCACGCAAATTGAGACAGAATTAGACAAGCAAACTCGCCTATGGAAAATTCGCCAGCTGTCCGCTATGTCTGCCATGCATGCCGAAGGCCAGGCCAAGGCACTGCCAATTATTGATGACGGAGTAGTGCCGGTAGATAAGCTGGCAGAATACATGGATGGGCTAGCCGAACTGTGTCGCCGCAATAATGTACAGCCTGCACTCTGGGGGCACGCCGGTGATGGCAATATACGTTTGCAGCCACATCTCGATCTCAGCCAGGTAGGCGACCGACAAAAAGTATTCAAGCTGATGCAAGAGTACTACGAGCTCGTTATAGGCCTAGGTGGTACAACCAGCGGTGAATACAATGATGGTCGTTTGCGTGCGCCATATCTCAAGCAGTTGTATGGCGACGAAATGTACGGTGTATTCCAAAAAGTGAAACAGATATTTGATCCATACGATATGCTCAACCCAGGAGTAAAAATTAATGTCACGCTTGATGACATCAAGCCGCTGGTACGCAGTGAGTATGGCCAGGGTCAGCCCTACGAGCACTTGCCGCGAAGTTAGGGCATCATTGGCAATAAAAATACCCAGTTTTCACTGGGTATTTTTAGTTGGTGCGGACGAGAGGACTATCGCACATTTTGCTTCGCAAAACACTCTTCTGTTGCGGTGTGCTCGGTGCAAGCACCTGTGCTCGTCCTCACTTCACGACCTCTCGTTCGCTGCGCTCACTCTACGAGGTTCAAGTTATTTTCTGAATCAAACAAAAAGCCGAGTGTAAAACTCGACTCTTTGTTTGGTGCGGACGAGAGGACTTGAACCTCCACGAGTTGCCCCACTACCACCTCAA
>CAZYFP010000004.1:0-54621 GCA_964647125.1 uncultured Candidatus Saccharibacteria bacterium
GGCGTCCCGAGCGGCGGCCCAAGCGGCGGCCCAAGCGGCGTCCCAAGCGGCGGCCAGCCTCATTGTCTCGTCGGCGGTCAGTAACGCGGACCGCCGAATCACCGCAACGACGAGCGACCACGATGGCCCGAACGTCTCTGCCAGATCCAAATCGGAAACCTCGATCGCACCGAGCCGAGCCAGCACTTCAGCCTTGGTACGACCAGCAGCGTCGTTCCAATTCTCGGTCACGCCCCTAGTTCGCATGACCGCGCGAATGATCCACTGATCACCAGGACGAAGCCCCTGACAAGTCATCACCGCGCCATGAGCACACACAGACTCGCCGACCTGCAACGCGTTCTGAATCCATTCACGCCCAACGAGATTCGCCGCTACCAGCTTAATCTCATCGCTCAACGTCGGGTACGTGCTCATGCGGTCACCGCCTCGACGCCGGGCCGTGTGACCAGCTCAGCCAGTCGACACAGCCAAGCGACAGCTTCGGGGTACTCACGGAAGTACGCGGTCGGCAAGCCAGGAACGGCACTGATGCACCAGTCCATTGACGAATGGATACTGGCGTGGACGATGCCGATGATGTCGCCGCCCGGCTTGATAGCGGACGTGATCGTCGCCCAGTCGGTGCCGGTCATTTCGAGCAGCCATCCGGTCGTATCGGGCTCGGCTAGTATTGGTGTGCTCACCGTGGTTCCTTTCGTAGGGGTTGTTGCGGTGGGTCGGCCGGTCGTCATTCCCGTGACGGCCGGCTCTTTCGTTTGTGGGCGCTGGCGAGGCCTGTGGGTGTCGGGTCGACGTGTTCGATGAGTTCGACGACATCGGCACAGAGGTCGCCGAGTTGGGCCATCAGGTTGTAGAGCTTGGCGAGGTATTCGCGACCTACTGCCTCGTAGTCATCTGCGGGCCACTGCGATGGATGGGTACCGGCCGCACCCGGGGAGTTGGGTGCGGCCGGCCGGTCCGCGCTGCGAATCCCCGCGGTGCCACCCGTCGGTCGTTGCGCGGACGTGTCCACCACGGCCCGCAGAAGAGGACGCGACGTCGCGGACGGCTCATCAGGCAAGTCAGCGTCATGCAGAGGCATCGGCTCCAAACCAAACGATCTGCTGAACTCCTCGGCCATCTTCTGGAACCAGCTCATGCGCTGACCTCCATGCTGTGCAGTGACGCTTGAACATTCGTCCGGTGCACGGACAGCAGGGCGACCATGACCGCAGGCATTCCGGGCCGGTGGATCGTCTGATCGAGCCGGACGAGCTCCCGGCGGCAGTAGTCCGCTGCGATCGTGGTCATGGCTCGTACCGCCGAACCTCAACCCGCCCGAGTTCGTCCTCCAACTCGGCGATGCGTTGATCCCGCTCAGCGATCTGCACGCCCCAGCGCGCAGACGCCTCCTCGAAATCAGCCTTCAAATCGGCGTAGTCAGCGTTCGCCAGGTCGAGACGCCGCTTCAGATCAGCGACCTCGGCAGCGTGACGCGCCTTGTGTTCCGCCGCAGCAGCTTCCAGACGATCCAACGCGGGCAACAAATCGGCGTAACTGCTCATGCCGCCACCAACATCGACTCAAGCCTCAAAACCCTTGCCAGGTCAGCGAATATCGGCGTCTCAGCATGACACCGAGCAATCAGCCCAGCCGACGGCGAACACTCACGCGGCCCCCACGACTCAACCAACCGCACCGGCAGGGCCACGGTCGGCGGATCATCATCCTCGGGCCGCAGCCAGTCCGCCGCCGGAATCACCCGCTCCACACGGATACTCGTCAACATCAACTGCGGCCGGCCATCCGACCGATGCCGACCTCTCGACGACACCTGGTCGACAACCGTCCCGGCGAGCATCCAGCCCGCGATCCCGCAGAACGCCAGGACCATCAGGACACCGACCATCCACGTCTGAGCGTCAGGAAGCCACGTCATGCGGTCACCCCTGGCTCGAACGTCGGCAGCCCGTCGACATAGGACTGCAAGTCATCGCGGCTGTATTTGAACTGGCGGCCGTCCTGGACTGCGGTCAGCTTTCCGGCGCGACGCAGATCGTCCACGCGGGTCTTGGTGGTGGACAGCAGTTCTGCCGCACCCTCGGCGTCGTACAAGAGGCGGGTCATGCGGAAACCTCCTCGGAATCAGGCCAGACGATGCGGGACGAGCGTTCAACAATGGCTGTCGCACCGTAGGATTCGAGCAGCGCGGCGCGTTTCTTCGCAGTGGTTGGCGAGGCGTAGACCTTGTTGGTTACGGGCCACACAAATTCGTCGGTGCCCATGATCTGCGTGTAGTTGCCGACCGGCCGCCAACCTGGTGGACGCCATCCGGGGACGGGCTCCCAGATGTCAGCAGATGCGTCGATACATTCGAATGCGCCGTCTGGGTAGCGGATCACGCGGACCCGGTACAGGTACTCGCCGGAGAACTTCACGATGCGTCACCGCCCCGCAGCTCACGCGGCAGCGCCAGCGACCCGTTCGCCGCGACATACCGGGTGATTAGCCTCCATGCGTAGTTCTGGCCGGCAGGTGTCAGTTTCCCCACCGCGTAGGCGTGACCATTGCGCGCAACATCCTTGTGGGTGAACGCCAACCCGCGTTTGATCGCCTCAGCGGTAGCGTGACTCGTATCGGAACGCTCACCCCGGATGAACAATCCGATGTGCCCGAGGAACCGCATCACCTCGGCCTGCTTGACTTCGATGCCCTGCTTGATCCCCCAGGCTTGGACATCGCGGGCGAACTCCTGGCGGTGCACGTCGCCGTCGGAGCCGGTGTGCGCCTCAGCCTTGGCGACCAGGGGGGCATCGCGTTCGATCGCAGCGGCGAGGGTGCGGTTCTCGACCTCCGCGATAGCCAGCTGCTCGTCGCGCTCGGCGATCATTTCCTGCATGGCCACGATGCCGATGGCCATCCGCTCTTCGCGGGTCTGCGGGAGTTGCGCCTGGACCTCAGCTTCACGGGTGCGGATGGCGAAGTACGCCTGGGCTGCGGCGACCTCGCGTTTGCGCGGGTCGCCATTCATCGCCACCAGGTAGGCCGCGAACCGTGCCAGGTTGTAGTCGTGCTGTGGGCGACCGCCGGACTTTTTCGTGGTGCCGCGAAAAAGGTCGGGGGCTTCGTAGCCCTGCGCGCCGGCGCTCATCATGGCGCGGTCGATCGCGGCGGTGAAGTTCTCCCACCGGTCGTAGCCGAGTAGCGGCATGAGATCGCGGGCCGACCAGAACTCCGTGCCGTCGTCGCGGGTGCGGCGGATCGCGTCGAACGGGGACGCGTGCGGGACGGTGAGGTCGGTGCTCATGACGTGCGCTCCGCTCGTCTTGGTTTACGGACTACTCGGCCCGCCGACACCAGGTTGCCGATATCGGCGCCCAGATGCGCTGCCAACAGCGCCAACATACGGTCGGTGGCATACCCGGACCAGTCCGATTCGAAGGACTCATAGACGGTCGCGCGGCCGACGGGTAGGCGCTTGGCAAGCTCGTGTCGCGTGTGAATCTTGTTCTTAGACATGAGTTTTGCTACTGCGGGAGGGTTCCATTGGAGGCGATGCCTGGAGGTGTGCGGCATGCGATTTACCATACACCGATGAGTCCGGAAATCAAGACCATTCGACCGGCAAATCGCCGACGAACTGCATTCATGCTCTATCTATGCAGGCCGCGGCACTTGCGACGTCTGATAATCCGGACTAGTGTGTCCGGCATGGCTAAGAATGACGCCGGCGCAGGCGATGCGCTCTATGCGTTATTGACCGGCCTGGCGGGACGACGATTGACCAACCAGGAGATATGGGAGGCCTTCGGGCTCTCGAAAGCGCAGTTCTACGAGGCGCGTCGAACCGGCAAGCTACTTCAGCGCGCCGACCGCATCGTGGCCGCGGCGCACACTTTGGGCATCAACCCGGTTGAGCTACTGGTGGGCCTGGTGCCGGGAATCGAGACCGGAGACGCCGTCGAATACGTCGAAAAGAAGCGCGCGGAAGCCGCGCAGTTTCTAGACAGGCTGTCAGCGTCTCGCGATGTAGACAACATCAGCGACCAGATCGACGACGGGCTCGGCGGAACGCGCCACAATCTCATCCAGCGTGGCGGATAACGCTCGCAGGTCTTCCAGGCTCCATTTTCGATCGTGCATGATCGCGGTGGCGCGCCGGATTCTGTCTCGTAGCTCGGTCTCGCACGGGTCAAAGGTGCGGTGGCACTTGCACATAGAGCAGCTCGTTTTCTGAACCGGTGGTGGATGGGTGTTGAACTCGATCCCTAGCGGGACGATCTTCCGGGCATAGAGTAAGCCCGCTTGCTGTATTAACACAAGGGTTAACGTTCACTTATTATTCAGATCGTTCTCAGGTGTCCCAAGTAGTCGTCTCGCCAGCTTCTCCAGGGCCTCGCGTTTCTGCGCCTGGTCGATGTGGGTGTAGGCCTCGTGTGCCGCGCGGCTGGAGTGGCCGGCGATCTGCATCCGAACCTCCTCCGCGGTGCCCAGACGCTGTAGCAGTGTGTTCGCGGTGTGCCGCGTGGCGGCGTACTGCTCGATGCGCGGTAGTCCGGCGTCGCGCAGGAATTGATGCCACAGCATGTTCTCGTCGGTCTCGCTGATCGGGCGGCCGTCGCGATGACGCCACACCAGCCCGTGCGGGTTCGGCTGGTTGGTCGTGAGCCGGACGTGTACGCGCAGCATCTCCAAGAGCGGCGCGGAGATGGGTGTGGCGCGTTTGCTGCTCTGCGTTTTGGTCGCCTTCCAGATCATCGAGCCATGGCACTCGCGGTATTCCGTTCCGGCGGCGAGATCCCAGCGCGCCGCCGGGCAGTAGCTCGGCCGCACCCTTCCGCAGGTCGGCGCTTCCGGATTCTCCGAGCAACCGTGCGTCATGCGCAGCTGCTTGAGTTGCCAAGACAGGTCCATCGCAGCAGTAACATCAGCGCTGCTCCATGACGGGTCGTCCAGGTCCACTCGCTTTCCTGCCGCGTCGATCACGCTGATCCGATTCAGCTCCAGGCCGCGCAGTTCCGCCGGTCTGGCCACCGTGAGGAACCCTGCTGCCCATCTGGTCGCGAGCAATGGGGTCGGGTCTGATTCGTCACGTGACTCATCGAGTTTGATGGCGGCGCGGATCGCCAGGGTGGCAGCGTCGAAATCGAGCACTTCGCGGACTCGGGCAACGTGGCCGGGCTTGTCGACGGAATCCATGATGTTGCGCTTCAGCAGGCCGTCGGCGACTGCGGCCTTGAGTGCCAGCTTGAGTGTCTTGTGGGCGCGCTGGGCGTTGGCTGTCGTGTTGGCTCTGGCGATCATCTCGCGGCCGTCCTCGGGGGTGAACTTCCGCAGGCGCACCTTGGGGCTGGTCAGGTTCGGCACGATGTGCAGTCGGACCGCTTCCTCGTAGTAGTCGTAGGTGCTCTGCGAAACCTTGGCCTTCTTGATCTCCAGCCAGCGCGTCAGGTAGGCCGCGACGGTAGTGGTGTTGCTGATTGGAATGTTGCCGGATGCGATTTCCGAGCGGAGCTCGTCGAAGTCGGCCTTGGCCTGCTTGTAGTTCTTGGAGTAGACGCGTTTCTGCCCGCGCTGACCGTCGGGCTTGATGATCTCGACTGAGCCGACCCAGAGGCCATCTGATTTGCGTTGGAACAGTGCCCCGTCGCCGGGGCTTCGGCGCTTCGTCTTGCCCATCGTTTACCGGCTTTCAACTGTACTCGGATGGTGTACTCGCTAGTGTACTCATCGAGTTCGATTACTACACCATCGAGTAGTAGTGCTGTAACGCGACTACCAGGTGATATGCAGTGGCCGCACCTGATCACCGTAGCAGAACAGCTGACTCTTAATCAGCGGGTCCGGGGTTCGAAACCCTGACGGCGCACAGCTCAGAGGTTGTTTCGATTTCCGACTGTACTCGCTGGTGTACTCAATCGGGTCGAAACGGGAACAAAGAACGCAAAAGGCCCCGACGGCCTCGGAGCGCGAGTGGGCGCGCTACAACGAGACCGCCGGGGCGGATTGTGGGTGATTCAGCGCCAGGTTGTGGCGCGGTGCAACGGGTCGTAACGGTCGGGCAGTAGATCAAGCAGATGCGCGGCGACGTACCCGACGACGATGCGAGTCAACCAGGGGCGTGATCGGTGGTAGCGGCTGACACCTTCGCTCAATGTCTCACCGTGCGGACAGGTCATGTCCCACGCTGCCACCCCGCCGGCCAATGCGAGCCAGGCCCGGTCGGCGGGGCTCAGACTCACCGCGGCGCCCCGGCCCGGTCCGTGTGCCACCGCCGCTCGAACTCCAAGAACGGCACATGCGGGGGCGCTTCGGCCGTGATGTGTTCGCGGTCGTCGCCGGTGGCGGCGTCTTCGAGGTCGGCGCGACGGTGCCATTCGGTGTCGGCGAGCACGTAGGCGTCGATCATCTCAATCCGGTCCGCGCGCCGGCGGGCGATCGCGGATAGCTCTCGCACCTGCCGTTGAAGGTCCTTAGTCCAGGCGTCGTCGTCGCGCATCTGCCGCAGCCAGGCGATTTCGCGGGCTTGTTGCTCGACGGCCGCCGTGAGCTTGGCATTCTGCGCCGTGAGATCGGCGAGGTTGGCGGCCTTGGCGATGCGTTGCTCGCGGAGTTGGGTCCAGCGTTTGCCGAGGGGTCCGAGGGCTTTGGCGACCGGTGCGAACTGCTCGGCGAGCATCCGCAGCCCGGAGTAGGCGGACAGGCCGAATGCGACGGGCAGCAGCAGGGAGTTCGGGAGGTTTAGTTGGTCTGCGAGGGTACTGATTTCATCCACGGGCGGCGTCCCAGCGCCGCCACGCCACCGTCGTCAGCAGCGTGTGAACAACGGACTGGACACAGAGGAATGCGACACCGGTCCGCAGTGAGTCTCCGGCGATGTCGCCCAGGCCGGTGACGATCTCGCCGAGCCCGAATGCGGCGAAGATCCCGGCGAGCAGCGCGTGCCCAAGGATGGTGAGAGGCCAGCGATGCAAGATGTAGCCGCCGACGGACATGATCACTCCGGCGATGAGTAGGCATCCCCAGTGGCTGATGGGTAGGGCGTGTTCGGCGGCGGACATCCCGGATTCGTCCTGGGGTAGGGCGAGGTAGTCGGTGCCGCGTAGCAGTGCGGCAGTGAGGCTTCCGGTGGCGAGGACGAGCACGCCGAGTGGGCCGAGGGGGGCGTAGGGCAGCCAGCGGGACAGGGAGCGGGGTGCATTCACGGGTCAGTCCTCCGCGCGCTGGCGGGCGACCAGTCGGGACACAAGCGTGGGTTGCCCGCTGGCCTCGATGGCCGGGGTCAAGCCAGCGGTGCCGGGGTTGCCGCGTGGCGCCGACGCCAGGGATCGCAGCAGGTCGAGGACTCCGGCGATGCCGGCCGCGGAGAGGATGGCGTACCAGGGGGCGCTAATGAAGTCGGTGCCGCCGAGGGTGAGGACTGCGGCGCCTGCGGTGGCGGCGGCGGAGATGGCGCGTTCGATGGCGTCGGCCCAGAACGATGCTGAGAGGATGGGGTGGGCGGGGTCGGGTAGTGCGTGTGCCATCAGGGTGTCCTTTCGCGGTGGAGCTGGTCGAGGAGCTGGTCGAGGCGGATCTGTAGGGCGAGTTCGGTGGTCAGGTCACCGCAGCTCTTGGCGATCTTGAGGCGCTTGGCGACCCATTGGCATTTGTCGGTGGTGGACACCGGCGCCACGATGACCACCGTCAGGCGGCGACGGCCGCGGTGAGACGGTCGCGGGCCCAGTTGATTCCGCCGTCGAGGTTGAACGGCGAGTAGTGCGGGGAGGGTTGCGCGGCGAGGAAGCCGACACCCGAGACGATGGCCCAGAATGCGCCCATGACGTAGTCGACGGGCACTTTGAAGGCGTTGGCGATCTGCGCGGACACCGAGAATGGATCGGAGAACAGGTCACCCCGGGCGACGGCCAGGTACACGGCGGACTTGATCTCGCCGGCGGTATCGGGTTCGTTGTCGGCGAAGATGTCGCCCTTGCGGTAGACGTCCATGATCGGGAATGACGGGGTGATGCCGAGCAGGTCGAGGCGCGTGATCGGGTCCATGCCGGCGTTGGCCGGCGGGCCAGCCTGGCCGCGGGACCACGGTGCCACCGAACCCTTTGACCGGCAGGGGTTGCCGTAGGCCAGGACGCCGAGGCAGTCCTTGGCCCGCCACGCGAGGTCTTGGCCGGGCTGCAGGTGGTTGACGATGAAGTCGGTGACCACGATCATGCCCTGCGAGAACCCACCGATCAGGAACGGTGTGCCGGCCGGGAATGCAACGCCGTCGTCTTGCACGGTCTGGCTGATGCGGCGGGCGAGCTCGTTCTCACCGGAGGCGTTGTCGAAGGGGATGGCGCCGTTGTTGTAGCCGGTTGGCCGGTGAATGCACCGGCCTTCGCGTTCGAGGATGGTCGCGGTGTCAGCGACCGGGCCCGCCCACATGTCGGAAAGGTGGCCCTCGACGGTGAAGAACAGCGGCAAGGTCTTCGGGGCGGCCGGGGCCGGCTTGTAGAACCCCGACTTGACCTGCGACGCCCAGTCGAAGATCCCCGTGACGGGCAGGCCGTACCGGCGCTGCATCTCCGTCACGACGTCGGCGGTTGCCTGGTCGTAGGTGCCAGTGGGGACCAGGTGCCCGGCGTAGCTGGCGAACTTGCCGGCCAGGAACTTCTGAATCTCGGCGACCTTCGGCGCGGTGTCACCGAGGCCCCAGCCCGCCCACTTGCCGTCCGGGCCGTTCACGATGCCGCTCCCAGGCGGCCACGGATGCGCTGCCATGCCTCGCCGTGATGTACGCAGTTGCGATGAATGACCTTGCCGCAGCTGCACGGCGGTACATCGGTCATCAGTCCGGCTGCCACTAACACCTCTGCGCCGTTCATCGGGGGTCCTGGAATCCGTCGATACCGAGCTTGGCGCCGATGGCCGCCAGTGCCTCGACCGGGGTCCGGCCGCCGAGCATGTTCCAGCGCACCAGGAGCTGCTGCCACAGTTGCTCGATTTGACCGGTCTGCATGGCGGGCATGGGGATCGCGTAGGGGTTGTCGGGTGAGGGGTTCACGGGTACCTCCGGGGTGGTTGGCGGATCAATGGGTTTGAGGTCGCCGACGTACTTGGCGACCGCGAGCGCGAAGACGTCCCAGGGGAAGCCGGAGCCGACGTCGGTGTGGGTGCCCCAACCGAAGATGTCGGTGACCCACTTGTGGTCCGAAATGCCAGGCTTGCCAGTGGAATACGGCGGCGGGACGACGAGCGTGGATATGCCGTATTTGTGGCAGTCCTGCACGGCGAGGTAGGCGGCGACATCAATGGCCTTGGCTTGCGTGAGCCATTGGTCGCGGGTCCAGGCGGCGCGGCTCCCGGCGAAGCAGAGGTTGATGCTGATGGGGTTGGCGTTGCCGACCGACCATGATGCTTGGTCGGTGTCGACGACATCGCAGACGGTCACGCCGCCGTCTGTGGCCTGGCTGATGGTGTAGTGGTAGCTGACCTGGTTGGCAGGGTTGCCGAGGTAGCGAGCGAGGCTGTCGGCGTTGCCGTCACCCTCCTGTGTGTGGAGCAGGAAGACGGTGGGTTTCTTGCCGCCGCGGCCGCTGTTGTTCGGCGACCACATTGCGTACTCGTTGAAGTCCGGTTTCGGTGGGGTTTTGGCGGGCATGGGGTTCGCCTTTCTGAGGTAGCGACGGGCGTTGCGGTAGGGGCCTGCGGCGTCGATGGATACTTCGGCGACGGGCCGGCCGTAGGTGCTGGCGTGAATGACCCGGCCATCACCGGCGTAGATGCCCACGTGCGAGGCGGTCGGGTAGTAGATGACGATGTCGCCCGGTTGTAGATCTGCTCGGTCGACTGGCTGGCCGGCGTTGGCTTGCTGCTGACTGGTACGCGGCACGCTGATTCCGGCCTGCGCGTACGCCCAGACGACGAGCCCTGAGCAGTCGAACGCGGTCGGGCCGGTGGCGCCCCAGGCGTAGGGGTAGCCGATTCGGCTGCGGGCGGCAACAACGATGTCACCGGGGTCAGCCATCACCGTGGGCGCGATGGCGAGCCATGCGCTGATGAGGATTGCTGCAGGCGGTGCACCTGTCACGCCGCATCGCCTGTCGGTGTGAATGTTCCGGTGAAGGTGCCGTTGAGGGTGCCGGTGACGGTGGCGGGCCCGGGTCCCGGTGGTGGCGGTGGTGGTGGTGTGGTGGTGACGGCAACGGGCACGGTGGCGTCGCCCTGGTCGGCCAGTAGACGCGAGAAGTCGGTGAAGCTCATGTAGAAGCGGCCACCGTCGCCCCAGCTTTCACCCCAGGAGTTCAGGAACGTGAGTCGTTGTGTCGTGTAGTCGATTCCGAGTGCGAGGTATTCGTGGCCACCGGCGACCTGTCCGGCCGGATGTACGGTGCCGTCAGCGTCCGGCTCGAACATTGCTTCAGTCCAGTTGGTGCCGACGATCACCGGCTGCAATTGCAACGCAGCGCCGAACGCGTTGAATCCGAGTGCGTGCTGGTATGCGGCGAGGTAACCGAGCTGCACACCGGCCTTGCAGACCGCGAGGCCCGAGCTGCCGGTGTCGTCGGGCGGGTAGGTGCCGGGTGTGTCATCGAGCTGAGTGGCGAGTTCGTACAGTTTCAGGGCGTCAGGTTCGGTGAGATAACCGTTCGGGCGGGCCGCGGCGAACGGGTCGGTGTTGATGCAGTCCGCGAGCGCATTGCCGGTGCAAGCACCAATGTCGCCCTGGTCCAGTACGGGACCGTGATGTCCCCAGAGGACGGAGCGTTGCACGACGGCACCCATCGCGGGATATGCCAGGGAGCGTGGGTCGTGTTCGACGTGGCGACCAAGGACAGGCATGGGGGTCTCCTAAATGTCGGCGAGTTGGCAGTCGGCGTGACGGGCCAGGACATAAGTCAGGCCCGCCATGATGGCGAGCCCGATGATGGTTAATGCGGCAATGGTTTTCATGTGACCTCCACTGGCGTCACTCGTAACTGTCGTATTCTGCGGCAACCTCGCCGGTGACCGAGTTGACGAATCCCCACGACTCGAAAACTACGTCCGCGTCCGCATTTTGGGCGGATTCGATCACATGCTTGACTTCACGCTGCGCGGTTTCCGTGGCAGCGTCGATCGCGTCAATGCTGAAAACCGCGAAGCCACCCTGATGTCGTGCTTTATTCGTATTGACGAACAAAACATAGGTTTCCGGTTCGCTTAATTCATCCATTGTCTTTCCTTCGCTCACAAGAGGTCAACGTCAATTGCTTGCGCCGCCAGATAATGCGCATGGGGACTCGGGTGTATCCCTTCACTGGTCATAATGCCAATGGCGAGCACCGCGTCGGTCACGCCAGTACCGACAAATTTGTCAATCAGGACCGTCGTGGAATTGTTGACAACCGCCAGGGTTGCAAAGAGCATTGCTCCCGAGGCCCCAGCGCCAACCAACGAAAACGCGGTCCCTTGGTCGCCGCCGACTTCCTGGTTAGCTGTCAGGAAGTTCGCGGTCGATGACGTTAGAGCTCCGCCTCCTGATGCGATTGAGCCCGTGGCAATGCGGTTGGCCGGAAGCCACTTGCCGGAGTTCAGCGACGACTCCACCTTGGCGCACGTGTCGAAGAATCCCGTGAACGGATGCCCGAATTGTCCGGCCAGCAACGCACCAGAAGTACCCACACCGACCGGGACTAAAGTGCTGGGGTCAATTGGGCAATTGGCCCTCACCCACGTGTTGTACGCGACGCGCTGAGCTTCACTCGATATAGGCGTTTGATTCGTGGTGGTTGCCCAACCGTCCGTCGACGTCGTTCGCGGCATAAACGTGGTGACAAACACCTTGCCGATACCCAGCCGTCGCAGGTCCGTTGCGATGTTCAGGTTCATCGTTTCAACTGCCGTCGCGGTCGCGCCTAAAGTCACATCGTTAGTGCCCATTTCGATGATGGCTGAGTTGCACAGCGGGGCGAGGCTTAATCGTCGGAACCCTCCATTTGACTGGAGGTAACTAGCCTGGTCGCTGCCGACCGCTAAACTGAGCGTTCCAGACTTGCCTGTGAGCGCTCGCATGAGGAAACCCTGGTTGCCGCCGCCGAGAGCGGGAATTGTGTAGTAGGCCTTGTCGCCCGCTCCCCAGGCTATCGAATCGCCAACGATGAGAGTCGATTTGGCGGTGTTAGCGCCCTGCGGTCTCCCGAGTAGAGCTGCGGGACCGTAGTATTGGCCGGTGCTGTCGGGGATGGCCGCGCTTCCGGGGGCTGTCAAATCTGTTGTGGCGGTGAAGCCTCCCCATCCATGGTTTGTCGTTCCTTGGGTGGTTCGCGTTGTGTATGCCGTTCCTGCACTGAGGAATGTGCGTATCGCGACTACGTCACCTTTCGCGACGGAAATCCCGAGTGGGTCGGCGGTGATCCTGCCGCCGGGGTCAAGAGTTGCGGTGGTGCGGCCGTTGAATGTGAGTCGGTAGAGCGTGCCGGTAACGGTGCCCGGATTGGTGCTGCTCACAACTCTCAGCGAGGCGTTGAAGGAGATTGGGCCCGAGGGGTCCGTATCTACGATGGGATAGGTTGCGTTAGTCGTGTACCAATGAGTCCATAGTGGCGCAATGGCGGTCGCGTCCGCGCCTACCGTGAACATCATTTCACTCGTGCCCACGGTGGAAGTGCTGAGCGGGCTGGACGTGGGACTTGTCGCGTACGAGTTGTCGCTGATCGACACCAGTTTGGAGGCGCCTTCGATCGCATTGGGTGACCAGGGTGCCAGTGCAGACCAGGCGGTGGTCCCGTTCCCAAGTTTGAAATCCTTGCTGTCAGTGGCGTATCCGAACTCGCCTTCCGCGAGCACCGGGTTTACCGACGCCCAGTTCGCGGCGGTGTCTCGCCGAAGCTGAATTTTCGATGCCATTAGGCTTGCCCTCCGTCGATGCTTGTTGTTCCGCCGTACACACTGCTGGCCACTCCTCCGTCAATAGCGCCTCCTGATGAACCTGGCAGCGATGCCAACGCCGCAGCGGTCGCCGTAGATATCGGCTTGTCCGCATCGCTAGTGTTGTCGACATTGCCCAGACCAACATCGGAGGCGATTAGCGTCACATCTCCAGACAGGGCTTGGCCGTTGACTTTCCGAGTCGATGGCACCGCCGCGGCGGCTAACGAGTCCGCAGCCGAGATCCCGTCTTCCATGTGGCTCAGGCGATCAGCCGAGAGTGGGCTTGTCTTCGCGGGCGAATCCTGCCACGACTGCTTGGTGTAGGTCATGCAACGACTCCTGTCGGGTACAACGATTCGGACGGAAACAGCAGCACGGACGGGACGAGCGAGGACGACTCCTTGGGCGACCACGTCATGTCCACGATTGGCGACTCATTAACCGCAACCTCAAACGCGATCGGCGACTCGTCAAACGAAACATCAAGCACGATCGGCGCGGTTGGCTCAACGTCCATCGTTGCGCTCAAAATGTCCGACCATGACCGGCTCCTCTAGCGACGGATCATCTCCAAACGGAGCGCCCGCCACCGACGCGATCGCCTGCCACAATGTCGAATCCCGTACCCGATCCATCACCGCCGCCGGAATCCGCACGGTGGCATCTGCGCCTACGATCTGCGCCGCCACCACGACCGGTTCAGGCTTCACGCCCACCCACACCGACAGGATCAGGTTTGTCGGCCAATCCACCGGGTCGCCAAGAGGACCACCAGTAGTATCGCTAGATGCACGACGTCGCAACACGAACTGACAGTCAGCGCCGAGTGTTGCCGGAATGATGCTTGTCGGCTTCGGCGGAAAGACGTAGTCGGCCATTACACTCCTGTCGGATACAGGGATTCGGACGGGAATAGCAGCTCAGACGGGAACAACATCGACGGGGCCTCAGGGAACCAACCGACCTCATCGACGCTCCGGTAGTCCTCATCGGTGCCGAAGAAGTCCGTGGTGAACAAGCTGATCTGCCCATAGGACGGCATCGGCATCACGACCGGGCGCGTGTAGGCAGTCTCGATGGCCTTGCGCTTGTCCCGGTCCAGACTCGGGAACGTCATGCCAGTACCCAGCAGAGGCACGGGATAGGTTGGCGACCAGATGTATTCAACGCTGGGATGGTCGGGGTCGATGAACCTGACATTATGCCGGTCATCCGGCGTGACCGTGAAATAGTTGTTGTGCACCAGGTTCATGCCGAGGATCGCATTCAGTGTGGCGTCCTTGTGGGCGCCGATGAGGGCGTTGGTCACGTCTTGGATGACGCGCACTATCCAGGTGGCCGGGTCGGTACTCACGCCGCCAACGGATGCGATGGCCTGTTGGATCTCGGGGGCGTCCGGGAAGTCGGCAACCCCGTCGTACTGGCGGGCGAAATCGGTGACCTGATAGTGGACCGTGCTCGTGCCATCTGATAGTGGCTCGGGCAATCCATCGGTATCGGCGAGGGCATCGAATGTCGAGTGCTTGTAGGCGAATCCACCGTAGCGACGTTCAGCGTTGCCGATGAGCAGGAACGTCAGCCGATCCGTTGGCGTGATCGGTGACGTGGTGCCGTACTCCCGCAACCACTTCGTCGGGATCTGCGCGCCCTCGGAGTAGGCGAACACGAAGATGTCCCCGGCGGTGCTGTTCAGCTTCGTGTTCAGCAGCTCCACGCCCTCGTCGATGTTGTCGATGCCGCCGAGGTTCGTGTACGGCAGACGGTATACCGTGTCGCCGGGTTGCACGAGCGTGCCCTTGAGTAGCAGGTATTGCAGGCCGAGACTGACCAGGTTGAACCCGAATGGGTCGATGATGATGAGGGTGCGGGTCATCAGCTCGGCAGTCCCCTACTTCGCTACGAGCCAACCGAACAGGGCAGCGAACAACGCTGCTACTGCGCCACCGACCTGAACGTAGAAGTTCGCGGCGGTGACGGGTCCGTATTGGTCGATGAGCTGTACGAGTTGATATCCGCCCGCTGAGGCCAGTAGTGCTGCGGCGCTTTGACGCAGTCGGACGGGTAGGGCGTTGAGGAACTGCTGCTTGCGGTCGATGGTGGGGTCGCCTTCAGACATGGTTGTTCTCCTTCTATAGGTAGGACCGGTTGACGAGCGAGATGGCGGCGTGCTTTGGGATCGTCGCAGCCCGAGACAAAGTGGGCGTACCGCTATTTGCCCATACACCGAACGACACGTAATCGCCCTTGTTCAGGTAGACCAGACCAGCGTGCGCCATGACCGGGAGACCGGTCGGATACGTCACACCAGTCGCATTCGGCGCTCCGTTCCCGCCGTAGGACACTGCGATCCCGTTGACGAGCACTGCTGGCAAATAGGCTGAGCTTGCGTCACAGGCCACTGTGAAGTCGACAAGATACGTTCCGGTGTAAAAGATTTGGAACGATGCCGTGGCTAAGTCGACGGTTATGTCAGGACTGTGTATTTCGGCTTGGTAGTAGTTGCTCAATGGCATGATGTTGCCGTTGAGCACGTTCGCCGGGGCTGCCACGGTCGAGTTCGTGACCATGCGGGCGTATGATCCGACTTGATCCTCGGCTGGTCGATCCGCCGATTTCATGACGATGAGCGTGGAGCCTGTCCCGAGGATTGACACGCTGGTGGCCGCGTCGACATCGAGTGACGCGATCCGCGTCCCCAGTCCGTAGGTTCTATCGGTCTGCTGACTCGCCAGATTCGCCACCGTACGTTCGCTGACGAATCCCGACCACGCGTTAAACGGATTGGTCGACGCTGAGCTAGTAAACCTGGATGACATCTGGATTGCCAGCGAGTCCGCCGGAAAGTCTTGCGAACCAGACGGCACCTGAATAACGGAGAAGTCACCAGACGCTGAACCGTCAACAACCAACGACGCCGCGTCAACGAGCGTAATGCGCGCGTCACTGTCCCATGTTGCGGTGATCGTGACCGACGAAGCTTCAAAACTTGAACTGATGGGGAGGACCCAAACTATCCTAGTTCCCGCCGTAGCTACGGTGTCGTTCGCCAAGCCGGCATTTACTGGATGGTCTGCAAAGTGCGCGTCACTAAACGACAGCGACGGCGGATATGGCCCCGCAAACTCGCGGGCGTATGCAATCATCACGACGACGGCCTTCGACCCAGCGGGAATCGGTTGCGTCCAGGACACAGGAGTCGGGACTACCGAGCCGCCACCATCGGGCGCTACCCATGTCGCGCCGACAACGCTTGTGGCAACCGTTACGCCCCAATCCTCGGATTCATGGTCAAAGTTGTTGATAACGATGTTCGCTTCGGGTAATGCCTCAAACTTTGCGGCCGCGAGCACTGCCGCATTGTTCGCATCAATTGCTGTTGATTGCGCGTCCGTGGCGGCAGCCTGCGCCGAACCCGCCGTAGCGTTCGCCGTCCCTGCGGTAACCGCTGCACCATCCGCCGTCGACTTCACCGACGTGACGATCTGCGCCGCCAGCTCGGCGTCCGTCTTCGGATGCGCAGTCACCCCACTCGTACGAACCGTCTTATCCGACAACGGCGGAGTGAGCACCGGATAATCGCTGGTCGGTGTCGCAACCAACCGCCACGACTGCGCCTCGTACGTCGCATCAACCTCGCGATACACCCGGTACGAATCCGCACCACCCGCCGGCGCAGAGTAAGCCAAATCCACACGACCAAATGTGTTCGGCGGCACCAGTGTCCCCGCGAACGCCGACACCATCGCCGCCGGCCCCTCAATGCCATTCTTGACCGCGGCGATGGCATAGGTGATCTTGCCAGCCGGGAACCCTGACACGGTGAGGTCCAGCCACGGGATCGCCACCAGACCAGTCGGCTTACCAGGGATCGTCGCATCAGCACCCGACGAGATCGCGGGAGTGGTGTCGTCATTGCGACCCGGAGTCATCACCGGATCACCAGTTGGCTTGTCGGCGTTGGGCGTCGTCAACGACGGCACCCACACCCAGTTGGTGTCGAAGTAGCCCCAGTGCAGGCCTTCGATCATCTGGTTGATGTACTTGCGCACCGAGTCAAAGAAGTCGTCGATCGGGTCAGTGATCGAATGAACCCAGGTTGACAAAAGGTTGCTACCAACCGCCGAACCGACCTGACCAATCGTCTTCGTCGGCGCAGACGACCAACCCAACTTGTCCATCAGCGCATTCCAGGCATCGGTGAAGCTGCCCGTGTAATACGTCGTGCCGAAGATGGCGTCCCAACCGGCCTTCGTCACATCGACGAACGCATCAAGCAGGCCATCGAGATCGAACACCCAGCCGATAACCGGATTGTTCTTCAACGCCGCCTCGGTCGCCGTTCCCGGACTGGCGAAATCAGCGTGCGTCTTAGACGAACCCCACGCCGCCAACACCGTATCAACCAACGTATTCCACGCCGCAGTAATCGCAGCCGTCAAAGTCGACCACGCACCCGCCGCACCCGGAGCCGCAGCGAACACCGTCACCGCCTGCCACAACGCATCACCGAAATCAGTGGCAGCCTTACCAATCGTCAACACCGGCTGCAACCAGTCATCCACCATGGTGAACAACCAGCCGAACCACTCGTTGTTCTTCAACGCATCCGAGATGATTCCCGAAGTCGACGGCGGCACATACGAATCCGCATCCGCATGACGCAGGGCACGCTTGACCCGCTTGACGAACACCACCCATGCCGCATCCGACGCCGAAACGAACGCCGACCACTGAGACATGTCCGCCAACCAGTCAGTGATCGCCGTCCACAAGTCCGTCAGATACTCACGGCCCGCATCGAACAAGTCCGCCAGCACAACCAAGAAGCCACCCGCAGCAGCAACCCGCGCACCATCAAACCTGACCGGAACACCACCACCGGCAGACTCATTGACCACCGGCCGCAACTCAATCGTGTCCGGCACATCCTCGGTCGGCACCCGATAATCCACATCGAAGAACACCGCCTTCGACCCAACCGGCGCCGCAATCCAATCCGTCGGATCATCGGTCGGCACACCACAATGCGCCAACACCACCGGATCACCCAGCACGCCCGCACGCGACGGCACCAACTCCAAGCAGATCGCCTGATCATCCGACGCCGTGAAACCGTCCTCAACAAGCGCCCGCATCTGACACGTCAAAATCTGTCCAGCAGCCACCGCCGCACCACTGATCGGATTCGACAACAACGCATGCCGAACACCATCCGCCGTCGTACGCGCCGAACCCTGCGGATCAGTACGCGGACGACCATCAGGCCCCGCAACCGTCCCCACCGACACCACCGCATCCCAGAACCAATCCGGGGCCGCAGCAATCGCAGACGGCGACGAAAAACCCGGACGCGACAGCAGATTCGGGGGACGCTGAATCGGATTCTGCAACCACGCGACCAAGTCATTGGCCTGCCGAGCCAAGTCCAGAATCGTGTTCGTCGTCCACGACCAGTCCAGCATCCAGAACAAGTCGATTCCGGTGGTGTCCTTGATCTGCTGAAGCAACTGATTGATGAAGAAACCGACCGGATCATCAATGACATCGCGAGCATTAGCCCACCCCTGATCCGGAATCGGACCACCAATGACGTTCGCAGGCAGGCGATCGGTCCCGATGTTGCGGGGATCATGCGCCCTAGGCACGAGCAGCAACCGCCTCGAACACACGCCACTCAAACTGATCCGACTTCGCACCCAACCGACGGTCAGCTCGCGGCGGCACATCCAACGGATTCATGCGCGGCGCTTCCTTAAACGACTGCACCACCAGACCGTCAGCATCAGCCTTGCGCCACATACCCTCAGCCATCAGCCACTTCAGCTGCCTGTCATCCAAAGCGGACTGACCCCTGGGAACCGGCACCACACGGCGATACGTCGTGCTGTAAGCCATCAGCTACCCGACTCGTAATCGCTGTCAGGACCACCGGCAGGAACCACCAGCACCGACAACTGCGCGTCAGCGTTCGAGAAGCTGTACCAGGACGCGATGCCGTCGTTATGCAAGACCGCGTTCACCCGCACAGAAATTCCGGCATTGATCACGCCGACGCCATTGCCTGGAGCAACCGCACGGTTCGGATCACCACCAGAGGAGAAGTGCGGCACGATCGTCGTCCACTTCGCCGAGTTACCCTTACCGCGGGCCACCACATCGCCATCCATGCCACCACCGGACTGTGGAGCGACCTTGACGATGCAACCAATCTCGGTCGGGTCTTCGTCCAGCTCCAGGCCGACCGCCTTGATGTGACCCGTCACATACGGAATCCAGTCGAAATCCTGCGCCGGAATCACATACGAACCGATGGCGAAGTCAGTTGGGCCGATGCCGATGAAGTTCGGTGTCGACTGAAACGCGCCCTCAGGGATCGTGTACAGGCGCGGCACCTTCAGTGACAGCGTGGACGGACCCCACTTGCCGTTTGGCAGAACCGTCAGCGCATCGCCGACATCCTTGCCGCCCGAACCGTCGTAATCCAGCGCGTCGTCAATCGCAGCGGCCGGACCAGGCTCACCTTGCGGGGTCAACGCATTGATCGTGAAATGCGGTTTCAGAACAGTTCCGGAGACCTCGACGGTCTCCTCGACACCCGGACCACGCTCATCCATCGGGATGGTGTGAAATTCCATCGAGATGTCCGGAGTCGCACCAACCGGCCCGGCCGGCCCGGGCAGCACGTGATGCCACTCCGAGCCGTCCCACACATACACCAGAGACTTGGTCGGATTGTCGACGTCATCAACCAGCCACACGCCATGATTCGCCATCGACGAATCCCAGTCGGGCAGCTTCGTCAGCGCGTCATCGAACGTCGTCAGACCCTCGATGAAATGCAGCTGCACGATCGGCGCGTTATCGCCCTTGTCGCCCGTGCGCCCCACCAGGACCGGCGTCGTGATGACCGCCTCGCCGCCGACGACCTCCATCGTCATCGACATCATCTGAGGGGTGTCCTCATCGCAGACCACGCCGTAAAGCGCGTTGGACGTCAGGAAGTTAGTCAGGTGAACGACATCGCCGACCTTGGTGATAGGCGTGGTCATCGGCACTCCTCGTCGAGCTTGATGGACGGTCGGACACGCCAGCCGTCGGGCGGGGGCGGAAACTCGCGGTCGCCGGCCGGTTCAGTCGACGGCTCAGGATTCGGGGTATCGACGTCGATCCACTGCCGATAACCACCCGGCGCATCGTGAGCGCGGATAACGGCCTGACCAGCAACAGGGCCGATTCCTGCGCGGGCTAGATGGCGGGCGACGACGGGAATGTTGATGAATGCCAGGTCGTAGATCGTGCCGTCGGGCGATACTGGATTCATGAGCGCATCAGCAATCGCCCACATGGCACGGTCAAGCGGATGAGCGTCAGGACCGGGCTCGGGAATATGCGGCAAAACGAGTCCGTTGGAACTGAGGTGAGGTTGCATCGACCCTCCGCTGGAAAGGGAACAAAGATGAATCGCGTAGCCCAGATGGCCGTTGGTATCGGTCTGGCGGTGTCGGCACTGCTGGTCGCGGCGCCGGCTCATGCGGACCCGGCGGGCAATGCGGTGTGTCGACTGCTGGCCGCTGGGAACACACCCAGTGGTTTGGAGAACTCGGTGACCGTTCGCCAGGTGCTCGGCCCGGACGCGACGGCAGCGGATGCGCGGGTCTACATCAGGTCGGCGGTCGCGGGTCAATGCCCGCAGTTCTTGTGGAGGTACTGATGAAGTGGCTAGGCGTTGTGGTCGCGGCTGCGGCGATATTGTTCGGGTCGGCGGGGGTGGCATCGGCGGATGAGCAGAGCTATCTACGACGATTGGACGCGAGCGGAGTTGGTTACTACGACAACTCCGCGTCGTCCCGCCTTGCCGCAGGTCACGTAATCTGTGATGGCGCACGTCATAGCGGAAACCCACGAACCGGATTCAATTTCGTTTCCAACGCGATGGTGTCTCAACAACTGATTGACATAGCGCAACAAGAATTGTGTCCGGACACTCTCTGACCTGCGGTTTATTTTAAAACAAATCGTTCGATCCGAACAAAGTGCCGACCGCTGACCACATCGTCTGCAAGGTCCGCACCGCTTGTCCTAGCGGGTCTTCTTGTTCGCTGTCCGTGCCGATGGTTACCTCGAATGTCTTCGGGGTGTCCTCGTCGTAGTGCATGCGAATCGCGTTGAACTGGTCGGTGTAGAGCAGGCCGTCGATCTCGAACAGTGCGCGGGTGCCGAGATCGAAGTCGTAGTAGATCGCGTACGGGCGCCGGTTCCAGATGCTGACCTTGAACGCTTGATACGGCCTAGTCTTCCAGTGGCCCTGTCGAATCGTCAGCGCTGACGAGATGGTGTAGGCAGTGCCGCCGCCCTCCTGGGTGAAGTACTCCAGGTAGCCCATGTCGCCGCTTGAGATCTCGCGCAGCGGGTCGGTGTAGCGCATGAACGCCAAAAGCATGTTGTCGAACTGGCCTTGGTAGACCTCTTCGAGGCCAGATCCTTGGGGGGCCGGTCCAACCTGGTTGGTCGGACCACCGCCGGTGTTGACGATCTGAAACTGACTCAGCCCGTATTTGATGCCGAACGTCTGCAACTGGTTTACCCAGCCGGGTGACTTGCCGCCCGCGAGAATGCTTTTAGCCTTGGACTTGAAGACCGCGCGCTCGCTGGTCTTGATCGGTGATGTCGGGGTTGAGTCGCGGAACACGATCGACGGCAGACTCGGTGCGATGCCGAGCATGTCGCGGACGTAGGGCGGGACGTTCTGGTCGGTCCGTGGGTCGATGGCGTCTGCATCTCGAAACTCATACAACAACTCGCTGATCAGATCATCGGCTGTTGCTGCGACCAGGTTCACCGCACCATCGATGGCAGTACCCGTCAGGCCGACGACACCGGAGTTGTCCTCGACGGCGAGGACGATGCAGTTCCGTGACGGTCGCGACGACTCCTGGCCGATCAGTGCGGCCAGCTCCGGGTGCGGAGAATCCTCGTCTTCGGTCAACCAGGTGTATGCGCGGACGTTGCAGCCGGCGTCTTTCAACAAGCCCGCGGTGGTGTCGTGTGCCGGGGACCAGCGGGTCGCGATGACAGAGAACCGGCTGGTGTCCGTCAGCGGGTTCACGAACTGCATCTGGATCGGCCAGTTCAGCGGCGACCACAACGACGCATCCGACAGTGGTTTGACCCATGCGCCGGGGTTGACGAAGTTGTCGATGATGCCCAGTGGCGGCCAGAAGATCCGGGCCAGGTTCACGAATCCGGTGACTGCTGTGATGGTGCGTGTGTTGCCAGGAAGCACCCACGCCTTGAGCGGCTGGATCTCCGGGGCGAACCAGGGCGTCGCGGCAAAGTACAGGTGCTTCCAATGCTCCCGGTTCTCCGCGACATCGAAATGCAGCTCATGCAGGCCCTGTTCGGTCCGCACGTTGCGGACCGCCGTCACCTTGCCGCCCCACCGCCACCGCCAGTTCCGGTTGTTCGGATACGGGTCGATGGTCAGATTTAGGTCGTCGTTGGCCCGGACGTCGGTGCGTAGAAACTTGTTGATCCAATCGCTACCGCGCAGGACGATGGAGCCGGTGCCGGTGTCGTGAAGGCGCTGCTCGACATCGACAGACTTCTCGCCACCGATACGACCGATGAACTTCATGTCCTTGTCCCACAACCGGATCAGCGGACGGGCGCGTCCCTCGGCCTCCTTGACCAGGCGCTTCGCATGCGCATACCGGTAGGCAGAGATCGGTGCGGTCAGCGGGTTCGGAACACCGCTGGTGCCGACTGGGGGGAACGTGACAGTCACGTCAACTCCACGCAGTCAAATACTGCTGAGGCATGATGCATTGCACCGTGCCCTGCGGATTGTCGTGTTCAACCTTCAAGTGCGCCACCATCCGAGCCGGAATCGGATTGTCGAACAACACACCGCCGGGAACACGACGCTGCGCCGGAGTCGAACGCGCCACCTGGTCGTGAAACATCGCCTCAAGCAGCTGTGAATTACTAAGGAACTTCGCGAGCGCACTGTCGACCGGTTCATTAGCGGTAGTGATGGTCTGTTGGTCCGGGTCGGTGTCGACCATCATGAACGCACCGTCAGAATCATAGAACTCTGGCAACGCCACCATCTTCCCGCCGATGCCATCCTGAATCTTGATGGCCTTTCCCGGGCCGGTGACCAGATACTTCGCGTATGCGCGCCAGGTGCCACGATTGGCAATCGCCATCTTTCCCTTGGCAACGCCGCCGCCCTTGGTGACCGCATCGGCCGACGACTTCCACGTTGCCGTCAGGGAACGCTTGGCGTACATGGGATAGGGGGCGTGAATGGTAATGCTCCACAGTTCCGCGTTGTTGTCGTGTGCCGTCGGCGATATCTTCATCGGGTTCTTTGCCACGCCGCCCTTGAGGACTCGCAGCCACCGCCAGCCGTGAACGCGAGTGAAGCAACCCAGGTAGCCGGGAACCGTGTTCGACCAGGACTGGCGGAACGCGTCGCCGATCATCTGATACCCGAACGGGCCGGGCTGGCCGCCGTTGACACTGTTGCCGTAGATCCAGAATCCGGCGTCGATCTCACGCTTGTCGTAGTCGACGCGTTCGGCTTCCGCGCCGATCATGTACGCACCCGACTGGTACTTGATCTCGAAATCGGGGTCCATGATCCCGTCGAGATTCGTCGCCAATACGACGCCTTCAAGGCCCTCACGCGGCCCCGACAAATGCCAGATGCGCCAATTGAACGGGTGCGTGTAGACCCAGGTGATGTCGCCGCCGTATTCGCCTGGACGCAGTTGGAATCCGTTGGGGCCGAGGTCGAACCAGTTGCTTAGGCGCTGCCATGACGGATGTCGCGGATCGGGGTCGGGGTATCGCGGATTTCCGTCGGCGTCGTTGGGGTACTTGATGTTCGGGTAGTAGAAGTCACCCGGTCCCAACGTCATAGAGGAAGCGGTCCTGTAGTCACACGCGTGCGCGCGGTGCGCGCCTTGTTCTGCCTGTTCATCGCCTTGGACACGTCACCGTCGACGTTGCCGTAGAAGTTCGTGGAGTTGTCGACCGTCGGCTCAGCGTTCTGATGGGCGACGCCGCCCTTTGTCAGGTTTGTCATCATCCCGGCCGCACCGCCCAGTAGCGATGCCGAACCGCCAGCTGTGATTGCCGGGTTCAACTCGCCGGGACTCAGAGCACGAGTGTCTTTGATCAGGCCCTGATCAAGGCTTCCATTGCCCTTCATTAAGCCGCCGAGGGCACCGAACAGTGCCATTCCCGATTTGACGTTCGGCCATGATGTCGGGTCGGAAAAACCCGGAGGCAGGAACGTTTCTTTCAGGCCGCCTTCGCCAATGGACTTGAGTTGGTTGAGAATGTCGGAACCGCCACCGGAACCGCTAGGGCCGCCGCCGAATGCGCCGCCGATACCGCCACCGCCGCCGCCGGATGAACCGGCGGAGACGCCTCCGCCGCCGCCACCCACCCCACCGCCAGTGATCGACGCGCCGATCCCTCCGGCCGCCGCCCCCTGCGGAGACATCGGCAAAAACGCCTGATGATCAAACATCGGATCATCCGCACCGCGAGCATTCGCGCCCATCGTGAACATGCCGGTACGACCGGATGATTCAACATTCGTCCCATCGGGCAGCGTGCCGGCGGTGTGACCGTTCGCGCCGCCGCCGTGGTCGAACCAGCCGATACGGAACGTGCCCGGACCACCCTGACCGAGGATGAAGCCACGGGACTGCAGCCACGCCCCTTCGTTGACGGTGGTCATCAGCGACGAGTCGGGAGGCAGACCGACGGCAACATTGGCCAGGCGAGACATGGCGCCAGAGCAATCCGTCCGATTCGCCATCGAATACGGTGTTCCCACACGGGATTGTGCGTATTGCTTGAGCGGCGAAACCTGACCCCCGTCAGCAAAACCAGGAAGCGCGCCAGAGTTGATGGCCTCGATCAATGCGAAGTTCTTGCGGGTTGCCGCCGCGTTCACGATGTACTCGCCGCGAGACACTCGCGCGATGATCGAATCCGACGTTCCGGTTCCAGGCCCGGAGATGATGCCGCCCGATGCGTGACCGCCCAGGAATCCCAACCCCGGAACATGCGACAGGACGTTGCCGATGCCAGACAGGGCGCCGCCTATACCGTCCTTGATCTTGCCGATCATGTCGAGCACGGGCTGAATGAACGAACGCACCTTATCGAACACGACCTTGACGCCGTCCCGGAAGTTGTTGAACGCGTCGATGCCGAGCTGGACACCAATCTTGATGCCAGGCCACAATGTCGACTGAAACCAGTTCCACGCGGTCTCGGCTGCGCTCTTGACCACCGTCCACGCGCCGCTCACCACACTGGTGAACTTCTCCCAGATCTTGCGACCGGTCTCGGTCTTGGTGAAGAAGTAGGTCAGTCCGGCGACCAGGCCCGCAATGGCCAGGACGATCAAGCCGATAGGGTTGGCTGACAGCACAGCGTTGAAGGCCAACTGAATCGCCGCAGCGACCTTCGTTACAGCCGACCACAATCCGATAGCGATACGCCACGCCGTGAATGCGCCGGCCATGCCGCCCACGATCGCGGCGAGGGTGCCGAACACGCCCTGATTCCGCCCGACGAACTCCATGCCGCTCTTCAAGGCATCGAACAGTGGCTTGATGGCCGTGGTGGCCTTGTCGATGGCCGCGGTGACACCAGGAAGGATATTCACCAGGACGTCGACAAGCGGTTTGACTGCCGCAGCACCGAATCGAGACAGCGCGGCCTGGGCGTTGGCGAGACTGCCTGACAGTGAACCGCCCATATTTTTTGCGGCGCCGCCGATATTGTTGGCTATCGCGTCGCGGAAGATCTCCGACGAGATCTTGCCCTTCGACGCCAGGTCGGCCACATCCTGCGCCGACACGTTCATCTGCTTGCCGATCCACTGGAAGATCGGCAGACCGCGGTCGGCGAGTTGTTGCAGGTCGTCGGTCATCGCCTTGCCGTTGGTGGTGACCTTGTTGACGATCGAACCCATGTCCGACATGGACGTGCCGGCGATTGCTGCGGCATCGGCGACTGTGCTCAGGTATTTCGAAAGTTGCTGACCGGGTTGGATACCGGCCGCGACAGCCGATGCCGCGGTATTTGCGGCCTGATCCAGACTAAACGCCGTGCCCTTCACGGCATCGGTGGCGTTGGCCATGATGCCCGACACTGCCTGGGCACTGTTGCCGAGCGCCTCCAGCTTGAACTTGGCGTCGTCGATCGACTTCAGGCGCGAGAAGCCTGATGTCAGAATCGAACCGATCGACAGTCCGGCAGTGAGTCCGCCGGCGACCTTCATTGCCGTTTTCACGGTGCCAATCAGGCTGTTGCCGATCCCCTTGGCGGACTTGTTGACACCCCGCTCCGCGCCCTTGCCGACCTTGTCGCCGAAATCCTCACCGGCACGCGCCGCGCCACGCGAGTCAACATCCGGGCGGATCGTGACACCGTCGCCGCGCAGTGCCTTGTCGATCGCAGGCTTGAGCTTGGATGTGTCGGGAAGGACGGTGAGCCAGTAGGTTCCGGCCATGTCATCCTCCCTTCACGTCTAGTCCGTGGCGTTCGCGCCAGCGTTTGATGCCTGCCTCGCGGCGGCGGTTGAATTCGGCGATACTCATCACCGATGAGACCTCGACACCAGCCGGCGCCGACGTGGGTGTCTCGGTCGGCTTGTCAGTGGGGCGCGGCTCCGGAGTGGGCCGGTTCTTGCCGTCATGACCGTCCTGGGTTTGCAGCCACACAAGACCTTTTGTGAGGTCAATCAGATCGGTGAGTTTGTGGTCCGAGACGGTCCAGCCCTTTTCGACCGCGTGATAGATGGCGGTTCCGGGCGGGGCAGCGAAGATCACGGCATGTAGATCAGCCCAAGGTAGAGCGCCGTCGTCGAAGCGGTAGCCGAGCGTGAGTAGGTCGCGTCTTATCGCCGTTTCTTGTTCGCGGCACGCCGCGATGACCTGTTGGACCAGGTTGCTTTTCCCGCCGACTCCTGCTCAAAGGTGTCACCGGACCACTTTTCGACGAACTCGCTCTGCGCGTCGTCGTTGAGGTCGCAGAAGATGTCCCAGGCACGCTCGCACATGTGCTGTTGGATCACGTCGAAGCCGAGTTGCTGCGGATTGCGGTCACGGTGGCGGGCGAAGAATCCGGCCGATGGCGGTTTGGCGACCTGAATGGCGATGGTCTCGCCTTCGGGGTGCGGGCGACCGTAGAACTCGTCGAAGTCCTCAGCGTCGAAGCGTGCGCAGAACAGTTGCGCGTCTTCGGGATACTCAGACGCCCACTCGGACGCGATGTCCGTAGGCTCGGTCTCGGTGTCCAGCGTGGGTTCGGTGGTCGCGTCGTCGCTCATGCCGTCATCTCCTGGTGAGTCCTGGTGGAATTTCTGGTGGGCCATCCCCGCGCGCCGCCACCAGGTTCAGCGCGCGGGGATGACGACTTACGACGAAGAGGAGTCCACGACACCGTCGTCGGAGTAACGAATGACGTTCTTGCCCGTCGAACCGGGAAAGACCTTGAACGTCGGCTCGAACGCCATGACCTCGTTGTGAACTTCCTTGATGTCGCCCAGTTCGTCGACCTGCGCGATCTCGAACACCTGGCGCAGTGACTTCTTCTCGAAGAAGCTGTCGAGCACCAACGTGACGCGGTCGGGCAGTTTGGAACTGATCTCGACCTTCATCCGGTTGCCGGCGCTCGCGGTCGCTACAGTCGTCGACACCGCATCCGCGCCGAAGATCGTCGCGTTCACGGTCGGGTCCAGCACTTGCAGCAACTTCATCGACAGACTGACCGGGAACCCGTCACGCATCGAACCGATCTCGCGACCCGACCAGATCTCGATCGGCTTGGTCTTGCCGTCGATCTTCAGTGTGGACCCATCCGATGAGATGTAGCCGAGGTTCTTGTAAACGTCAGCGGTGCCATCCGGACCGGTGAGTATCGACAGGTCGGCGTCCACGTCGTCGGGGAGCTGGGAGCCGTACGGGGCAACCCACAGGCCACCAACAACATCGATCCCCTCAGGGCTGGCGGCGAAAACCTTCGAGTAGTCGCCCAGGTCGGAAACGGTAACGGGCATGATGATTCTCCTCGTGCATCGAAGAAAGCCCCTACGCCTGACGACGAGGGGCTAGGTGAGACCTGGTGGGGTCAGATGGGTTTGGTGGCGATCGTCCAGAACACGGCGCACTGAGAACCGAACAACGGAACGTCCGGGTCATCGAGATCAGACGGCCCCGCGTGATCAGTGGCCGCCGTGATCCACACGTCACCCTCGGAAGTGGTGACCTTGATGTGGTTAGCCGCCTTGAGTAAGGCCCAGATCAGATCACTGTTGCGCTGACAGACAACAGCATCCGCATCGAAGACACGGACACGGATCAGGTGATCGTCAGTGATGATCGACCGCGTGGACGCCCCTGGCCGCGACAACAGCGCATAGGACCGCGGAACACCCCCCGGTGGCGTCACATCCACCGACAGCGAATTGCCACGTGAGTCCAGCTCGCCGCGCAGATAGGCCCTCGCGGCCACCAGTGCGCCAACGGGAGTAGCCAGCAGTGCCATTACACGCGTCTGGACTTAGCCGGACCGCGAGCAGCAATCTGCATGAGTGGAGACGATTTCGCCTCTGCCCGGTATCCTGCCGGTGAGTTGGGATGAATGTAGCCGCGAACACGCGTCTTACCCACAGTGACATCGGTGCGGTAGGCATCCTCTTCGCCAGCCAGCTCGTCAGCCTCCTGTGCGAGAGCTTCCGTCTCCTGCGCAATGAACGCCTGCATCTCCGGGCTCTTGCGGATCGCAACGAAGTCCGACAACGGAATTTCGACCCGTCCGCCCTTAGCCATCGTGGACCCTCCTCAACTTGATCGCGTAGCCACCGAAGCCGCTCGTGAACGGATTGTGCGTGTAGTCCTCAGCCCGTCCGATGACCTCGTAGTCGTCGCCGTCCAGAACCACCCTGTCGGCCGCGTTCCAGCCGCCGTCGAGCGTCAACATGGTCATCTCGGAGATGGTTCGACCGGCCAGCGCGGCATTGTTGCGCTCGGCCTCGTCGGTGGGATACCAGGTGACGACCTGACGATCCATTGACGTTTCGTCATAGATCGGCTGTCCGAGCGTGTTTTCACCCGTTTTGGTGCGAGTCACATGAGTGATGGTGAACGGCGTCGGGAACGTCCGACTACGGCCTCTGGACAATGACCTGACCTCCGGGCCATAAATACGACTGTGCCAGTCCGAGATTCGAGTCCGACAATCGAAGTAGGCTGGAGTTTTCTCCGTTACCCCATGACGTGCTCTGGGAATACGGTCCGGCCCCGTCGCTGGTTGACCGCGCACCAGCTAATACGTCACCAGGAACGGTCAACGCACGCGAGACCATCTCGGCAACGGCAAGACGGACCGCGACTGGCACGTCGCCGCCATGCTCATAGGAGATCGTCAAGAACCGTGACGAATCAGCATCGACCGTGAGCCAGCACCCGTTTCGGGTGAATGACACATCGTTCCCATTGTCATCGACGACACTCTGTACGGCAGTGCATGGACGTTGATCGAGCCGAACCCTCTCGCCGTTAACCTTCAGACGAACCGTCGAGGAACCCGGCGTGAAGTCCTGGTTTGCCGCGTCGCGGAACATCGCCGACGCAGCCTCCAGCAGGTCATCACACGAGTCGGACTCCTCAGCGGTTAGAGACCGCTGAAGAATCTTTTCGACGTCCGAAGAGTCGGCGAGAGGGTCGGTCACGACTCAGCTGCCCGAGGTTGAACCGAAGACGATCACACCATCGTTGCGAACGACCTTGCCGCCGTAGACATGCAGACCACGAACCCGGTCGGCGAACTTCTTGTCGGCGCGCAAGCCTTCCACCTTGTCGATCTGCGACACGTAGGCGGCGGCCTGCGGATGGAACGCCACGAATTGCGGCGAGTCAGCCTCGGGCAGGTTGTTCGAGGTGATGATCCGCATCCCCAGCAGCGAACCGATGGTGCCGGCGCGCAGACCGTTGTTGTCGCCAGAGGTGTCGAAACTGGTCAGTTTCGAGTCGGCGCCCAACAGCAGGCTTTCGAACTCGGCGTTGACCACGGCGACGCGACCGGTAGCCGGAGCCTTGTTCTTGTTCAGCGCCTTACGTGCGTTGCGCAGAAGGTCGAACGCCTGGTCGCCCGTGGTCGGCGAGCTGCCGGCCAATGTGGTTCCACCATCGATCAGCAGGTCTGCGATGAACTTGTCAGCGTCGTCCACCAGACCGTCGGCCGCGGCGTCGGTGTAGGGCGACAGGGAGCCGGCGGCCTGCACCGCGTCGATGTCATCGACATAGAAGTCGAAGGACTTCTCCTGGTCGATCAGCAGGTCGACCCCGGTGTCACTGATGGCCTCGGCGGTGGTCTCCCGACCGGCCGCCTTGTAGTCGGTAATGGTCGGAGCGACCACACCGGCGATGTGGACGGTGTTGCCCTTGCTGGCGACGCCCTCATAAGAGCGGTCCAGCAGTGCGGCGAACACCTTCTGATTGGTCCAGCGCTCCAGCATCTGCGCGGACCACAGTTCGGGAATGAAATGAGTGACAGCCATGATTGGCCTCCTTTACGTGAGGACGCCCTTGAGTTCGTTGAGCTGGCCAGCACGGTCAGCCGCAACGATCTGCGCGGACGTCATTGACTTCAGATCTGCCTGAGTGAGTTGCTTCACCTGGTTCGCAGGTGCGGTATCGGCGTTACCGACAATGGACGCAGGTGGCGCAGAAGGTTCCGGTCCGCGATACGCCTGGAGCTTTCCGGCGTAGTCGCGCATCGCTTCCTCGGTGTCGCCGATGAGCAGTTCGGCGGGAACGCCGGTCTCCTTTGACACCTTGGCAGCCATGTCGCGGTGGGCCTTTTCGGACTGCAGTTGTGCTGCGGCCTTCTCGGCCTTCTCTGCGCGGTCGATCAACTTCTGCATCTCGGACTTGTTCGCCTCTTGCAGCTCGTCGAACTGACGCGCCTTCTCGCCCGTCTCGTCACGCTCTGCCTTGAGCGCCCGGATTTGGTCCTTCTGCGCGGCAAGAGTTTTGACGAGAGGGTGATCGGCGGGCAACTCGACCGGCGTTGAATCACCTTGCGGCTTCGGCGCGAGATCGGCAGGACTTGGTGCACTACGTGGCGCGGTGTCCTGCGGGGTCTGGTCGGCAACCGTTTCGGCAGCTTTCTCAGGCATGAAAATTGCTCCTGACATTTCGTCGGATAGGTGGTGGGCCATTTCGGCCGTTCTCTCACCGAGTGAACGCCCGGCGGGAAGTCTTTGAACTGTCAGCCCTTTGGTAGATCAGCGAATGACGTGAACTTGTCGCCGCGCCATGTGAGCACAGGACCAATCTCTCCATGCTCGCGGACGAGCAACAACTTGCGGTAGTCGGGATTACGGCCGCCACGGTCGGCGGCACCGGTGATTTCACCGATCCGGGCGTGCGCGTCCTCCAGAAGGTCCGGCTCGATCACCTGTGGCAGTTCCGTGTTCGACGCGATCTGCTCCACGTCGCAGTTGCAACCCGGATGAATAGGCATCAGGTTGCCGACGTGATATCGCTGCGTCGACGCGATCGTGCATAACGCGCAATTCTCCGCACCGACGAGCACGCGACGATACGCCGTCACGCCCGCAGACCGCAGTGACGTGTCCGCCTGGCGAACCTTGGCCATTTGCAGTCCGGTGGCAATCAGCGACGCCATGCGGATGCGTCCAGACTCCCTTGCCGCGGCGATCGTGGCGTCCCGTGAGAGTTCGGTCCTGACAGTGACGATCGGTCGGCTGTAGAGCGCATCGTCCGGCACACCACGCACGTCCGTCATCGCCCTGCGGTCGACGATGGTGGGCCTTACGCCCAATTGCTGCGCGATGTCGGCGGCGGTCAGCGTTGCAATCTGCACCTGCCCGGCCTGCACTCGTGGTGCCAGTTGACTCACCAGCTGGTCAAGGTCGGCGTCACCGTAGCCTGGCAAGCTCTGCCAGAGCAGATCACCGAACTTCAATAGTCGTGATCGAACCTGCTGCACCGCAGCCTGGTACTGCGCCGAAGGCATCGGGCGCTACACCTGCGGCACGGCCGGCGGCGGCCCGGGCTGCGGTGTGGCCACGAGCGACATTAGCGCCAGCTGCTCTTGTGCGCGGTCCATCTCATCCTGCGCAATCTCTTCCGGTGAGTAACCCAGAATCCTGCGCGCGATGGACTTGAACGACTCTCCGGCCGCCTTCGCCTGCGCGGCAGCTGTGTACTTCTCCGACAAAGACACGTGATCCGGCGGCTCCCACGTAATGCGGATCGTGTCATCAGACTCAATTCCCTGCATCTGCAATGCAATCGACACCGCCGCCGACGCCGCCACGTCAACAACCTTGAGGCGATCCTTCGCCTTCAGGATCTCCCCCTCTTTGACTGCCGCGGCGCCGGTGGCTGACTGATTCGCCGAGTCGGGGATCAACGTCGTCAATGATGTATGAGTGACCGCCGAGAGCTGCCGCAGGTCGTCCTTGACAGCATCGAGCATCGGACGGATGTCGGTCTGTTCCGACTCCCAGATGTCGATGCCGGACGGGATGTCCCACAATGCTCCCGGCGCGGGTTCAAACACTGCCGCCCAGTCGATGTCGTTACCTTCGGCGTCCTTTTCAGGAAGGCCGCCCTTCATTGCCCGCTGACGGAACGCCTGCAATGCCGCGGTAACCCGACGCTCTAGCACGCCCGCGTTGATGCGGTCGATGATGTCGGTGTGCATCTCGAACTCGCCCACGCCGGTTGGGTTGTCCATCACCACCACTGGCGGCGGACGACCGGTGACCACGAATTCAGACGCCGGCTCCCAGTGGCCCGATGCCGCGAACGTGGACCGCACACGCTTTTCGACCGCATCAAGCGGGTTCACCCACACTGGTCGTCGGAACAGCTGCCAGCCAATCTGACACCAGACCAGCCCGTAGTCCAACTCGGCGTCAGAGTCGCGCCACCACCGCAATCCGGCGCGCGCTTTCCAGGGCCGCAACGGCTCCGTGGCGACGTACATCATCTCCGGGCTGTCCGCTGTGATGATGGGCGGCTGGTCGCCGTCGCCCGCCCATACCGTCAGGTAGCCGGTCCGGTAGACCAGCATTGACCACACGGCGTCATTGAGCACCAGGTCGAGACGTGAGTCCCGATACAGCTTTCGTGCCGCCTTGACGGCATCGTCGTTCGCGCCGTCGCCGACCTCGACGCCATTGGGGACGATCCGCTCAGCCACCGACGTGCAGATCAGTCCGGCCCAGTTGGTGCGTGACTGCTTCTGGAAGCGCTGCCATGACGCTTTGACGTTCTTGCCCATCTCGGGCAGTGGCGCGTCATTGGAGACGTACCGTCGCAGCATGTTGACTCGCGGATACGAGGCGTCGAGCCGAGCGGCCAGGATGGGGAGCCATTGCGTCGGTGTCGTCGGGATCAACGCGGGCCCCCTTTCCGGGTCAGTAGATTCGGCGCGGCATTCCGCGGCGCGGGGGACGTGCACCCGCCTTGCGCGCATCGAGGCACGCCTTCCATGACAGGCATCCTGCGATCGCGGCGTCATGCTTGAGCTCGTCGCGTCCGTCCTGCTTGCGCATCACAGTCAGCGGCTTGCCCTGGTCGTCGACGAGCTTGAGTTCATGGCGTCCGGCGTTCTTCAAGTGCCGCAGCAGGTCCGCGTTGCGCTGCTCGGTGCCGCCGAACGTCACAATGCCGGAGTCGATCGCCTCGACGTAGGCGCGCGACGTGTAGGCCATCACGGTCTTGCGGTTCGTCCACCATTCCTCGACACAGTCCGGCCAACGCGCATACCAAGCGCCCACTGTGTCAATCCACCAGGGCGGATCGGCATAGAGTCGCCAGACCGCAAAGCGCTTCATTGCATCGGCCACCGCGTCGGTGACCTCATCCTCGGGAACTTCCCACTCGTCGTCGAGTTCGTCTTGCTCCCATAGGCCTAGTAATTCCTGTAGGCCGGTGCCAATCTCGGTCGCCACCAACGCGGTCGCGTCACGACGTCGCGCACCGTCAAAACCGAGCGCGATGAACGTGCCGTCGGCGATGCGCTCACCCGGCCGCGACAGGTCGTCCAGCTTCTTTGGGTCGAAGAACTGAGAGCCCTGCCGTTGCCAGCGGTTCAGCCAGACGCGTTCGAGGTAGGGGCCGTCCGCGCCGGGACGGTCCCATTTCGACGCGATCTCGTCGAACTGTCCCGGACCCCACTCGCCGGCCGGTCCGGTCGCCTCGGTGACAGCTTGAATCCGCTGCGCCTTGTCTTTGAGGTCATGGCCGCCGTCGTCGGTGCGGTATAGGTAGAACAGGTCGGGTCGCTCAATCTTGCCTTCAGCGATCTGCAATGCCTCGCGGTGCAACTCCTCGGCGATGGAGTTCTGCCCAGGCTGTCCGGCTGTCCCGACATACAGCGACCATGGGTCGTCAAGTGGCCGCTTGGGCAGGTTGGCGTCCATTGTCTGATGCGCCTGTAGTTGGCGCGGCAGGTACAACCGGTGCGGCTCATCGAAACAGTTCAGCGTCGTGCGAGCGCCATCACGTGAACCAGGAGAGTTAGACAGCGGTACAGCCTTGCCGTCGGCCCGACCGCGGTAATCGAGTCGAAGAATTCGATCCTCGCCGACATCGAACAGGTCGGCGTCGGAGCCTTCGCTGATGATGTACTTCAGCGCGCCGTAAGCCAGCTCTTCAACCTGCTCGACACTCACCGCGAGCATCGGAATGTACGGTGCGCGCACCGGGCGGCCGACCGGATTGCCGTGAGCATCCCAGCCATCGAAGCGCGTTGGTCCGTCAGGGTGAAGCTCGCAGAACGCCAGCAACGCCTGCTTCTCAGTCTTCGCCAAGCCCTTGCGAACCGAAAGACCAACCCGCTTGAAGCGCCGACGACCCGCCCACTCATGCCCTTTTGGGAATACCTCAAAGGCACGATGGATGAACGCACGGAACTCTGGATCAAGTCGGTACGACTCACCCTGTAGCGATCCGGGACCATAGACCGCGCGCTCCTCGATCAGGTCGCAAATCTGCGGACCAAGCGTCGGATACGGCTCCGGGTCAGGCCCCGGAACAACGAGGAGCATCTACACGGCGTACAACGAAGCGCGAGGATCGTCGCCTGTGGGCGATTGCGGCTTCTTCGCCGCGGTACGTCCTCGACCACGATCCTTTGCATCCTCGGTCGCTTCGATCTGCCATTCAAGACGACGACGCGCCAGCGGATTCGTGCCGTAGTCGGCGTCGGCCTTCTCAAGACGCACCTGAATCTCGGCTCGCTCCTTGTGCGTCTCGGCCATCCAAAAATCGTTGAGCAGCATCGCCACACGGAACATGCCGTTGATGTCGACGTTGGCATACTCGGTTGCCATCGGCGACGCCCACAGGTCCGCCCACCACCGCCGCGTCAACGAATGCCACGAGATCTCCTCGGGCAGCTCGGGCGCGACAACAGAATGGTCCGCAGACAGCACCGCACGGGTGGTCGACTTGTTCCGACGCGCACGCGTCGACTGATCTTTCGGAGCAGGACCAGGCATTAGTGGTGGTCCCCCATTTCCCTGCGTCGATCCACAAGCGGAATGTCAGGGGGGTTCGCGCTCCGGAAATACTCCGACCACAACCATTCACGCCTCAAGGTGATGAACTGGTAGGCAGCTGCATCCCTTGCAGTCTGGTCATCCGTGCCGCGGTAAATAACCTCTCCATCAAGTCCGCTCAATGAGCGGGTGCCCCAAGGGACATCCTTGATGAAAACGGTCTGGAACCCGTCGATCTCGCTGATCGGCTCCACGAGCCAAGCCGGGCGCTCAGTCCTGTAGTAGCCGTCCCCGAAATGGGCAACCTGCCCACTAGACGTGAGACGCCACTCCAATGGGCAGGCATCCCACAACTCTTGATCAAACGCATTGAGCTTCACAACGAATGAACCTCCCATTTCGGGGACTCAAAACAGCCTGGACATTTCGCCCAGGCCGGAAGAAACGGCTTAACGCCAGCGGTCGCCGGTCACGGCGATGAACCGACCCCATGTGTAGAACGAGATCCGCTTGCCCACCGTCGTCCGAACCTCCGATGTGCGGACGAAGACGTGTAGTCCGTGGCCTGACATTGACCGTTCGACCCACAGCGCCGCATCACCGACCTGATCAAGCACCGCCTGCGCATCGGGATGAAGCCGACCGTCATCGTCGATGACGTGATCGAGGTCGTAGCAGCCGAGACCGTCGCCGAGCATGATGCCGTGCGGTAGGTCGGCAACGGCAGCGTAGGTGGTCCAAGTCGCCGGGTTCGTCGACGACGCCGGTCGGCCGTTGGTCTGCACCGGGCGCTTGCCGTCGCGGACGGTCCAACGCGGCAGGGAAGTCAGTGCGGCCGGCAAGGTCTGGCGAGAACGGTGCGCGGCCACCCGGCAGCGACCGGAGCAGAACCGCGGGGAGCGACCTCGGGCGCCGGCGGCCGCGAAGGTCTCGCCGCACCGCTCGCATGTCCCGCGCATGTCACCAGTCTACCGACAGATGTAACGATAAACAGTTATTACCAGCGGGAATGTGTAGCGACCCAGGACGATGCCGCTGAGTTGCCCGCTACCGAAACCGAGGTCGCGGGAGTCTGATGGAGTGCTGAACGAGCGCCACAGCGACCGCTAGGACGCCGGAAGGCGAAAGCCTCGGAACCCGTAGGCGGAGTAATCAGCAGCACCCCCCATAGGAACTCATACCCCGGGGTAGGGGGTCTCGGCCCCCTTGGTCCGCCAACCGGTGGTCACCGCCGCGCAGCCTGCGCCTCGTCCTGCGTCTTGCGACCGTGGCAGTCCAGACAGAGCATCTGCGCGTTGTCGGGACTGTCGGTTCCACCTGCTGCATCGCCGCGGATGTGGTCGCACTGGAGCGGCACGTCGGTCGATCCGCAGCCTTCACATTGGCCAGCTGCACGTCGTCGGGCTTCGGTCCGCACGCGCTTCCAGGTGGCAGTTGATGTGCGACTGACACGCTGCTTGGGCCACCGACTCTGATGTTCGGGACACCACGACTTGCCAACGACACGGTTCTCGCAGCCGAAGTAGGCGCAGGCTTTAGGTGCTCGCGGCATACTTGGTTTCCCATCGGCTCGGATGTGGGAACATGCGCTCCAGGTAGGGACGGCTGTAGTGAAAGCTGCGGTCCTCTGTGGAATGGAATGGGGCGTTCAGTTCGGTGGATGGTCCGTACGTTTTGCCATCGGCATGTTGTTGTCCGCCGATGTTGTGGAGGTTTCCGTACAGCGAGCGCCATTGAGGTGGGTTATCTGGCGTGACATGTCGCATGAGACCGAGTGTTTGAGCCATGCGCTTGCGGTTGATCACCATCGGCACATGCAGTTCGTAGCTGATCGGATTAGCGATGCCGTGGGCCTGTAGACAGGTGAGCGTGGCGGCCAGGCTGTCGAGCCACCATCCCCGCTTGGCCTGTGTGCGCGGAAGGCTGATGTGCTCAATGAGTGTGCTGCGGTAGCAGGTCGGCATCGTCTCGATTGGACGAGTCAGGTAGAAGTCGTCGTTCATGATCAGGGCGTCGTCTGATAGTTCAGAGTGCTCACAGGCGAGCCGGATGTTGTCGTAGACGTTGGCGTGACCAGAGGTGAAGCGGTTGCCGGGGATGAACTCAACCCCAGTGAGCCATGCGGGTTTATAGCCGACGACCCACACTCGGCCGTGCGGAAGGTTGGCTTCTAGGGATCGCAGGCTGAAGCGGAGTTCTTCATTGTCGTCGCCGGGCCGCACGGGGTAGATGACGTCCACCATCAGCCTCCGAGTGGCACGCGATACGCGGTGTCCTTGAGCCGTTCGCGGTTGCGCTTAGCTTCCCGCATGCGCTCGTCGGAGCGCTCGTCCGCGGCCACGGCGGACTCGACGGCTGGTCCGGTGAACATGTCGCCGGTGTGTTCAGCGTCGGCGAATCGCCAGCGCGTCAATCCGTAGGCGTGGATGCGGTCGCTGTAGTTCGCGTGGTCGAATCCCACTGCGCCGAACGTTGCCGCGTCGTAACCGCCGACGGTCTCGACGACGTGACGCTGCATGTAGAGCGCCGCGCCACTGGGCCATTCGGTGACGATATGACCATCTTCGGTGCGCGTGCTGGGCAGCCTGCGTCGTCGTGGTCGCATCCAACATAGGTGCGGCTCCGGCGATTCGACGTAGGGTCGCCACCAGTCGTCGCGGGTCGGGTGAATGTCGTCGTCAGCCAGGAATAGGTGCTCGCAGCCGGCGTCCATGAGCAGTTGCAGGCACTTGTTCTTGGCTGTGGGTGCGCCGACGTTGGTGTCGAACCGGTAGGTGGCGTCAGGGCATGGCGTCGAGCTGGCGTCGTCCACAACGACAAGAACGGCGTCCGCCGGCAGATGTTGCTGCCAGCGGGTGAGGCTGTGATTGAAGATGTCGCGCCGGTTGTGGGTGGTGATGCCAACGCCGATGTGGGTCACTGTTTCCGTGTCACCGCGAGACGACCGCCGTGGACCTTGATGGCTCTTAGGCTGTCGGTGACGATGATCTCATCCACAGCTCGCTTCACGCCAGGAAACGTCTCCGTGTAGTCATCGAACGCAATGAACGCATCGACGGCGAGGTGCCGCTTCCATGCCCAATAGTCGTTGCGCGCCGCCTCGTAAGTGTGTTCGGCGTCGATATAGAGCAAGGCGATCGGCGGACCGTCGTAGTTGGTTGCGGCCACGCTGGAGTAGTCGCGAATCAGAGTGACGTTGTCCAGGTGCGCGACGAGCTTCTGCGCCGTCTGCATGTCACGGTCACCGTGGTACTTACCGCCAGATTCGCCGCTGTCGCCCTGGTAGAGATTGTCTAGGCCCCATGCGTCGATGCCGTAGACGTGACAATTAGTCGCCTCGGCCATGGTTCGCAGACTGCCGCCCCGGAATACGCCGATCTCGACGATGGCTTGATCTGCGGGTGTTGCTGCGGCAAGTCGCGCGAGTTTGTCGAGGGCTTGACGGTTGGAGTAGGTCTTGGCGCCCGCAACGTCGATCATGGCGTGGTCACCACTTGAATGGCTGGTACTTGGTCTTGGTGGGCTTCGGCGTCTTGGTGCGAGTGACCTTGACGGGCGGTGTCTTGAAGTCCTCCACCTTGACCGTCTCGTCGGCCGTCACGTTGGTGACGATGTCGGTGATATCAACCAGTGGTGTGCCGGTCAGTCCCGGAACGTCGTGCCCGACGGGCTTTTTGGTCTCGTCTGCCATGTCGTCTCCCATGAAAAAGCCCCACCGGTCCCGGAGGACGGCGGGGAGCTAAGCATCCTAGGTAGGAGTCGAACCCACACGCTGGAGTTTTGGAGGCTCCGCGGCGACCGTCGCTCTAGGATTTCACCCTGACATGGGCATGCTCGCGCGGAACTTTCACGCGCAAGTCAATCGGTAGCGTAACACGTGTAACCTTACGCACGTTTCCTATGTGCCGCCGCGCCTGTCGCATTGGTCCGATCCCGTGACGCCCACATCTGACGTATGTCGTCCAACATGAACCTCGGCTCACCCTTGGTCGTGTATCCGGTCGGGTTGATCTTCCCCGTTGCCGCCCAATGCTGCATGGTTCGCAGCGGGACGTACTCACGCAGCGCCGGCAGGATCGTGCCATCCAATTCGGCCAGCGTGTAACTGTTCCCACCGGCGAACTCGGCCTGGCGCTCAAATAGGCCCTCAATCGGCTGCACGGTCCCGCATGAGTCGCACTTGACCTCAGTGGCCCGCCGATGTCCCCGCAGCTCTGTGTCGCACTGATGTGGGTGCTTCTGGTCGCAATCCTCGTCATGGCCTTCATCGACCATCTCGGGACACGGGCCGAACATGTGTGGCGGTCGCGGCACATCCACAGCGCGTTCGATGTCGCGGATGACTTCGGCGATCTCGGTGTAGATCAGATCGAAGTCTTCGGACGCTGCGATGGCGGAGACGTTGGCATGCAACCAGCGGGCGAGATGGGTTGAGGTGGTCATTGCGGGTCGGCCCCAATCTTCCGTAGGCGTTTTTCCAGCATCAATCCCCTGAGGTCACCACGCGAGATGCCTGACGTTTTACGGAGCTTCTTCAAGTCGATTTCGTCCACGTCAATCAGGTCAACTGCCAGCAAGGTTGCGACGACCGACATCTGGCTTCGTCTACTCGGCGGCCATCTGGTCATCCACGTATCTTCGCGTTGGGTTTTCCGCCGCCTAAGTTCAGTTTCGACGCTGGCGAGACAAATCACGCCACGCCGAAGGCGCTTGATTCGTCCGTCTTTGACCAGCTGATGTAGGCGAGCGCGCCCAACGTCAAGACGTTTCATTGCCTGCGTGTTGGATATTTCATTCACACGCACTCTCCTTGATGCCACGTCCAGCATTCCTTGCAATACTCCCCCGGATCGCCTTCCGCCACATGCACCGTGCTCGCATCCACCCACGGCGCTTGACCCTCGTTCGGCCCAACGTCCACCACCCTCGGCTCATCGAACGTCGGGAACTCGATCCCCCGCGTCTCACACAGGTCACGCACCCACATGACGAGCACGGCATGAACCTTGACACTCAGCTCCGACGCTCGCGCGTTGACCCGACCGCGCGCTAGTGCATCGCGCAGCACCACGTCGTATCGGTCACGAATCGCCTTGGCAAGGTTTTCCTCGGCGTCGTTGGGGTAGGCGGCGATTGGGTACGCATCACCGTCGAGGGGCCTGCGATAGCGCGGGGTGCGACGAACCGGGGCGCTGGTCTTGCCGCCGCCTGTTGCGGTCGTCTCCAGTTCGGCCAGCCAGTCGGGCAGGGTGGCGAGCATGGTGCGCAGGCGGTTGGTGCAACGGGGGCAGCCGAAATTTTCGGACTTGGCTTTGCAGCGGGTGCATTCGGTCATTGCGCCATCTCCTGTGTTCGTTCGCGCATCCGAGCAAGTAGCGCCTGTCGATCATTTGCCGCCTGGGCCTGTTGTCGTGTGCGCGCCCTGAGTCGCTGACGTTCTCGACGACGCGTGCTGACGGCTCGGTCGTCGGACGCGATGGGCGTCGGACGCTCTTGCGACGGTTCGTGCGCTGCTGGCGTCGGCTCGCCTTCGGTGGCGATCAGGTTGAAGTTGCGATCCCAGTAGCGGATACGAGGACCGTCACCCGAAATTCGACCGACGGACTGCCATTCGTCAAGAATGAACCGGTCCACAGTGAATCCGCTGCGGCGGCCGGTCTCGTCGTCGACCGTGACGTAGTGCGGGGATCGCGGATCTCCGGGTGCTTGTTGGTTCTCTGGCGTATCCCAATTCCAGGCTACGGCCGTCGCCGCATCGACACTGAACGAGAAGTTCGGCCCCCGCCTCGGGAACTGAAACTCGGGTGGCAGCACTGCAATCTCGGCGGGCGTGAACCACTCAACGTAGCTAAATCGACCCACATAGCCCGCCTGGGCCTGCAACGGCCCAATGAACTCACTGCCTGGACAGATCACCCGCGAGTCGTCATCGGCCACCCGGTAGTCGTCGTCAAACCTTCCCGACCAGCGCATCCGCTCAACACGTTCGGTGATAACGATGCCGTGCCAGTCGCGGGAACAGTGCGGGCATCGGTCGTATCGGTTCGTGTTGTAGTCGTCGACAGGCCCGCTCGCGAGTTGTTCGTCTACGAGGCGGTCGATGTCGTCGATGAGGCCGTCGATATCGCGGGGCATCAGATGACCGTCGGCGGGTCGTTGTCGCGCATGTAATCCGCCCAAGCACGCTTACGGACACGCCTGGTGTTGTGGTCCTGCGCGCGCTCGATGGCCGCCGCGGCAGCAGGCACGAAGCCGCCGCACTCGTCATCGCCATTGTCCATGCTGTACCGGAATTGCCACCATGGTGATGGGATCTCGCCGGGATTCGAGAGGCGTTCGACGTGGTACGTACCGCGGTTATCGGTTCCGCGTGCGTAGAAGCCTTCACCGTCCGGTATCCACACAAGTTCAGATTTAGCCAGGACTTCGGACTCGTTCCAGCTCCCGTCATCCCATGATGTGCGCTGCTGAGCGCCGATCACCGCGACGTTGATGTCACTGCCGGTGGTGCGTTGCATGATCTGGGCTGCTTCACGTGCACTGCCGAGAGTCGCAAAGATCGCGTGGTGACATAGCTGGTCGGTGTTGTGTGCGGAGATGAGCACATATCCGCGCGGTGGATAGATTTCCTCGGGTTCGTGATTGCTCACTGTTCGTCCTCCATCTTTCGATGTCGTTTCTTGCCGTCTGGTTGCCCCGTGGAGCGACTTTCATGCCGTCCATGGGTGAGTGGATGGGTGTGGTCATCTCGTCGTCTCCTGAGAGCGCTTGTAGCGGCTTTGGCTGCATCTCGGATTCGGACCTCATGCGCCGGGAATGCGCGCAGTGGCTCACGTTCGGCGTTGACGCATTCGGCGTCGGTGGTCACGGGTGGGTTTCCTTTGCGAGTGCTGCGCGGCAGGCTTCGATGCCGCGGCGTGCGGCTGGGACGTGGTAGACGTGATCGCAGACGGTGGCGCGTTCGGGTAGGCGGTAGCCGTCGGGGTCGCACAGCGTGCAGGCGGCGCGGGCCCGGGCCGCGGTTTCGAGTTCGGCGTGACGGTGCGCGAGCTCGCGATCATGCGCTGCTCGGGCGAGCTCCGCGGCGACCTGCGCCGCGCTGGCGGGCTCGTCGGGGCGTTCGTCGTCAGGCGTTCCGTACCGATCAGGCATGAGCGGTCTCCCAGTCGTGGTTGGGGCAGGGGCGGGCGGGGTCGGCTGGGGTGCCGTCGTCGTCGAGTGCCCAACCGTGGATGTCGCAGTCGGGGCAGTCGTCGAGTTCGGCGAGGAACGCGCGGCGGCGGGTTTCGGCGGCGGTGCGGCGTTCGGTGTCGAGTCGGTCAGCGTTGTCGCGGTCCCATTCGCGGCGGAGGCGGCAGGCGTGGCAGGGGCCGTCGTGGTTTTCGTCGTGTTTGGGGCATTCGGGGCGGGGGTCGGTTCCCTCCCCAACTTGACCAACAGCACAAGAAGGACCTTGATCGGGAACTGGATCAGGATAGGAGGGTTCCGAAAGGGTTTCGGATTTCGGAAGGGTTTCCGATGGGTTCGTGGTGTCGCCCCGAGGGGTTTCCGATGGGTCTAGCTGGTTGGCTGTCTTGTCTGCCTCGACGCGCCGCAGTCGCCGGAGTTCGGCGGCTACCTCGACGCGCAGTTTCGACGACTCCACCTGCGCTGCCGACTTGAGTGCGCTCTTGAACACGTTGGGTGACTTCACCACCTCGGCGGTGCGCATGTAGGAGCGGATGAACAGCTCGTCGGTGTCGTGGTCGACGAAGACGAACCGTTCGGCTTCCAGGGTCTTGAGGTCGTCGGCGATGGCGTCCTGGTCGATCTCGTTGCAGCCTTTGGCCAGGACTCCGATGTTGAGGGTGAGCAGGCCGGCGCAGTCGAGGTCACGCTGTGAGCACAGTTGCAGGTAGGTGCATTGGGCTGCTCGGGGCAGTGCGCGGAACTCTCTGTTGCGCCAGATGGTTTCGCGGATGAGTGCGGCGCCGTTAGCCATCGAGTGCCGCCTCCGCTTCGTCCATGACCGCGATGTCATGCGGGCTGTCGGTTGGGACGTTGAGGATTTCGACGGCGCGGTCCTGAAGCTGTCGGATGCGCTTCCAGCAGCAGCCGCAGAAGTAGGCCCAGCGGTCGCGTGCGGGGCCGTTCATCGCGACGATCAGCAACTCCCGGAGATCGGCCTTGGTCAGGCCTGCGGCGATGAAGGCGGGGATGGACAGGAAAGCTCCTTCGGGAGCCGGGAAGATGTCGCCGCGCCAGTCGGTCCATTCGCACCAGATGCTGTTGAACCAGCCCATGAGGTCGGCGCGTTCTTCGGTGGCTTGGGAGCGTTCGGCGATGGCCAGCTGCATGGCCCGGGCCCAGCGCGCCGCGTCCTGGGCGACGTCGGCGACCACCGCGGCGTCGGCGGGTACGGATGATTTGCCGCCGTTGCAGTCTCGGCATGCGGTGATGAGGTTCGTGGGGTCGTCGCTGCCGCCGAGCGCGACCGGCACGACGTGGTCGACGGTCAACTCGATGGTGGGTGCGGATCGTCCGCAGTAGCGGCAGGCGTGGTTGTCGCGTCGGAGGATTTCGAAGCGGAGTCGTTTGGATACGGCCATGGGTTCTCCCTCGTTAGGTGTTGCAGTCGGCGCAGCCGTGGCCGTCGCAGGTGTTGCAGTGGGGTTGGTAGGTGGTGCAGCCGCAGTGGGTGCAGGTGGTGTGGTGGTAGTGCCCGCACAGGCAGGTGAGAGTGAACATCAGATGCTCTCCCGCTCGATGGGCCACCGTAGGACCGTGGTTGCGTGGGGTCCGCGGTGGTCTTCGGGGAGGCCGCAGTGGTTGTTCCGCACGGCGGGGTGCTCGGCGTCGCAGGTGATCTCGGCGTCGACGACGTGGGTTGTCGGGGTGAGAGTGTCGGCGGCGTGGTGGAGGTATTCCTTGGCTTGCCATACGAGGTCGTAGGTGGCGGGGTCGGATCCGAGTTCACGCCAGGTGTCGACGAGGATCTCGGCGGCAAGGCGCGCGCGTTCGGGGCTACTGGTCGTGTCGCTCACTGGTCACCCAGCAGCACGGCCTCGACGTCGGCGATGTTCGCAGGGGTGACGTATGGCATCTTCCCCTTCGGCTGGGACTTCCACTGCTGCATGAGTGTTTCGAGCGCACCCCTCAGGCGCTCGACCTCGGCCAGCAGCTCTGGAATCAACGTGCGGGCTTCAGCAATGAAGGTGACGTTCTCGATGCTGATCGCCACGCTCGCGGCGGCGGTGATGGGATAGCAGCAGTTATCGCAGTCGCCCTCGAAGTAGCCGTGTAGGACGGAGTCTGAACTGGACGAGATGACCGCCCAGCCTTCGCGGTTCACCTCCCACGGTCCCTCGGTGACGCCTTCCAGTGCCGCCCGTGCGCGGGCCAGGATGTCGTCAGCCACGGTCACTCTCCTTGCTGCTGTAGATGAGCGGGACGATCTGCGTCAGTGCTAAACGGACACCTGCGGCCACATCGGTGGCGGCACCGTCGAACATGACGTCGAGTTCTTCACACTTTGCCCTGATCGGCTTGAGGGCTTCGCGGGCAGCGGCGGTAAATCCGTCGATCGGATCATCGAAATGCGCGGAATCCCATGCTCGTCGTGCGGCTTCGATAGCTGGATCGAAATTGGTCACGATGCCACCGTCCCAAGCCGGGCTCGACGGACATTCTCGGCCTGCGTTACGGCTTCCAGGTGCGACGGATTCCAGCACGCTTTCGAGATACATCCGCGCGCTACTACGTGGTCAATAACCAGTTCGTCAGGCAGGTTTGGATCGACCATCAGCTTGTATGCCAGCCGATGGCCACGAAGGGATTCGCCTTCGTGCCTGACTGATGAGTAGCCGTGCACAAGCGATCCGGTGTAGATCCAACACCCAGACTCGGGGTGCACCTCCGTGCGTCTCCACATCCTGGAAATGGGACTGATCTGAGATTCCCAGGCCAAGTTAGACAGCCGATTGTCCGCCAGGTCGCCGTTCAAGTGCTTCACGTCTCCGTCGCCCTTTACGCCGAACGCGATCAGGACTAGACGGTGCACGGGATGACCCTGAATCTTGCCGTTCCGTGACAACGACACACGATTGTGACCTTGCGTGTTCGGAGTTGCTTTGAGGATGCGTGTCGACGTGTACTGCCGACAACCGTCTTTCCTGTCCGTGTACCGCTCTAGGCTGCGAACCCGACCGAGACTTGAGATCTCGTATAGACCCTCATATTCCGGCACCGCGCGCCACTCTTCGTGCGCGCTCATTCGTCCGCTCCTGGTGACCACAGCACGACGACGGGGAGCTCGGGGATGACGGGTGCGGCGACGCCAACTGTGCCCCACATCAGACCGCACGGGCCGCCTAGCCCCTCGTCCCAACCTCCCAGCCGCTCACACACATTCAGTTCGGCGTCGAGTACCACGACTCCGACCGGCAGCGCGTCGAGCTGTTCGATTGTTTCGATTCTCGGTCGGTAGTGCTGCTCGGCGGCCTGGGCGATCAGAGCAGCAACGTGGGCGTGTACGTCGTTGCCGTTGAGCGGGAATTGCCCGCGCAGGATCTCGGTGATGCGGGCGGTGAAATCAGCGGTCATAGCTTGCGTCCACATTTCTTACAGTCAGGCTGGAACCAGGCATTGAGCCGACCACAATTGGGACACGGCGCTTTTGGCTGGCTCTGCATACGACTTAAATCGGGCGCAGTCACGGTTCGTTCCTTTCGGGTCGATCAATCACACGGGCAGGGAGGATTGGGATACGCAGTCCCTCATAGCCGTTCATGGTCCAGCCGCCCGCCTCGTTCTCCCGGCGTAGAACGTCGGAGGTGTCATCGACGACGACCGTCCCAACTGGTAACGCGTCGAGTTCGGCGACGGTGGTGATGAGCGGGAACAGTTCAGTGGCAAGCACTTCAGCGGCATGGAATCGACCGATGTCGTGAGCTAGCTCGTCCCAGTTCACGCCTTTGATCGGCAAGTACTCGCTCTCAAAATCGCAGCCCGTACAACGACCCCACTGATAGGATTCGGTCGAGCTGGATACCGAGCAGCGTTCGATCCGATGCGCTGTCAGCACTTCGACGATGCGTATTTCGATGGTCATGCACACGCCTCCATGTGATTCGGGTTGACGCACAGGGATTCCTGGCATCTGGCAGTCATGCGTTCGGGTGTTGGGCCGCGTAGTTGCCGGTAGACGGACACACGGGCGGTCACGACGCCACTCCAATCGCTTGCGGTGTAGGTACACGTGTAGGTATACTCAAGGCATGAACAAGCACATAAGCATCAACACCGAGCAGTTGGCCAAGTCGAACGACTACCGCGACAGCCTCATCGGCACCCCCGCCCGCTACACCACCGTCAACGGCACTGAAGTAGTCGGCACCATCACCGAACACCCCACGGCATCTGGAGGGCTCATGCTGGCCATCACCCGGTCCGACGGACGCTGGGCCAGCATCCACGCAGGCGAAACATTCGAGGCCATCAATGGCTAGGGGCACCGCACTGCGGAACATCCGCATCCCCGACGAACTGTGGACCGCCGCACGCGCTAAAGCCGAAGCCGAAGGACGCGACGTCTCCACCGTCATCCGCGAATACCTGAGCAAGTGGGTCACGCGGCCACCCCGCAAACATTGAGCAATCCACTGATCGCGGCGTAAGCCTGCTGTGGCACAACGCCGTTGCCGATGATGCGAAGTTGGTTATTGCGGCTGATCCCGATAGCGGGGTCGGTTACCCAGCCAGCGGGCCAGCCCATCACCCATTCGGCGAATGCGGCGGCCAGGCGAGGGTTGCCGCTGCGGTTCGGCTCAGTGGGTGATGGTGCGGGTCGGGTCAGGGTTTCCCAGCGGGTAATAACGGCTTCGTATTTTCCCCATCGACAGCCGCGTTGCCGGGACGCACGGGAGCAGATGGTAACCAGGTCGTCGCCGCCTGAGCCGTCACGGTTGGCGCGAGCGAAGTCGGGGCCGCGTTCGGCGTCGGCCGATGCAGGAGTTGGCAGCAGTGCCGCAATGGCTGACATGTTCGGGCTATGGCGGTTCTCGTCGGCTTCGCTACTGCCGCGCCAGTCCCGCGACATAGGTGTCGGCAGGAGGGCTACAGGTCCATCACCGCTGAGGGCAGCATCAGATCGCCCGACGAACCGCGTTGATTCGGGCCACCCTTCGTGCCGTCCGTCGCCCGCGGCATCGGCAACAGGTTGTCCTGCCCCATTCTCGCCGCCACGCTCCATAGGTTGTGGTCGTCCAGTGTCCCCGGCCCGCGGTCGTCCGCTGAGTGCTTCGCCGCCTGCGCGGTCGGCGTCGGTAGCAACTGCACCTCTTTGCCCAGATTCCGGGCGTGACCGTTGCCTGTCGATGGTTGGGTTGTCGGTGTCGGTAGCAGCACTTGCCCCTGAGTCCGATCGGTGTTGCTCCGCTGGCCCCCCAGTGCATAGGCAATCTCCGTTGTCGACGCCCCCCGACTCGCGCGTGGCGTCGACAGCAAGGATGAACACGCGCTCGCGGCGGTGTGGTGCGCCGACGCTGGCAGCGGCAACAGTCGACCACTGCGCGTCATACCCGAGGTCGGCCAAGTCTCCGAGAACGGCTCCTGCCGCTCGGAGAACAGGTCCACCAGATCCGTCTCCCAGATCTGTGTCGCCGGATTCCATTGCGCGATGGGCCTTTGCACTGAGCAGTCCTCTCACATTCTCAATCACCACGACCGGCGGCCGCAGCACATCTATGGCGTCAGCGAAGTGCGACCACAGCCCCGAACGGGTGCCCTCACGGATGCCGGCGCGTCGGCCCGCCGAACTAACGTCCTGGCAAGGGAACCCGCCGCAAAGCACGTCGATCGGTTCAACGGTCGCCCAGTCGACGGCGGTGATGTCGCCCAGGTTCGGCACTCCGGGCCACCTGTGTGCCAACACCTTCGACGCCGCCGGGTCCGGCTCGCAATGCCAGACTGTGCGACCAACGAACACTGCCTCAACAGCTAGATCGAGACCGCCGGCGCCAGAGAATAGAGAGCCGATCTTCATGCGACGCCGTGCCGTTCAAGAATCGAGCGGACGGTCCGTCCTGCATCGGCGTAGTGATAGTCCATCGAGTCGTAATCCTCGCCAGGAACTTCAAGCCGCCACGCCTCGCATTGAGCGCGAATCTCCCTCAGCGCCTGAGCTTGCCGGTCAACCAAAGACAGAGAACGCGACACAGCGAGTTCAGGTGCCTCGCCGAGAGGTTCATCGCCGGATTCGCAAGCATTCACGCCGCACCGCCGAACAGAACCTTCTCCGGGATTCTGATTTCGTGAATCAAGCGCGGTCCAATCGGCCACCCGCACTGTGCTCCCGGTGGCGCTTTGCAGAGCTGACACTCGACACCCAGTGCGGCTTTGACGCGCGGGTCGTCGGGGTCGGACAGGTAGGCGAGGGAGGTCATTGCATGTCTCGCAGGCTGTCTCGGCTGACCCACTTGCCGTCATCGCGGTGCGCAAGACAATCCCACTGTAAGAAGTTGTAGTCAACAAACTTCGTGTCGTAACCGGACTGCTCAGCGAACACCACGCACGACTTCGCATCGAAATGATGCTGGATATACCTGACTGGCATTCCGACCACCAGAAACAATGCGACCAGCGCGACGACTGTGAACAGCACGCCGAACAGCAACTCTTCGAAATCCATCATCGGACACGTTCCGTGACCCGCTTCGGCGGCAACAGGTTCGGGTCCGTGATCGGCGGCCGATTGCCAGTCGAGTACGTGAACGTCACCGGCACCGGGGCAATCAACGCAATGAACCGCCTGGCCGCCCGCAAGGCACCATCCCGCGTCGGATACATCTCCGACGTGCTGAGCACCTGCCCGTTACCACCGCGCAACACATACCAAAACTGACCGGCATCCGACTCCCGCTGATCCACCAACAACCGACGTCCACTCACGACACCATCTCCTCAACTCGATGCCCATGCCGCTGACCCGTCATCAACGCGAGCAGGTCATCGACAGTCATTGCCACCCACTGCCTCCCGGGATCAGTGACCCCGTGCCGCTTGTGCACCACCACGCCCACCAGGGCGTCGTCGTTGCCGGCTTCCGTGTGCGCCTCAGCTACCCACGCGGGCAACGTCGTTCGCGCGCAGTTCTTTGCCTCAATCACGAGCCGCTGACCGTGGACCCGCAAGCCGCCGATGTCGCCCCGGTCATTGGCGCCGGTACGCACCCGACGGTCGATCCGGTCATCATCGAGGGTGACGGCGAGGTAGTCGGCGATCTCCCGCTCGAACCGGGCACCGGCCGCCTTCGCGGAGGTGCGAGTCCTGGCCACTACTCGCCGACCTCGCCTGTGCGCGGATCGATGTCGGCGAACGCCGCCGTGATCTCGTCCTCCAACTCCATCGGCAACACCGTCGTGCCCGAACGCTCCTCCAATGCCCGACGCACCAGTTTCTCGGCCTGCGACAGGTCCTCGCGTCGCACGACCTCGACGCGGCGAATCCGAGCCGTCGGGATCGTGTCCCCAGTGTCCTGATCCGTCGTAACCTGCTTGCAGTCCATCAGCAGAATCGCGACGTGCACCTTGTGCGGATTCTCCACCAAAGCGCCGGCAAGCTGCGACAGCCCGTCAGCGTCACCCTTGGGCAGCTTGCCCGCCAACTTGATCTCGGCCATGACTAGTTACTCACTTCCTGGTTGGGAATTCGATTGCAGAGGAATGACGTTGATGTCGAAGCCGTAGCCGTAGTAAAAGGGGTTGCCGCAGGACCAACTCACCGTCAGCTCCAACACGTCGCCCAGATCGGCGTAGATGTGCCACTTCTCGTACTGCTCGGTGGTGCCGACACCGGTGATCAGGTGATCGACCTTGTCGGCGTGCAGCAGAAAGTCGTCGAGGGTGGTGTGAGCGCAGCAATCGTCGGTGTCCTCCAACAGAACTCGTGTCCCGTTGTCGAGAGTGATCACGAAACCCTCACGTTCGTAGGGCTCACCTCCGTATCGAGGAGGAGCCGCGACCTTGCCGCGGACCGCCGACACGATCCGATGCCCAACCACCGCATCGACGAGTGCCTGCACGTTGTCGGGCATCGTCCCGTCGTCGTCTTCATCGTCCAACTGCTCGACGGGATACCGTGCCTCGCTCATGCCGCACCACCGTTGAACTCCGCGAGCACCTTTGCGGCGTCGTCGTACGTGATGTCGTTGTCCGAGCCGATCGACTTCCCCAGATAATCGGTCAACCACGCATGCCATTCGGCGTCGGTGTCGTAGCGTTCCGCCGCCCGAATCTGCGCGAGCTTCCCGAGCTGCACCTTGCTGGCCATCTTCACCTCAGCCGTCGGGGCCTGGTCACCTGGAGGATCGGCAACCGCACTGCCCGACGACGGCTCAGCAGCATCCCCCAGGTCGTTACCGCCGCCCTGACCAGACTCAGCCTCAATCGCCGGCATCTCCGCCACCACGTCACCGTCCACGAACTCCGGCTGCACATCCACCAACGCACCCACATCGGTACGCACCGACCCATCCAGCACCGCCGCCGTGTTGAACTCCGCCGACAACGGCAACCACTTCGACAACTGCTTCACCACAGTCTTCTTCGCCATCGCCGACCAATCCGACACCCACGGACCATTCCGGCCAGCCTTCGACCGCGCCCGGATCGCCTCCACCTCAGCGACCGTCATCACCACAAACGGACGCCCACCGTCCTTCAGCTCCGACGCCGCGTACACGTAGATCGGTTTGCCGCGGTCGACGCCCATCTTCGGCTTGTGGACGAGATCGCGATGCAGCCCATAACTGACCTTGAATTCATCTTCCTCGTAGACGATCTCCGCCCAGATGTCGACCAACTGACCGGAGTTCCGCGCCAGCTTGATCAGGCCCCGGTAACCGGGGATGAACGTGCACACCTGCCCGTACGGCACGAAGTACGCTTCACCGATCGGACCTGGCTCCAACCCGAGCTGCGAAGCCGTTAGCAGCGCACCAAGGAACGACTCCGGTGTGCACCGTGCTAGTGCGGGCGTTTGACGCAACGTTGTCGTCGCAATTCTGGCCATCCGCTCCGGCGACATCTGCGACGGCAACGCCTTGGCGATCTCCGGCTTCATCTGCTGGATCAGCTGCGCCAGCGACGTCTTCTGGTCGGCCCTGGCTACTGCGTTCGTCATGCGGACAGTTCCTTTCGGTTGGCGCGGCGCTCTCTGCCGCGATTCAGGCAGCACGCCTTGCACATGCGCCGTGGATTTCCTGCTTGATTGATGAAGTGGTAGGTGTTGCCGGACGTGAACTCGTGGCCGTGCTTGCAATGCGTTTTGCGGGCAGACCAATGCGTTCCGTGCGCGAGTTGGTCGGCCATGTTTGCCTTCGCCGTATCCCAGCGCAAGTTCGCCAGTCGGTTGTCCGATGCGTCGCCGTTGTTGTGACAGCACTCGGTACCGTCAGGTGCCGGACCGACGAAGGTCTCCAATACGAGCCGATGCAGGATGAATGTCTTGCCGATCGAGTTGCGCGACAGGCGAACCGTTCGGTAGGTGCCGCGCGTTACGCCGGGTCGCAGGATCCGCTCGTGCTGCCATCTCGGTTTCGATCCGGGATGCCCGAGCTGGACGTACCGGCCGAGGCTGCGGACACGGCCTCGGTCGCTGACTTCGTACAGTCCTTCATGTCCCGGAACCGGCAACCAGCGTTCGGTCACTGATAGATCCCTTCCAGTTCGGCGATGATGGTTGCGGCGTCAGCCAAGTCGGCCTCAGCACGTGATTGATGGAGCACCCAGCTCGGGAGGCTCAGCCGGACGATGCTGTCGCTGTATCCCGGCCACACACCGGACGACACACACTCGGCGTACGTGCGGATCGCCAGACGGTTAAGCCGACGGCCTTCGTCGATTGACTCCTGGTCGTATTCGACGACCGTCACCAGGAATGGCGGTTCCTTCTCCTGCACCACGAATCGAAACCGTGGGTTCTCCGCAGCGCCGACCGCGACAGCGAGATCGATATACCAGGCCGCCTGCATGAAATAGCCGAGCGCCCAGAACTTCCGAACCAACTCCGTCGGATTCGCGGTGATGCTGGTCTTGTAGTCGTCAATGTCTCCGCCCGGTTCGATCCAGTCGCAACGACACCGCAACCGCACTCCCGTCTCTGGGGCGGCGTGGTACAGGCTGACCTCGGCGGTGCCGTCGGCGAAGATCGGACCGGCCACCGGATGCCGAAGAACCTCGGCGGCCATGGCTTCGGCCTTCTCGAAATCGACCAGGGAGATCGGTGTCCGACCACGATCCCGCGCGTCTTGCTCGGCGGCCTTCCACATCGCGGTCGCTGCGGGTGACGCCGCTGGCTTGCCGTCCTTGGTCAGGCCATGAACCGCAGGGTCCAGCACCGTGAACTCCGCGCCCTTGCCCAGCACCAGGTGGTGGGCGACGTGACCGAAGTCCCAGACTTTCTTCGGCTTCCGCCCGTTGTCCATCGCCCATCGGAACTTGGCCGGACATGACGGTGGCAGCAACAGCTTGGCACCCGACACGGACAACGAACCGCGGTCGGCGTGGTAGACCTCCTCGGGCACCATCGAATGAATGCCGTCTTCGGTGGGAATCACAGTCCGGCCTCCGTGGCTGTCTGACCGCATGTCACGCACACACCGTTGCCGTGACGGTCCGACCGCCAATCGTGCTCGTGGCATTCGCCGATCGTGCGAGTTCGGAACCCCTCAGCCCGGGCGAACAGAACCTCTCCGGTTTCCCACCATCCGGCGCTCACTTTGCCTCCAACATGTTCATCTTGTTGATCACGCGCCGTTGGTAGTTCCATACGATCTGCAGGTGCCGGTGGTCGGGGTTCCATGTGTCGAGTTCGTCCATGAGTCGTGCGGTTTCGACTTGGGCTTCGGTTGCCAAGGAACGGATTCGGCCCACTCGAGAATCAGCGATCACGATGCTTGCCTCCCCGCCAGCCCGACCAAGTGCTCCACCCGTTGCCACAACACCGAACACGGCACCTCAGGGTCGAACCACGACACCAGACACATGATGATCTGCGCGGCCTTCGCGGGATGCTGCACGCACAACGCCACCAACTCGCCATACAGTCTGTCGGGATTGTTGATCATGAGCTCGTGCAAGCCGACAGCAATATCGGCGACTCGATCGAGATCGTGATCGGGGACGTAGTCAATGATCATGCGCCCGACGTCCTTTCTGTATGAACCGCACGCCGTAGACCGCGCGGCGCTGGACGTCCATGACGCTGGTACGCGCGAACTGCCGATACGGCTTTCGCCCAGCCGGCATCGTCAAGAGCTTGCTCGACGGTCATCCCGAGAGCCAGGGAATCCTCTAAGGCCTCGAACCGATCGAGAGCACGGGGACGTGTCGGAAGGTTGTACCGCTGGCGGATTCGAGTGACGTTCGACCGTGAATACCCGGTCATCGCAGCGATATCCGCGTGAGACATGCCTTCGTTGAGCATCTGCACGACCTGTTCGTGACTCTCAGCCGTAATCTGGCTCATGCGACCCACCGTCGTTCCTGCTGATACCGGGCAACGAACTGCCGCAGGAGTGGTGCGTGGATCGGACACACAGCCACCACGCTTGACGCCAGTGCGACACCGGATTCCGTGGCCGATAACCCGTATTCGGTGAGTGCGGTCAGGACACCGAGGACACCGGGGATGGTTGGGTGTGCATCCAAGGTGATGCAGATGTCTGCGGCGTGTTCGATGGCGAACATTTCACCCGCGGTGACCGGTTCGGCATGAGCGATGCACCGACCGAGCGCGGCGCCGATCAGTGCGGAGATGGCGAGTAGCCACAGGATGGGAACCAGCTCGTCACGGATGCGACGACGCCAGGGGTTGCGTGGCGTCATGCGGTCACTTCCTGTGCCCAGTCGATGCCCAGTACGTCGGTCCAGGGCTTCATGAGGGTGTCGATGTGTTCCTGGGTGAGGCCGTGCTGGCCAACGAGATCGGCGACTACGGCGGCCCGAGCGGCGGCCCGAGCGGCGGCCCGAGCGGCGTCCCAAGCGGCGGCCCAAGCGGCGTCCCGAGCGGCGGCCCAAGCGGCGGCCCAAGCGGCGTCCCAAGCGGCGGCCCGAGCGGCGTCCCAAGCGGCGGCCCAAGCGGCGTCCCGAGCGGCGGCCCAAGCGGCGGCCCAAGCGGCGTCCCAAGCGGCGGCC
>CAZYFP010000005.1:0-41412 GCA_964647125.1 uncultured Candidatus Saccharibacteria bacterium
TCCGGCGACGGCTCCGGCTCCGGCGACGGCTACGGCTCCGGCTACGGCTACGGCTCCGGCTACGGCTCCGGCGACGGCTCCGGCGACGGCTCCGGCTCCGGCGACGGCTACGGCGACGGCTCCGGCTCCGGCTCCGGCGACGGCTACGGCTCCGGCTCCGGCGACGGCTCCGGCTAAAATAAATCAAACCACTTCGCGGTGGTAGCAAGCAAGAGAAATGAATTTTCAGGACGGATACCATGAGCATTTCAAACATAGACCCCCAAGAAGTAATGGCCGAAACGCTGGCTCAGGATATTTATACCGGCCTATTGGCGCTGGAAAAGCTTTACAGCAAGAGCTTTTCTGCGGTGGCCTCGGTTAAGGACATTCTGGCCGAGTCCAGTGATATGCTGGTGGCGATGAATATTGCGATTAGCGATAGGAGTAAAAACCGTGTCCATAGCTAATCACCTCAAGGTCTATAGCCCTTCAAGCGTCAACAGCTTTCTGGATTACCGCGCCCGCTGGTATCTGGAGAAGGTTAAAGGCGTAAAAGGCGTTGAATCTGTCGATATGCAGCGTGGCAAGGCTGTGGAGCTGGGCATAAACCGGGTCTATCAGGGCATGTCAGAAGACGAAGCCATTGCAAGCTCTCTGGCCGATTATGACAAGTCCGTTGCCGATCTGGATATAGATGAGGCAGCGGAAGCCCGCGCGCCCATCGTAGAGCTTATTAAATGCGGTCTGGAAGCCCTTAAGCCCTATGGCAAGCTTACCAACATGCAGCGCAAGCTCTGGGTCAATCAGGAGCGCGTGGCCGGTAGTCATCTGCCTTGGATGGGGTATATCGATTATGACTTTGAGGGCGGTGTGATTGTGGACTTGAAAGTGACGGGACGCACACCTTCGGCCCTTTCCGCTCCCCATGCCCGCCAAGGCTCCTTTTATCACCTGCATACCGAGGGAACGACAAAGACGGATTTCGTCTATCTCATCCCCCTCAAAGCAGGATGCAAAAGCGTCACCCATACCCTCACTGAACCAGAAAAGCATTGGAATATCATGCTGGCCGGTATGAACGCCATGCAAACGATTTTCAGCAACGTAACCGAGCCGCATTTGCTGGATGCGATATTCACGCCAAGCCCATCAGATTTTTGGCTGAATGATGACTTATCGCGCAGTAACGCGCGGGAGGTCTGGTCTAACCTAGTTTGACATTTGAACCGTAGAAAGGAAATTTATGTCTTTAGTATTACCGAAGAAAGAAGAAAACAGCTTTGAAACCACCCCGGCAGGCGTTTACACTGCTGTTTGCTATCGGGTTATCGACCTTGGCACTCAGCTAGAGGGCTTTGGCGAGGAAGAGAAAAAACCCAAGCACAAAATCATGCTGTCGTGGGAATTGCATGGCGAGCACGTCATGCAGGACGGCAGGCCATTCAGCGCTCATAAGAAATACACCTTTTCAAGCAACGAGAAATCGAGCCTTCGCAAGCATCTTGAGGCTTGGCGCGGCCTCGCTTTCACCGATGACGATTTTGGTAAATTCGATATTGGTGTGCTTATCGGTAAGGCTTGCATGATGCAGATCGTTCACAATGTGGGAGAAAAGGACGGCAATACCTACGCGAATATAAGCAGCATCATGAAACTGCCAAAGGGTATGCCCACGCCTGAGCTTGTGAATGAGCCTATTTATTTCAGCCTGAATGAGTTTGACGACATCAAGCTTGCCAAACTTTCCGACTCGCTCAAGCAAACCATTATGAAATCACCTGAGTACGCCGAGGCCACTAAACCGGCTTCACAGCGCGCTGAGGAATACGCCAAAGAGGAGATACAATTCTAATGAACACTTACTCATTTTGCATATTGCCGGATGGGAAGCTGCCCGAGGGTATGAAGGCGACACTGGCCAATGTGTTTCCTTCATACGCCGGGAAGCGCATCAAGCTCACCGTTGCGGAATATAAGGAAAAGCGCTCGCTCAACCAAAATTCTTACTACTGGTCGGCTATCGTTCCTCATGTCCGGCGTGTTCGGTTCGACATGGGCGACCCGCTCACCATCGAGCAAGTGCACGAGGATTTACTGGCGCAGTTCGCACCTTCGGCAATGGCTAAATGCCTAGATGGTCGCAAATACGCCAGGGCGATGCGCAGCAAAGAAATGTCAGTAGCAGAAATGGCTGAATATATCACGGCCATAACTGCTTGCATGGCAGAGTTCGGACATCCAGTTCCAATCAGGGAGTACGCAGCATGAGAGACTATTCAATCTATTCCGAGAACAAAGACCTTAAGGCTGTGGTGATCGGCAGGGTACTGTTCACATACGTTGGGCCAAAGACACGCTATCAGCACAGTGAAATTGTACCGGCTGCAAAGCCTAAATGGTGCAAGAGCTTCGCTGAGGCAAAGCGCAAGGCTAAGCGTTACGTAACCATACACTGATGGAAGAATTGAGTAACCGCGCCGGGCGGCTCCCGGTTTTAACAGAGTAGGAGTGACTATGAAGACGAATGCAAAACTTAAAATCGCCACGAAAAACACCAATGGGGGGGGGCTGCCGTTTAAGATTGAAAGCGGCATTGAGGTTCCGTCGCGCACTAAACCAAACCCGTATGAGTCTGTGTTTGCAGCTATGCGCGTCAACCAATCGTTTCTGATCGGCGATGACGAGGCGACAATTAAAAGCGTTCGTTACCAGGCTGGTAAATGGGCGAAAGAAAATAAATCAAGCTTCGGTTTCCGCCAGACAAATGACGGCCTCCGCTGCTGGAAAACGAAATAGTGTCGCCAATATGGGATACCTCAGATCGTAAGATCGAGGCTGCAAACAGTGACAGGAATCATAGCGGGTCACTATCCCATCATTGAATTAACGGTACAAATAACGAAAGGAATATTTATGTCTACAGCAAGTAAAAAATCAGACGTCGAAGCAGCAAAAGAACATAGCGCATGGAAGGATCAAAATATGCGGCAAGTAGCTTTAGATCGATCCGTAGGATTGGTAAGAGGCGCATACGAGCCAAAAAATATCGTCAAGGATGCACAGGTTTTCTACGAGTTCCTTAAAGGCAAGCCAACCAAGTAAATGATGAGTGACCTTATGAATATAGATGAAACCTGCATAAATAAATACGCTTACTACTCCGATGATTCGGGGTGGGGTTGGGTTGGCAAAATCCATAAGGTTACAAAAAAGAATATTGTGATCGGAAACAACCATCGCAAACATTCTGAGGTCGTAATTATTGGCACTGAAGAAGAATGCAAAAAGGCATCAGGAAAGTTTGATTCAGCGCGCGGCGAATGGAACCGCAGAACACGAGATGCAAGGATTTGGTATCAAAACCGCTGCCTTGAGTTGCGCGCTGAATTTAACCCATCGAGGGAATCGTAGGTCATGACACACCGGGAGCAATTTGAAGCAATGCTTGATGATGCCGGGATTAGATACACCGTTATCATGCAATGCACGTTAATTTCCTGCGGCATGGCAACAGCGAAGAGGGCCGCACAATGTTCGAGAAATATTTACGCTATCGCGCTGCTGGGCATTCTCACGAGCGGGCGGATGAACTTTGCACCAAGCCCTATAACGAGGGCAATCAAATAGAAGATGGGAAGCCAGAATGAGCCGTATTATCTGTTGGTTTTCATGTGGAGCCGCCAGCGCCGTTGCTGCTAAGATGGTTTTGCAAAGCAATGACGAGCGTAAAGCTGGCCGCGAAATTGTTATTGCTCGAAACTGGCTGCGTGAAGAACACCCAGATAATGACCGGATGCAGGTCGATTGTGAAGTATGGTTAGGTCGGAAAATTATCCATGTCACCAACGAAAAATATCATGGCAGTGTTTTTGAGGTTCAGGACGATGTGAAATTCATAAAGCATCGTCATGGTGCACCCTGCACTCGCCTGCTCAAAAAGGAAATGCGGAAGGCTTTCCAACGCCCTGGAGATATTCATGTGTTTGGGCTTCATAAGGGAGAGGAGGACAGGGTTGACCAATTCCTTGATGACGAGCCGGATGTTCATGTTTGGCTTCCCTTGATGGAGGCCGGAATAACAAAGCAGGATTGTCATAAGATGCTGGCTGATGCAGGTATCGAGCAAGCCGCCATGTACCGGCTTGGATATAAAAACAACAACTGCATAGGCTGCGTTAAAGGAGGCATGGGGTATTGGAATAAAATACGCCGCGATTTCCCCGAAGTATTTAATCGCATGGCCGCGCAAGAACGTAAATTCGGTCATGCCATCAACAAAACGGAAATTCGCAAAGATGGTAAGCGCATAGGTATCCCTATGTTTCTTGACCAGTTACCGCCAGAAATGGGCAATTATCAATCCGAGCCGAGCATAAAATGCGGCATTATTTGTGAAGGGAGCGCAGTATGAGCATCATGAAAGATTTATTTATGGAAGAGTATGACCGGCTGGAATCGGAAGCCCAAGAAGCAGGTCATCCCGTTCACGAAACAAAACTTAGCGATTTGGCTATGGAAGCCGCTAAAAACCATTTCTTCGCTATGTGCGATGAGGCCAAAGATAGGGCAAAATATGAGCAACGATTCTAAAGGTCAGGAATGAGCATGTCGCATTTCCTTAGAAACATAGCTCCTACCTTTATGTGGTGTACCGTCTTTGACCTGTTCCTGATGTATGAGCAAATCAATTGGGAAGTAGAGTGGAATAGCTTTAAACAGCGGTTCCACCAACTATTCCAAGATGGTGTGTTTTTAGAGAAGCCTGATTATTCACACCAGAGAAACGGCAAAACAAGAAGGCGGCTATATATCCGCACAACTGAATCGAAGGGGTGAGGCTAGCAATGGAAGATAATCTTGAATTACGGTTCCACGATTCGCCATGGAATGATTGCTATGAGATAGCCTTTTTTGATCGTAGCCGCAATAAGCGCTATGTTAGTGAGCCGCTAGTTATGGTTGAGCATAAAGATGCAATTCTCATAACACCAACAGCTAGACTAAGCCGTGCTGCAATGCAGGGGCTTTTTAATGAGTTATGGAAAGCGGGTTTTCGGCCTAAAGACGGCTCTGGCAATAGCAGCACAATAGATGCCCTACGCTATCACCTTGAGGATATGCGGAAACTTGTATTCGTAACCACTGGATCAAACGATGAGAGGACAAAGTAATGGTTTCACTTAACGATATTGAAGTGATGATGCACTGTCACTGCACGCCAACGCCACATGAGCGGGCTGATGCAATGGCAGTTAAAGGCGCATACAATATGCTTCTTGCCCAAGGAATGATTGTGCCGGATGAAAAGCTACCCGGTGTCTATAGATCAACTGAAAAGGGGGCGTTCTGGCTTGAGGCGCTATGCAACATACCATTCCCAGTAGAAAGTTACATTATACCAACCCGACCGGGAGGCCATTGAGCATGGGCGATATTATCAACTTATTCAGTGGTGAACCAGATCGGAATGAAGAAGGTGGCCGGTTAATACTGAACAACCTTATTGAGGGCAAGGAATTCATTGAGATCGAGGGACATATTACGGCAGAGCGTGCGATATATCTGATGCATCAAGCCATAAAGATGATTTTGGAGGATGGCGATGACTAACCTGACGATCCGTTGCATTGATTGTTACCAGCCCACGTATCGTGAGCCTGAGTTTTCACTTTGCTTTGCCTGCATAAATAAAGCGCTGGAAAGCATGCTAAAAAGGAAACGCCGTGACCGGAGCGAGTATTCAAATAACGAAGGAGGGGAAAATGACTGAGAAACTTTTAGATACAGAAGACGTACTAGGCATGGTGGGCTATGGTCGCACATGGCTGGATGAGCGTATCGCTGCTGGCGAGTTCCCGGCTCCTGTCCACAAATGGCGGCGTAATAAGTGGCTGGAAAGCGTTGTCGTTAAGTGGATGCTGGAGAATTTCGGAGGGCATCAAGCAAGTCAGCCCAATCCTGTAAGATCACACGCCTCTCATTAAGGTACTCGGCATGGTTATAAGCACCCCTAACTTTATTCTGGTCTACATGCGCAAGCTGCCTTTCAATGGCGAGGGTGTTGTATCCCCGTTCATTAAGGATAGTGCTCGCCGTAGCCCTAAAGCCATGCCCCGTAAGCCTGCCTTTATATCCCATCTCATATATAGCGTAGAGAATGGTGTTCTCGCTTATTGGCCTACCTCGCTTCACTGTGCTTGGGAAAAGATATTTTTCATCCGCCGTTTCTTTCAAAATAGCCAGAGCTTGGCGGGATAGGGGGACAATATGAGGGCGACGCATTTTCATTCTTTCGGCAGGTATCTCCCATATGGCCTTGTCAAAATCAACTTCGGATGGCTTGCCGAAACGCACCTCACTAGTACGGGTCATGGTAAGAAGCAAAAACTCCATAGCTTTTTTAGTGATGGGGTTCCCGGCATAGGCATCCATGCATTTAAGGAATTCCGGCAGTTCTTTGATGGTAAGGTGGGGGTTGTGAGTCTCAGGCTTGCTCTTGATAACCACATGCAACCCTATAGCGGGGCTATATTTCATCTGCCCCATCGTAATAATGGCGAAAGAAAAGATACTGTTGACGTACCGAAGTATTCTCTTGGCCAGCACGGGGGTATTATTCAAAGGAGTGATTATTCTAAGAACATCCTCGGCAAGCATTTTGTCAATCATCATGCCCCTCGTATAGGGGAATATGTACCTTTGAAGCCTGTAGAGAATAGAGGCCTGGTATCGCTCATCCCATGCGCCCTTGCGCGCCTCATACCATTTCATGGCTACCGCCTCAAAGCTGGCATCCTCACTCTTCTTGGAAATATAGCGAGGGTTCCTACCGTCTTTAAGGGCATTTTGGGCTTCTGTACGCTTCTGCCTTGCCTCGGAAAGCGATACCTTAGGATAAACTCCAAAGGCCAGCCTATCCTCTCGTCCATTAAACTTGCATTTCATGCGCCAATATTTCGCGCCCGTAGTGCTGACTTCCAAATAAAGCCCCTCGCCATCAAAGATTCTATAGGTCTTATCCTGTGGCTTGGCGGCTTTTACAGCTTTGTCCGTAAGCTTCATGTGGGGAAACATTCCAATGTGGTGACACTTGTTTCCCCCTTTATTTCCCATTCACATGGAAGCTGTCAACGGGAATCAACGATAACGGGCGGGTATAAATATGCTTGGCAAAGGTAGGGTAGAGAAAGCTTCGCGGCGTTCCACACGCATCAGCGGTAGTAAAACTGGTGATCCGGGCGGAACACACTTAACATCATGTTATATAAGGAAAACTCTTGGGTTTTTAATATTAGCATTAAAATATATCCCCAAATTGTTTCCCCTATACATGCGTCTACTCCGTTCAATCAGCATGGGAAGAATTAGATGAGAAAGCCACTGCCTACAAACTGGAAAATGATGCAAAAGCGCAAATCAGATTACCAAAAGAAATTTGATGCATGGCTAGAAGAACAATACCCCTCACCGAAGGTAATTGAAGAACGGCTAGAAAATGGTATGGTGATAAAGAAGTGTGAACAAGACCCGCGATTAGCGGGATAACGAGTATTTATAGGGGCAAGGAAGCGCCTTAACGCTTCCCAGAACTAAATCCACATCATGGTAGATAAGCGAAGGACATTATGACACAGAATAAAGACCAGATCAATAATAGGGATGCCAGTCCTTATAGCAGCATTGTGAGTGTGCAAGAGCAGCAACGCGTATTGAACGCCATTTTTACTCAGGCGCTTTATGGAGATTCAAAGCCATATGTCAGGCCACCGCTTCATAAACGAGCGCTAAACTTCTTTACCGAGGCAAAGCACCGCATATCTAATGCTTGGGATGCGCTCTGTGGGAGGCTGGATTATGACTACTAACGATAATTTTATCGGTGCAATGGCCTATGCCATAAATGAGCGCGGCAATAAGAAATATAATATTTATCAACTTGGTAAATTTGAATCACTAGATTTAGCCAATGCTGCATACGAAGCGATTATAAAAGCAGGATACAAATTAGTGAAGAAAGATGAGTAATGGATAAGCTGATGAGTTGCCCAAAGTGCAATAAGAATATGATACAGCGATTCTCTCACACAGTATTGTTGAACTACCCCCCACAATACCCGTGGAACTGGTGGTGCGGTTGTGGCCATACAGAAGTCGGAGGAATAGAGCGCGGGAAAACACATGAAGAGGTCGCGATGGATGCCTGGGAGAAAGCCAATGGATAGATTGTTGAGTATTCCGCCGGTTCCAGACTGCCATGTATGCGGTGCCAAGGCAGGAGATAACCATGCAAAGGGCTGCACTTGGCTTTCTTGTTTGAGAGCGTCTGCCTACCCTAATATCCTTGATGATAATGGTCGTGAATGGCGAGACAATTTAATTGATAAGCTACAGCGAGAAAACGAACAGCTACGAAATAAGGAATCAGTGTGATGAGTAAATTTATATTACGCAAAGGATCAAAAAAAGTCCATCGCATTGAGCCGGGGGATACGCTTTGTTCGCTTATCGAAGGCTTCACTGGAAAAATTCTGTTTTCCATCAACGGCAATGAAGAGGTTTTCATAGGCGATCACAAATTAAGCGAAGAGCAGATAAAAGATATATTAATAGCACTACAACACCGTGGAGAATGTGCCAATTACCAAAAATCATGGAGTCCTAAGGCGCGTTTCTTAAATGATAAAATCAGAGGCTTTGCAATTGGCGATGATGGGGCTACTAGATGGGAAGATTCTGATTCAAATAAGGAATCAGACCATGTCGGATAAAGAATCTGTAGTTGCGGCACGAATGGCATTTGAGAGCATTGCTCGTGCAGGGGGATCGCTTGAAGACTCTCTGGTTGCGGCTATTGATACTTATGACGCTCACCGAAACAAGCATACAGTTATGGAAGGGGTGCAAGATACGCCCGATGTGGTTCGCCCAGCCCCTTCCGCCAACCCTACTCAGAATCCCGATCACAGTTATTTTAAAGACTGTGCCGATGCTGGTATGCTTGTATATGATTCACCAACCAAGGCTTCGGTTTGCACTTATTGCAATGGGACTTATGAAGAGGTGCGTGGCAATGTAACTTGCCCCTGCCGCTGCCTTGCAACACCAGATTAAGACTAGCGAGGACAAATGACACATTACTGCGATATATGCCCTAAAGGAGAAGTATCCCAAGAGGATTACAATGTTCAGATTGAGGCTATTAAATCCGCACCAAAAAATAAGCTTTATTTAATTGCCTGCAAAGAATGCTCCTCTAGGCTTGATAATGGCGTTAGGATGGGGATAGGATGTAGTGAAATAAAACGAACAGAGATTTCAAATAATAGCCCCGCGAACTCGGATGCCCAATAAGCTACGGGTACGGAAGCCCTTAGGGGTTAGCTGGTTTGAATCCAGCCGGGGCTACCATTACGGTATTCCGAATGACACTCAATAACGAAGCAATGCAGGAGATCGAAGACAGATGGGATACGGCGACCCCAAATGAGCGGCTTGCATGGTATAATGGAATGGCGAAGCGCCCCGGCAGCATGGGGCATTATGTGATGGGCATCTTGGAATTGGCTAACCAGTTGGCGGCAAAAGTTACCAGCGCCAAATAGTGCTTGATCTTTTTTTAATCTTCGATATATTGGATGGTGCCTCAGCTGGGCAACGGGGGGTTTCACCTGTAGATACCGACGCAATATAGCACTTGGTTTGTATTATATTGTGACTCTAGAGAGCGGCCCGAAACTGCAAACTAGACTAAAGCCCCCCGTTCATTTTGTCAATAAGAAATTTGACCTAGACCCAATTATTGTCTCTCCAAACGTATAAAGTTCTGGCAGCTCACCAGTCTCAGCCTGTATTGCTCAGCTAATTCGGCGTAGCTGATGAGGGCGTCAGAATCGACAACATGCGTTCCCACAGATCCACGTCCGGCTTCTCCATCATCTGCGCCGGGGGTGTTGGTAACGAGCACGGGCTTGGCCTTGTGCATCCTACGGTACTCAGCAATACGCCGAGACAGATCAGAGTTCTTTTCAACGAGGTCATTGGCAATCCTTTCAGTTTTAGCTTTGTCAGCCTCACATTTACCCATCAATGCCGTTTCCTGCGATTCTAAAGCGCTTTTCAGCGTATAGGCAGCTATCCGGCTGTGGACATACCATCCGGCGCTAAAGCACAGCGTACCGGCCAGAATAATCCCTATCAGGCGTCTATTTGCGAGCAGGCTTAGAAAGATTGGCATTTACATTACCTTTCGGAAGTTGAGTATCACGCCATTTTGCAAGTCCGTACGTTCCGCCCGCGTTGGCGGCAAGAATGCCCGCAAGACCATTAACGATAATTGCATCTGGTAGGGCCATGCGCATGGCCATAATAAGGCTGGCAGCCAGAGTAATGACCGCGATAAGTTGACATGTGCGGTTAGTTGAGAGTCGGCCATTGGAGTCCTCCAGGAGTTCTAAGATTTTCATACAACCTCTATTTCTATGGTTTCTTTATTGTGAAATGCCGCATCCAGTAAGGGCATGAGCCTGTCCATCGCCTTCCGGCTATCGCCCACCCCCTCAGCGGTTCGTGTTAATCCCACGAGAATACACCCATCAGTGTCGTCATCGGTGTTGCCGCTATGTATCCTCACCCCTGTAAATTTTGGCACATCCACGAGCAGCGGGAGGACTTTCTTGAAGCGATTACTCCATGTCATGATGATTTTATAAGTTCCTGCGGGAATGGCGGTAATGCCATAAATCTTTATATCGCGCACTGCATCCTCACAGGTAAAACAGAAGTGCTCGTTATTGATTAGAAACTCACCCAGGGTGAAATGGTCGCCAAATACGTCACGATGATGATGTATTTTCATGGCTTTAAAAACTCCTGCATAAGAGTCATAAAATGGTCTTGCCGCTCGAAAAATGGCTTAAATAGGGCAAGCGCCTCATCAAGCTTCTGTACCGCATCCCGAAAGGCGGTAAGGTCTTTATCGACCCGATGCAGAAGCTCTTTGTCTTCCCTGATAAGCTGTTTAAGTTCTTCCATTGCCCCCTACCATTCTTAGAATTGATTTTATATCCGTCCGTATTTCGCTGACTTCATCGCTAAGCTTTTCAACCGTTTCCTTTTCGGCAAGATCGTCAATCCGATCATGGATGCGCTCCACCACATCCTTCTTGATGTAGTTGTCGGCCACATGCAGTTTATGATCCGCCAGATCGTCCCGGTTTTTACTCACGGCTTTTACAAGTTGTACCCATAACCACCCTCCGATAGTCAATATGACACCAACCAGACCCTTAAAACTCCACTCCATAATCGTATTCTCATCACTCATGACTTGACCCCCGAACTTTTCTCAAGTAAGGGTTGTGCCGGGCTCGACACCCGACGCGGTTTAAATGACCGGGTGGCAACGCTATGTCCGAGGATGCTTGCGTCTAAAGGCGTTGCGTCCCAAAAGGATGTCGAAACCCGGTTATGTATCTTCTCCATTTTTTGCTCCTGTCGAGAGAGTGGTTAAGCGATCTGTTCAATTGAGCCTTCCACATTGTATGTGACTGTCGTGAAAGTCCCTGTGGTGGCGATTGTTATTGCGGTTGAAGCCTTGCAGCGTATATGCACGGGGATGCCCTCATAAGGCACCGCGCCAGAAGCGTTTGTAATTGCCGTAACGAATGTCCCGGCCAAAACACTGAAGGGCAGTGTCATCGTCCTTGCAGTATTACCCTCGTCTGTATAGGCGCATGTGACTGTGAAATTGTGCAAAGTGGCTGTAGTGACAAGCACGTTTGCCGACACCCTGAATGATCCATCGGCAGCACCTACAGTATAAGTCGCTACCGAAGCTACGGCGGCAGTTTGTGCAGTTGAGCGGCCAGTGCCGTAGATGGCGGGTGTGCCCCAGCCAGTAGTATTGATATTATTGTATTTTGTAATCTTATCGCCAAGAACTAGCGTTCCATCTAAACGGGTATTCCCCGCATCCACCCATAAAGACCAACCCGTAGTAACGGTAACGTTCGTACCAGCTGTGGGGCGATCGGCTATATAAAGCGTTGCCGCATCTGTAAAAGTTGTCGCGCTGCTTGCTGCAAATGTAGGAATGCCAACGCCATGGGCTACTGCGGTAGCTACGGTGCCACTTGAAACTGTGTCGGTATAAGTAGCAGCGGCAGCGCGCACGCCGATACCGTTTACCCCCCATGCAGTTCCAGTAGAAAGATTTCCCGCCGTATGGAGTCGCGCCGCTGGGGATGATGTGCCTATCCCAAACAGCCCATTGGCATTAAGACGCCACCCCTCTGTTACAACAGAAGTAGCGGCGTCAGTGGCATAATAAGCAGCCACTTCGCACGGCACTCTGCCCGTACCAATTGTACCAGTCGATATAAATCTGATTTTACCAGCATCAACAAAGCTAGTACCATCATAACCTTGGCTGTTATAATCAGCCAAAATATCCCCGGTATTGATGGTAATCCGTGAACTGCCCGATATACGAGCCTTGCGCCCAACAAAACTACCTCCCGTCGTTCCGTTCAGGAACTGCTCGGAGATAACCCCCCTTGTCGATGAGGTGGATGAACGCTCAAAGGCATGCAATCTAGCTTCGGGAGTCCCGGCATACCCAAACCACCCATTGCTATCCGCCGTCATGATGATAGCCCCGCGCGTATCATCGGCAATATTGAATGTGCCTAGCGGATCAGCATCACCGCGAATAGAGAAGGTGAATGTACGAACGCCGGTGATTATGCATTGTAGTCCTGCCGCACCAGCCGCCGCGCCAGTCTCAACCTTAATTGTATTTGAGTTGGAATTATAAATATAAAGCTTGGCATTTGCATCAGGAAGGGCGTTTATGCCGACGTTGCCCGCAAAATAATTGGGTGCGGTGCCATCCATATAGCAGTTATACTTAGTCGTACCAGAAGCTACAGTCCCTCGGAAACCATAGGTATTCGTAGCTACCGTGGAGTTGGCGGCATGATACCCAGACCATGTTGTGAAAGTCCCGCCACCAGAGTTTGCAGGGGCTACCGCACGGAAACAGTTGCCTTCTGATAAGGTGCCTGCACCAGTATTTTGTACGAAACCTTGATTGCCAATCGCAAGGGTGACGGATTTAGTTGTAGCCGGAGCTACTGAACCGTTGCAGTTTGCGCCTGCTACGCTGCCTGTATAGTTGTCGGCAGCAGTGAGAAAGCCCTGTAGTCTAGCGCCTACGGTATTGAAGGCGTTTGTAGTGGTGGTGGTGTGCGTGAAGCTGTTATCGAAGCCAAAAGAGCTTGCGCCAATATCCGTCTGGGAAACGGTTTGCAGCATCTTCCCGGTGCCGGTAGTGGGTGCGACACCATTTAGACCTATGGACTTATTGCTCGAATTGAATAAAAGACCGGCATTTGATTTTATGCCCAAATTGCCGGTGGCCGCTGTAGTAAAATTAATAAAACAGGTAGTATCGCTCGACTCGTCGGCTATGGTGGAGGTGGTGGCTATGGCTGCCGTACCAGTAATGCTTCCAACAATGGAATTTGTTACCTCTAAATCAGTAAACCAGCCCTTGGTAAGCCGGGCACCCGTCGCACCTAGAGAGCCCGTAGAGGTGATATTATTCGCACCCATGGTGAGAGTGCCATTGAGCGTCATTCCGCCAAAGGTTGGTGTGGAAGCAGCTGCTATATCCTGCGGTAGAGTAAGTGTTATCGCCCCGGTCTGCGCGCTTCCTGAAGTGCCGTTTGCAAGTATCTGATTCGCGGTTCCGGTGATGGAGGTTACTGCCGATCCCACCGCACTATTCACATAAGCAGTTGTTGCTATTTTAGTGCTGTTATCCCCGGCGGTTTGCGTTGTCCCGGTTGTGCCATTCGCTAATGCGGTAGAAAATGACCATGTGCCGGAGCTTACTTGGGCTACGCCAGTAGACCCGCTGCTGTCTGCATTTGTACCACCATACAAAGTGCCTATCTTAGTGGCCTGCCAGATTCCGGTTGAGATAGTACCAAGCGCGGTGAGCGAAGATGTCACCACGTTTGACGCGAGTGTAGTGCCTGTGAGGTTTCCTGCTGGAGCCACAACAGCATTGCCACTCGCGGCGGTAATAAGACCCTTGCCGTTTACAGTGAAACTTGGGATGGAAGTAGAAGACCCAAAACTTCCCACATTGCTGTTGACGGTGGCGAGTGTGGCTGCGAAACTCCCTGTGCCAGAGCCGGTAACATCCCCCGTGAGTGTAATGGTCTGGTTGCCTGTGTTAGTTCCCGAAAGATTACTTCCGGTAACTGTGCCGGATGCAGCAACGCTGGAGGGAGTAATTGCCCCAAGCGTTAGTGTAATTGCCGGAGTGGTGGTGGGATTAGCAACACTGCCAGAAACACCATTAGCCGTGACTACCGAAACATTTGTGACTGTGCCGCCAAATTCATGCCCGATTAATGGGCTGCCCGGCGTACCATCGCCCGTGATTGTAGTGCCATCAACCGAGATTCTTACAACTGGATTAGCGGGATCGGTGTTATCGGTATTTAGACCCGTTACGGACTGCACAAAGCTGTTGTCAATAGTGATCCTATTGACCGCCGAGTCCCGTATGATTTGGGTCATAAATCGGCGGTTTGGGCCTTCAGAGCATCAGCTTTTTTCTTAAGATTTGCTTTTACACTGGCATTGACGCGAGCTTCTTCATCAATTTGTTTGCGATCTTCTTCAAGGGCATCCTTGAGTACAGAAAGCCTTTTTTCTTCAGCTTTGTTCGCCTCACCATCGAGCTTGTTTCTTTCCTGCTGGTCGTCAAGCTCTCTTTGCCTGCGAGAAATTAATTTAAGAGTTTCTTCGTTGTCTGATTCGATTTTTTCAGCCGCAGAGATTTTTTGCTTAATATCCGCGTAAGCTTCTGCCTTTTTATTCAAATCAGCAATAAATTCATCGGCCCGGCGAATGATGTCTTCGGCTTCACGGACTTTCTCTCTTTGGCTGTCCATCAAACCATAAGTATCTTCGATTATTTTGCTCAAATCTGGGTTCTTAATTAATGATTGGAAACCCTGCGCCATTTCCAATATCATTAATTCCGTAGGGGGTGTATTACGCATTTTATTCTCCTTAGCCGTTGTTATCAAAGAAATCATATGTAACGCTCGGATTGGTTGAGCCCGACATCGTTGCATATAATTTAGGGGCGTCACTATTTGTTGAGCCATTGCCCCAGTTTCCTGTGTAATTATCATTGGTAGTTGATGTAATCGGCGAACCACTTGCATCCATCATGGCAACCTTTGTAGTCCCGCCATCGGTGCTGATTTTAAGCGTTACCGTACCGCCGCCAAATGAGATGCCATATACGTTTGCTGCATAGCGATACTCGTTCAAATGTCGGCTCTTTGTGATATTGCAGATAAAATAATCTCCATCTGCTGTAATGGTCGCCGTATATTTACTCATTTTATGCTCCTGTTGGTTATGCTGTTATTCCAAAGCCGAAATCCGCTGGCGTAGTGACTTTATTTCCGCGAGAAGAAGCGGCACGAACCGCGAATAGTCCACACTCCAGCCTATAAAACCTTCTTCGCCCGGTTCCTTGTCGTTGCCGGGCGTGACCGCTTGCGGAAAGATTTCATACGCATCTTGCGCAAGCAGGCCGTAATCGGTATTGGCCGCCGCCGTCTTCCACTGGAATTTCACCGGCTCAAGCGCGTCAATAATTGATCCGCATTCCGAAATTGTTGTGGGATTGTTTTTTAGCCGCTTATCCGAGGATGTGTTAAATGCCGTGGCAGACGCCGCGACTGTGATATTTCCGACCTGGCCGTTTGTGTTGAAGAACTGCCATAGAGGAGTAGATGATGCCGTAGCCCCCGCGCTGCATAAGTTAGGGGATGTAGTAGATGGATTCGCAATAAGGGTTCCAGAGTGGGTGGAGTCCGGCGTTTGTGTACAAAGCACGAATAATCCAGTAGCAGATAGGCGGGCTTTTTCAGCGGTGCTGCAACTCCACCCAACCGTATTAGCGGCCGGAAGATATGTCCCGTTTGCAGGAACACTTGAACTCGTGGGAACAAAGGCCGTTCCGGTAACGGCACCACTCGAGGTAACTGCGCCCGCATTCCATGTGCCGCTAGTAATTGTCCCCACCGTGGCAAGGGAGGCTAAGGATGTTACATCAGTATATACAACTGTTCCGCCAGACCCGAAGGCCACGCTTGAAGAGTCCGTACCGGTAAAGGTAAGAGTATTGGAGCAGCTAAGTGTCTTGCCATTGGCAATCGTTAGGGTTGCGGAGGTAGCGGGCGCTGTGATTGCAACTTTATTAACGCTCGTAGCTGTAGCCACCCCAATATTTGGGGTAACAAGTGTAGGCGAGCTTCCGAAAGAAGTAAGGGATGAGGCGGTAACTCCCGAGGCAAGTGTAGCGCCCGTAAGAGTGCCCGCAGGAGCTACCACTACGTTTCCGCTGGCCGCCGTTACAAGTCCCTTGCCGTTCACGGTAATGGAGGGAATAGAGGTAGAAGATCCAAATGACCCAACGTTACTGTTTACGGTTGCTAAGGTAGCCGCCTGAGATCCAGAACCAGGACCGGCAGTCACATCGCCGGTTAATTGGGTAATGCCCGTGTCCGTATCCGTAGACCAACTCGCGTTGGTTCCATCGGTTTTTAGCGCCTTACCCGAGTTACCACCCTGACTAGGCAACAATGCATTTAAAGCATTATTGGCGGTCGCCTGGCCGGTGCCTCCCGATGAAATGGGAAGTGGAGATGCTAGATTATCAATAGTTACGCCCGTTATCGCGCCACCCGTAAATTGAATATCATAGTATTTCTGACCAGCAATAAAGACACCATTTTCGCTAGAATCCCTTTCAGGAAGCCACGAAAGCCGTTCTAAACCTTGGCCGGTTTCATTAGTCATTATGGTGCTCCTGTGGGTAAATTCACTTCCGGCACAGGCAATTTATCCTGTGGAGTGATCGTTATTTTAAGGGGTTTTCTTGCCGACCCATCTGATTCTCTTGCCGCTTCAGCACCAATGGGTGCTTGAATCGCCCAGAATGTTGAGCGCATAGGCTCTGCTTTCAAGCTATCGCCAAACTCCGCGAGTCCTTTGATGACATTCTGCGAATCTTTGAATTTGGCACTGGATTCAACCACGCTGTTAATAGGCCCAGCCGCTCTGCCGATCACAGGAACCTTGCCCATTACCTTTAAAAGCCTGCCAACCAGCTCGCCACTGCCAGATGGGTTCTTTACATTGGCTTGGGTAGTAGAGATTAATTCCAGCTCTTTAATGGCCTGCAAAGCGGCTTTATGCGCCTCTTCACCATACAATGATTTTGAAAACTGGCTTTGATTGACAAAAAGATTTTCAAGTTCAGTTTTAAGTTTTGCGGGTGAAAGCCTTGCAACGTTAGGGTTGTTAGGCTCTGTTCCTAGTGTGGATTTTTCAAAAACCTTTTTCATAAAGGCTTGCCGTAAGTCGGATTTAACCGCATCACCCTGATCTCGGGAAGCCTTGACAATGGCATTTAAATTATCTGCCATTTGTTTTTTCCCTTTGATAGAGCCGGTTCCAACCAATGCCTTCACCGTGTCATCAACCGATTGGCCACCAGAGACAATATCTTCAACCATCTTATTGCTTTCAAACAGATGCCCATATTCACGGCGGGAAGCCACGGCCTTCTTGAAGGCATTAATCGCTTGGGCGTCGCCAATATCAACGGCATCAGCAGCGGTCTTCTCCATGAAGCCATCATAATTACGCAGCATGTCACCCAAAAATTTACGCTCAGTCGGGTCTTGAGAAGAATTTGTGGCATTCGTAATTTGCTTGCGGAAATTCTCCATCTCCCCAAGTTTTACTGAGGTAACTTTAGCAATCCCTCGATTCTTTGAATAATCAGCCAAGCGCTTTAAAACGGCTGATGCTTTGGGCATTTGAGTTAGATCGTAAGCGCCTTCTTTTTTCGCATCAACAATTCCACGCCACAAGCCCTTGCGTATATCCTCAATACCTATTTTTACGCCTTTGCCTTGTTTGGCTAAGTCATAGGCACTTTTAACAACGGCTTTCTGGTCGGCAGCTTTTGATTTGATGGTCGATCCTATACCATCCACCAAGGCATTCACGTCTGTTGCGTTGTCTACCTTTCCTGCAAGCCTATCTACAAAGCCGATAAATTCACGATTTTGCGCTACATCGGCGGAGCGGATTGCGCCCTCTGCTTCCGAGTTAATTAATCCAGCGCGCGCATCATTCTCAAGGCGCTGGGCGACGGGTGATTGGGTTCTCTGCCCAGCAGTTTTAGAAAAATACTCACCTTGCGGCTTTATAAGATCGGGGGCAAAAGTTCCTTGCGGAACAGTCGTGGGAACAACGGGCTGTGTTGCTACTGTAGTCCCACTATTTTTCGGAGCTATGACCTTGCGGCCAAATTTATTTGCAATCTTATTAAGTCCGGTTTTTTCGGCTACAGCCTGAGCAACCGGAGCAACCACGTTTCGACCGATGTAAGTAGCGGCAGGCCCAGCCACAGCACCAGCAATCCCACCAGAAACCGCCTCCGCACCGCTGTCTGCAAGGTCTTTATCGCTTGTTCCTGCACCATATAACGCCCCCGAACCAGCACCAATTCCAGAGGCGGTTTTGTATGGGCTGGCGGCTGCCACTGCCTGTAATTTTTCTGCTGCCTGTGGTGCATATTTTCCTAACGCTCCTGCGCCAACTCCCGTTGTGGCTATTCCTCCAACGAGATTTGCCAGCAGGGATGTGGCTGGATTTTCTTCCGATTGCGCTTTAAGATTGCCAAGGGAAATTTCTCGGGCACGCTTATATTCTTCCGCAAATGGCTTGCCGGTAATCTCACTAGACACTAGCCCAGCGAGGCCCGCCTGTAAACGATTTCCTATGCCAAAAGTCGCCCCCTCAAGGGCTTTGTCACGTATGGTCGCCCCTATAGAACTATCATGCTTTTCTTGGGGCTTATCTAGTAAAACCGCTCCTTCTGGCAATTCCGATGGGTCATTATCAATAAGAACAGCCCCCTCAGGTAGATCAACCATATTTCCAGTATCAGCCTGTGCATATTGATTCCTTGGAGCGTGGCTTAATGACATCCCGCTTTGCACTTTATTTATATAATCACGGGTTTCCTTGGGGGCGCTTTGCAGGCCGTTCTTGGTCAGATTACCGCTTCCCCAGTTATAGGCGGCGAGCATGCTGGGAACATCGCCGCCAAATTGCTTTGATAAATCGCCGTACATCCTCGCCGCCCCAACCGCAGCTTGTTGGGGATCAAGCGGGTTGACTCCATATGCTTTTGCCGTTTGCGGCATAAATTGAAATAATCCCTGCGCGCCTCTAGGAGATACCGCATTAGGATTTCCTCCGCTTTCAGCGGCCATGACTGATTGTAATAAACCGCTGGGCAGCCCGTGTTGCTCTTCTAAAGCCGCAAGATTGAGGGTGGTTGGGTCTATTGCCATCTGCCGTTCGTAAATGTTTTGATTGAACCATCAGGCCACCGCGCTTGTTGGCCTTCTGAATATTTTGGTTTAGCTGGCGCGACTTCCGCTGGTTGCTCTGTACCCCCGCCGTACATATCGTCATAAGCGCCACCCGTTTGCTTTTGCATGGATTTGGTGGCTTCATTACGCATACCGGATTTTTGTTTAATAACTTCCAAACTGTCGCCAACACGCGGGAAGAAGGTTTTAATTTCATCTTCCATTTCTTTAACGCCAATCGCCGCGCCGGACTCTTTACGGAGCTTCGCCCTCACCCAGGCCTCTTGGGCTTGTTTGTATTTCTGCTGGTCTTCCGATAACAGCGCGTTCCCGGCGGCGGCACCAAGTCCTAGGCTTGGAATACCCGCAACAAAAGAGGCAGCTGTATTAACCGGATCAAACTCACCCTTTGCTATTTTCTGCTCATAAGGAGAAAGGGTTTCATTTGCCTTAACCATCATATCGGCAAATGCCGCGTTCTGGAGTTGGAACTGCTTATAATTCTTTTCGGTTGGCGCTACTTCTTTTGCTAATTTTCTTTCATATGTGGGTTTATCAATTCTTCCGGCGTCTAAGTCGGCTTTAAGTTTTGCCACGTCAGTCAATGGTGCCCTGTCTTTTTCAGAAGCCTCGATGAATTTCATTAAATATGACGGATCACCAGTCGTCGCCAATGTGCCATAGAGTGATTTCGCATCTCCACCACCCTTTTGCGCCCAACCTTGTAATGCGGTTTGCAGGGCTTGTTTTTGTTGCAATTCCTGCATCGCCGCTTGGGTCTGCATTTGCTGAAGTTGTTGCCCCGGATTTAAAGCATTATCAAAACGCTGCAATGCGTTAGGCGTTCCATCCTCATTAGGGGCTAAAGCCCCCAAAAATCCTAATAATCCCGCCATTACATTATCCCCGCTTTCGCAAGCGCAGCCATTACTTGCTGCATGTCAATCTTCGGTGCCGCCTGTTGTTGTAATAAAATCTGACGCTGCTGTGCCGCGACGGGATCAATCCTATCGGCAAATTTGCTTAACCAGCTTTGTTGCGCCCCCGGCAATGGAACTGCGCCTGGTTGCACAGGCCCCTGCATGGCCGGAGTATCAAAATATCCGCCTATGGTTGATAATAATGAAGCCCCTCCCGAACCACCCATTGACTGTTGGGGAAGCTGAACTGGAGCCGCCTGTGCAGCCTGAGGTACATTGCGATTTTTCTGCATATAATATTGCAGCATCTGGGTTTGCTGGGGAGTTAGTATCATTTGAATAACCCCGCTATTCCGCCTGTGCTAGATGACTTGCTCGAGCTGGTAGAGCTCCCCTCGGCAGTTGGAAGAATACCAAGAGCAGCCGCAAGTTGTTGCAGGGCAATAAGAGGGGCTTGTGATTGTTCCCCTGCAAGATTGCGTTGGTTTGCAGCGGCACCAAGTTGCCCTTGCGCATCCTCTTGGCGAAGACCCGGAAGTGTGCTAAGGGCATTTTGCAGTGCCGTATTGTAGCCCTGTTGTTTAAAGCTTCCGATTTGGTTCAAACGAGAGAGATCAATATCATTCGCGCCAAGAATCCCGCGATTAGAACCGGACTGACCGGCGGCATCCTGTGCCTGTTTCAAGATGCTATATTCGCCACCGGATTGACGATTAATTTCATCAATCACATATTGGTCATAAGGATTTTGCTGCATGGCGATGTCAGACTGTAGGGTCTGCGCTGTTGGAGCGAAGCCGCTATCTATCGCGCCATAGGCTTTTGTTTCCCCGGCTGTCTGGGCGAGCGGTTTATACATATTTGTAAGATTGCCGCTATTCAGCAAATCCTGAATCTGCTGCCCATAGCCAGTATAAGCCCCCTTGATTGTACTAGGAAGCGCGTTAAATCCCCCTGAAGCCGCATTGGAGCTGCCAGAGCTACCACCAAAAACACTTTGAAAGAATCCCATATATAAATCCTAAAAACTAGCCAGTGTTATGCGCCGCCACTCTGGCGTTCCCGCATTGTCAACAAAAAAGTAAATAAACGCCGCATTCAGTGCGAAGCTGAAATCTCCGAGTCTATCGGTCGCCACCACATCATTTGATGCAGTGGGTATTTTCCCCACTTTGCGCCCCAGCATAAAACGATTCACCAGATTATCAAAATCCGCAATGTCGTCTTGCCGTAGCCGCTGTATATAAGCGGCGTTCTCAGCCAGCTTTGGCGCTTCTGCATTGAGGGGGGAAATGGGATACTGTTCCATTAATTACTTGGCCCCTCCTGAGCATATTCCTGCCACTCACCCATACGCCAACTCTGGCCTAATTCACTTCCTGACCATGTATAATTCCAATATCTTCCATTTAAGAGTGTGGTTACTCTCTCGGTAGCAGGAGAAATGATGTAGGAACTATCGTAAGTGGTGGCTGTCGATTGCGGGAATAAATACCCCTTGAAACGAAGGGTAATGTCTCCCTCCTGAATCGAGTCGGGAATAATGCCCACGGCCGCAGTAGTATTTTTCTTAGAAAGATTGCGCAGGTTGCTTGTAAGCTCCCACGCCAGCGCTTCATCGTTGTCATCCGTACCGACTTCATGACGGTATAAAACGCTCTCGTCATCCGTCATTGAATAGCTTGCAAGGCGCGGGGCACTTAACAGAACATCGGGGTATTCTGCTGCTACCCGGTCCATCGTGTCGGGTGTCCAGCTATAATCATGAAGATTAACCCGGGCGATACGGTCACATTCCAAAGAGCCTTGACTCGGGTAATGGAACCAAACCTCATTGAACTCTGAATTGTACCATGCAAAACATTTAGACTTTTGAGCGTAATTCAGATCACTGAATACATATGTTAAAATCGTGCTTTGCGTATCGGAATTGCTTGGAATAATCTCAATATTCCCGCCATTCCACATGTAAAAATTATCATCATCCATCCAATAGGCGACATCATTTACGGAGCACCTAGCCATTGCAGATATAATGCCAATGGCAGTGGATTTATTTTTTATCTCCCACACATTCGGAAGACCTATATAACGGAAGGTGTAGGTATGCGTTTCAGTGAAAATTAAATTATTACCACCTACCTCGACGTGGCTCAAAAGTCTTCCTGCGCCCTCAATATTATCCTGGAAGACCTGATTCGTAGAAGAAGCAGTCCATTGCGTTATCGCGTCTTGATCGGAGGCAAATATTTGATTTACAACCCCGCCAGCGCCGAAAGTAACCAATATATTATTACTGACAAAAGAATAGTTCACTACTGACGGGGCGTTAGTGACCAGAACCGGCGCAGTCGTTGTAGCCCCTGCCCAGGAATAAACGCCGCCCTGATTGCCTGCGGTGAGTATAGTTGTCTCTCCATACCCATCCGCAAACCATATCCTCGGGAGCGCAATACCCGAGCTGGAAAGCTTTGATACGCCATATAGGCCAGCGCCATAAAGTCCCATACCGTAGCCCTGACCGAGCGTAGCATTTAATTGCCCAGAGGCTATTTCCTTTTGGTATAGGGTAGCTGCCCCGCCCCCGGCAGTTACCGCACTCGTGGCCGTAGAAGCGGTAAAAATATCAAATGTCCCGGCAGAAACATTCCGAATAATAAATTCTTTATTTATCGCCGCCGCAAGGATCCCTCCGGTATTGCCTGCCAAGGTGATTTTCACCCTATCGCCGTTGGCCTGCCCGTGAGCAGCCGCAGAAACAGTTATAAGGCCAGATGCCCTAACGACTGAGGCTCCGCCTCCCGTTGTTGAGCTGCTTGCATTCGTACCTGTATTAATCGTGTAGCTGGTAGCCCCTGCGGTACGGATTATGTGTTGAGCATTAATGGCCGGAGCACCTATCCCACCTACAGCTGCCGCTCCTGAAATAGTAATAAGATCACCGGCAACATAACTTGCTGCGTTAGAATCCGCGATGGTGACAGTGGACGATCCGCTTACAGTCGTAATGGGATTATTAGCCAGCGTATCATAATCAGTTGCCAGGCTATTCGCTATGGCATGCGTAGTTGTCTGTAATGGTGTAATGTTAGTTAAGGTAGAGCCAATCAAAGCATAAAGCTTCTCATTGGTTCCCAGTACCGTGATAACGCGGCCAGAAACCGTAATGCTGAAGACCGTTCTCATCGCGCCCTGGGCAATCGCCCCACTCGAGAATGTCACCAAATCCCAGCCGCCGATTTTCTCGGGTAAACCATCAACAAAACGTATCTTATCGGAGAAGGTATAATGATCGGTAGAGAACGCGGTTTTATCCGTTGACGGCTGAACACCAGCCTTACAATAAATGGGTGCAAGATCGGATACTTTTGTCGTCATTATTCCACCTGCTCAATAATCCACTCCACATAGCGTTCTGTATCGCCCGGCGCTGCATACCCCTGCCCAAGCCCCGTAGTAGCGCGCGCAATATCGATGAAATATTGAAGTTCAAATACTTTCGGGGATCCCGAAACCACCACTTTCTCTTTGTTCATCATTACAAAATAATTGACGCCGAAAGAGGAGCCGCCAGCAGGAGAAAACCCCGACATGAAAATGCCATCTGTAGTGCTATCGGTTATATTCCTGAGCCTGCAATGCACGCCCGATATGCTCGCATCGGTACTAGAGAATGTTTGTACCGAACTCATATAGAATGTACCCACCGGGACAGTGAGCTGATTCGAAGCAAGTGTAATGCCTATATCATCATAAAGCTCATTGCTAAGCGGCCGGGTAGTCCATGCATCGGCAGTTGGTGTGCCACCGCCAGTTCCAGAAGAAACCTGATAGGAGTATTTTGCATAGAGCGGCGTTCTTACCCAGCTCCCACCAGCCCCAAGCACTCTTTTTTGAGCGGCATACCCCGCAGTGGGAGCCGGTACAAGTCCGGATGTTCCACCAGACCCGGTATCTCCCATAAACACAGCAGCGGTCTGTGGAACAAATACGCGCCATTTTGAAGAACCGTCCGAAACCAGCCCTACAGTGGAATATTGTGTTGAAATGGGCAGCGTAGTTGCGCCATCAATAGTATCTGATGCAGCCCGCGTAATCGTAATGGCGTTTGCGCTAGCATCGTCTTTCTTGAAAAAGACAGTCCCGCCATTACCAGCAGATGCGGCCGTGGGTAATGTGGCCGCGAAAGCCCCGCTCGTTGCATCACAAGGATACAAGTATTTGGTACTAATTGTAACTGTGGCCGTGAAGCCAGTCGTCTGTACCGATTGGTTGGTGAGTGTGATACCCTGCTTAAGAAGGCTATCTATGTCATCCATATCATCGTTTAAATAGCCGCCCCACAGATCTTCATCGATAGGATCGGCCACCAACGGCTTAAGAAGAGCATAATTGCTGGTTGTTGTTGGCATTACGCCTCCCTATAGGAGAAATCGCCCACATGGGCGCATTTCACGTCATGATTTATGTGTATTTTGTGACCGGCATTCCTCACCTGAGAGCAGAAGAAATAATCCTCACCGATGAAAGCATTTCTTTCCTCTACCCACCGCGTTTCAAACCACGGCTTAGGGACATTCGACATAATGGATAGGTCGATAAGTATTGCCCCAAATCCAACCCAGCCCGTTTCCTCGACGCCACTTTTACCCATAGAAGAAAGCGGTTTTCCGTCGAGTCCATGGGATTGCGGAGAAGAAACAGGATTTTTATTGCAATAATTAGATGCGACTATCGGCAAGCCTGGGGATGATAGGCGATCAAATAAATCACCATCAAACGCCATATCGTCATCGAGAAACAGAATATGGGTAAACCCTTGCTCTATAGCATGCTCCATTGCCAATTGACGTGCTTTAGGCAGCACAGACGTTCCCATCATGGCATTGATAATGAAATGCACGCCGTCCTTGGTCATTTTATGAACAAGTCCGCAAAGCGAAGACCCAAACTGAGGCTTCCAATCTCGGCATGAGGGAATGGCCAGATAAACCCGCATTTTATTCCCCAACTACGAGGCTGTAGTGATAGCAACCCAGTTGGTTGTGTCGTTATTTATGTAAAGACGAGTTGAACTAGATGAGCCCCCGGTGTTAATGCATATATCCCCTTTGGTGGCAGAGAAGGATGGGGTATCGCTGGTTACCCAGAGTTTAATGCCGGTCGAAAACATGGTGAGAGGAGCGCCTGCAGCAATTGCCCCCGCAGAAGCAGGAACGGCTGTGCCTGATTTAGCTACATGGCCGCCAGTCGTTGAAATAGAGGCGGCAGTAGCCGCGCCCGTAGCATCAAGAGTGCCCGCAACCAATGTGTTGCCGGAAGATGCGGCAACAGTAAATTTATTTGTATTGATAGCAATGTCTGAGGTGGCACCTCCCGTAAGGGTGCTGCTCAATGTAACAGCGCGAGCGAGGGTAATGCCGCCTGTTGCCGTTCCGTTAACCGTTACCGTTCCCGAACCCTTTGCATCGATAGTAATATTCTCATCTGTACCACTCGAGGTTACAGCTACAGCCACACCGCTAGCAGCCGCAGCAGAAGTGATCTTAACGCCAGTCGCCGCAGATGTTGCATTGGTATCGACATTAAAGGCGGGATTGGTTGTGCCATTCACCCCCACCGTAAGTGCATTATCCGAAGATGCCGTGATGGTCGTCGCGCCAGCAATGGTTTCAGTGCTTGCTGCCGTGAGAGTCCCGGTTACGGCCAGATTCCTTAGCGTGACAGTATCCATCCTGCGAAGGCCACCCAGTGTTTCGTTAGTCATAAAATTCTCCTTACATTAAATAGCTGTGAAGTGATACGTGGCCCGGAGAATTTACTTTCGCATTAAATACACCGAGATTCTTATATTCATCGAGCGCGGCGTTACGGTAATAGGACTCCATTTTGTCATCCTGCCGAAGCTCTGCGCTTAAGTTGGCTAACGCCCAAAGCTCTAAAAGACGCTCAGCGTTTTCCGTAAATTCATTGGTATCGTCCGCTGTTTCCATATCGTCGTATTGCTTCAGGTAATACACGCGGATCGTGTAGTCCTGGTCCGGGATGAAATAACAAAAATAATCCCCGGCCTTGACGGTATAAATCTCAGGCAATCCCAATCCTCCTGTTAAATAAACATCGTCAAATTCACGCGGATTTCTCTTAATCAATGGCCAGCGCATCTCACCGTAAGCGATGACAAACCCATCATTCATCGGAAGCTCGACAAGGAAATCATCCGGCAATGGAATTAGCGGATCGCTTTGCGTAAGAGTTAAATCCGTGGAGGCCGTGTTGAACCAGAAACGACGAGTTTTCCAATAACGCAGCGCGTCATTCAAAGCAGCGGCAACGCTTGAAGCAGAGACAGCCGTATTATTCGGGTCAAGTAAGCGAGCCGAAACATAGGTCTGCATCTCTCCAAACGTTGCCATCTGATTAGATTACCGGCTGGTCGTAAACGAACGGGATATTGAACGTTATAGAACCAGTCGTGGTGGTTGCTGCGTTTACTTGCACAGTTACCCAGCCATTGCCAGTGGTTACTAACGTCATCCAGTCAATCTCATCAGGTGCCACAAATCCGCCAGCTTGCGGAGCGGTCGAAGCACTGGTGATATTGTCCAGATCATCCGTCCCTTCGGTGGAGTTTTGATATGCAATACCCCAGTCGAGCGTAACGTTTGTAGAGCTATCAAGATCGGCGGTATAAAGATCAACACTAGAAAGACCAGCGAAGCTCATCCCCGCATTAAAAGGGAATAGGCCAATGATGGTATCGGTTGCCGTAGAAGCAGGAATCGAAACCGACCCTTGCGCTCTTCGCACGCAACCATCACGATCTACTTTCGTTTGGAAGAAGTCCGTATAGTCTCCTTGGAAACCAGTAGGAACAATTGTTGGTAAGGCCATATAATTATCTCCTATTAGCTGTGTGAACCAGCATAGGTCGAGAGCACAAAGCAGCCCACGTCCTCGCTGTTGGTTGCTACGGTTTTCTTCAGGCCGTAAATCATGCGGCCTTCGATACCCTTGTAGTAATCGTAGTCTTTAAGCTGGGATTTGAAGCGCAGCGGTGCATCGGAGTCCGTAAGCTTGGAAGCGAACGGCGAGGCAAACGTGAGCGCGTCCTTACCAAGCATAACCGCACGGCGAACCGTGGTGATTACTGCTGAAGTATCGGAGCGAACACCATACGCAACACGGCCAGCCACCCACACGCGAACGTTCTGGTACATGCCCATATATTGCATGCCATCGCGCATCGAGTTTTCGAGGGTGTTTTCTTTGCCACCTGTGATTTGTGCGAGGTTGATGTTATACCACTGCACTTTGCCAACAGAATCCTGACGAAGATCAACTGCCTGCTCAGGGGAGATAAACAAATCAAACCCACCATTGACCATAGTCATCGGCTGGTTGCTGGTTTGCAGTTTCTCGAGAGCATAATCGATCAGGTCGAGGCTGAACTTATCCGAGCTGGTAAGGGCTTGGTCAGTTGCAGCCGCATTGGCGCGAACGATACGGTTCGTAGAAGGCGCAACTGGGGTGTTGTGACCTTGTACAAACAGCTTATTCGTGCCGCTCCAAGTCGTGCCGTTTAAGGTAAACGATGTTGGGTTTGCACCGGCCGCCTGATAGAAGAACGAAGTATCGATCAGTTCACCGTGACGGGCAGGAACGAGAATCGAAGCCTGCTTGGCAAAGTTTACATTGGTTCGTTGTTGTTCAATCGTGTCATCATTGGGATTGAGCACACCGATACGAGTGGTATTCATTGCGATGGTGTAAGAGCCAAGATTTAAGGACTCCTCATTACCATCCAATGTACCGCCTTCGCCAACCGGGATACCGGTCAGTTTATTGGTGTAATCATAGGTGAGGTTGTCGCCACGCGCATCACGTCCGATGAATTCGTCCGCGAAGTGGATGATACCCTTACCAGCGGCGTAACCATAAACGGTTTCCATGCCGAGGTTGGTCCATCCTTTGAGCGCCCAGCGTTTTACTGTAAGGGCATTGCCCGTCAGCATTTGCGTTGAAGCCATGAGTGTTCTCCATGAGAAGTTGATGTGAAATAATCAACCGCTGGATACACAGATTATGGCTAAGCTCTGGATAGCTTCTGTTTTTTAGCGTGAACGACCACGTTTGCGATAGGTGCGCTTTGCACAAAGCACTAGATTAAAGCGTCTAGCCGCATCCACATACTTAAATGTGGTCACTTTCAATTTAACATAATATATTGGGTAATGCAATAATTAAAACATTGGCCCGGTACAAACACCGCCGACTATCGGCGCGTGACATGTGGGCATATACCCATAGGGTTGGGATGGATATGCATATGGAGAGGGCTGCTGTGAGCAGCCAACCAATAACAATGCAATCGCTAAATATCTCACGCTTCCTGCTCCAATCTAGCCCAATCTTCCGGCTTGAGTCGCATACGCTCAGCATTACTCATCTTCATAAGCTCTTCATTGCCTATTTCGGATTTACCGCTGCCGCCGCTTCCACTCATACCGGTGGACTTCTTCTTATTCACCGCCAGTGTAGCAAGAGGGGTTTTATTATCAATAACAATCTTTGGCTTCTCAGGCTCCGCTTTCTTGTAGCCCCATGCCGTAGCATTCTCATAAATAGCCTGCCCAGGATGCTTCTTGTTGTTTAGCGCAAGGGCCGCTTGTTTTGCATATTGCGTTAATGTCTGCTCTGCCAATTCTTTCTGGGTAATCAATGGATTAAGAAGCTTTATAGAGGCCGCAATCATTGATTTTGCATAGTTTGCGGCTTCATTAAAATCAGGGAAAACCCCTGCGGCCTCCTGCTCATAACCATGAAGCTCTTGAAAGGCTCCGTCCCGGTCTTCTTCATCCCGTTTCTTGGCTTCTTGCTCATCTTTCCATGCCTTAAGCTCGGCTATTTCCTTTTTGGTCATGCCAATCTCGGACTCAATATAGCCTTCGTAGTTCTCTTCTTTGGCTACTTTAGGGCGCTCCATCTCAGCGAGCTTAGCTTCGGCAGCTTCACGTTTGCGCGTCTCTTCCCGTAATTTATATCCCAATGTGGAGTCCGGAATAACGGGTGCTTCTAATTTTATGGGCTCAGGAGCGGTGATCGGCGCTGGCTCTGGAGTGATCTCTGGTTTCTCCGGCTCCGGTGATGGTGCTATCTCTTCTTCACCCTCTTCGGCCTCTTCAATCTCAGGCTCGGGAGCAACAATCTCCTCACCCTCTTCCGCAGCAATTAAAGCATCCAGTTTAGCAATCTCTTCTTCTCTAGCAGTAGCCATAAATTCCCCTTTTAAACGTTAGTGTTAGAATCGCCTCTTTTTATTGCCGCTGTTTCCGCATGTATCTTTAGCGTATCAGCGTCCGTCCGCTGGGCTTCCTCAAGCGTTTTTACTGTGGAAGCACCTTTGTTATGAGTATCGGCCTGCACCAGGGCAATCCGCGCGCGCTCAAGATCGGCACCGGCTAAGGACTTCTGCGCCGAGGCAAGTTTATTCTGTACGTCCGCCTTATTGGTTTCACTCGAAAGCAATTGCACTTGCTGCTTGAGTGTTTCAAATTCCTGCGGGTCAATTTCTTGCGGCGTTAATGCCTCAATGAGCTGCTTCTTATCCTCGGCATCCAGATTAAGCGACTTGACCGCGACGGCATAAATCTTTAATGCCCCATTGGGATTGATCTGCGCGACCTTATCACCAATGGTAGAAATCATTTCGGCAGTTTCTTCCTTGTCCTCCGGCGTCTGGGGGGCTTCTTGGATCGTCACGCCATACTCACACATGAATGGCTCTTTCGAGAGGGATTGCGTATCATATCCCCCATCTTCGTTTGTCAGATCCACCAACATCCCCTGATTATTCTCGCTCCACACACGAATGTAATCGAGCATTAGGCGCGCATTTGCATCCTGATAGCGCGTAATGGAATTGAAGTATTTGCCGAGCGTGGAAACAACCTGACGAATGCGCCTGCGGAATAAAATGCCGGTCTCTTGTTTGTTCTCCTGTGAGCCAAGGAAAGACTTGTCTACGCCAGAAGCATCCGCAATGGAATTATCGGTAAGAACCAGAATATCTTCAAGGCCAGTAGTCGGAACATTCTGGCCTTTCGGCATGATCTTATTCTGGGAAATGGCCCCCTCTTCCGTTTCAATTACAGCCGTAGTGGATGCGTATTTTTGCTCAAATTCCTGAATATCCTCAACAGCGCCCTTTTCTACCAGTACGCCGCCCTTGCTATTGCTGGCAATCGTAAACATTAGCTCGGTCAGGGCTTTATTATAATATAACTGCGGCTCGGCCATGTTATTGACCATGCCAATCCAAATCTTGTGTGTCGGATCATATGTGCCGGTCTTGAACTGGATACTGAAGTCCTGCTGGCAGATGGAAGAAAACGATTTGAAAACCGTCTTTCCCGAAACAATCGCCGTGTAATAGCGCTTTCGTATAAATTCTACTGGCTGGATATAAGAGCCGAATATTCCGACCAACTGATCTTTAATTTTACGGTCAAAGGTAATAACCTTCTCAGTTGGATCAAAGGTGAACATATCCTCAAACCCTGCGGATTCCTGCGCCTCATCCGATACCAATTGCAATTGTTGTGCAGCCAGCATTTTAGCTTCTGGGTTCTGCATCGTATACATCGGGTTGTCGGCTTGGTAATATTTCTCGTACTCAAACCACTGGTAATTATAGACCCGTACCAAGTGCTCGTCTTTATCCACCCATTCCAGCGAATTATCGTAACTTACCTTGTCGAAGCGGCCACCATAAGGATCATAGTAATAATTTTCGGTATCATCATTTTCTACCGCATCGCCAAATTCCGCTTCTTTGCTATCTGGGAACAGCGCCAGAGCATCTTCAATATTATAATCCTGCCAGTAACCCACAAATCGCGCATCCGACAGGTTGGTGCGCTTTGATACCGCGTCCCAAAATGTATTGCGTGGGTCAAGGCGCTGGATGAGTATCTCGCCGTTAGGGCAACTGGTAGCATTTCCCACAATGTAGCTAATATCAGTTTCAACCGCCCCATATCCGCACACCAGCATATCTAAATCCTGTTCGGATTCCAGCTCATCGGCATGCGCCTTGCCCCGCACATAATTGCTCACTGCATTAGCGTGAACGGAATATGCCTCTTGCTGGGGCTTGAATGACACCCTCGCAACATATTTAGCCTGCCTGCGGTTCTGCATCATAAAGCCAGATACAGCGTCTACAAAAGGCATTACTTTATTAAATTGAATAAGCGCACGCTTTTTCTCACCGCGCGGGTTCACGTATTGAAGCCGGTCAACATAAGACATGGAATCTCCGGCGTAGAACGCCTGGGTCATTTTAGTGTTATCCCATTGCTTAGATAGCCCACTCTTTGCCGCTTTGAGGTGGCGTTGGAATTGTGTGATGATCTGCTTGTCTTTTTTCACCAGTTTAACCACTCGCTTTTTTGTTCTGCTCTGTCCACAGAGTATCCTTTCTTGGCTGTAAGCCTTGGGAATATTACTTGCATCTCTTCGTCGTAAATGCGGGTCGTCGCGTCCAAACCATCATCAAACCGCGCGCGCGGGAATACCGCCATTTCGCTATCAAGCAGCTCTTTCACCATATCCAGCGAACGCCCCTCGGTGTCGGTGTACATCAACGTATCAGGGAAATACCAACGGCCACGCTGTAAGTCCGGTATCATCCGGCGAATGCGCTCTTCTTTCGCCATGCGGCCGCCAAGCTCTATGAGCTGGAAGTTATACCCCTCCTCACCCATGCGCTTCTTGGCATAATGTGTATCAGTCATGAGGCCGTATTTCTCATATCCAACCCTAGGGGGCTTGCCGCATATTTCATTCCATTTCTTATGGAGGATAAACAGCATATCGATACGCTCGGTAGCATTAAATCGGTCAATCACCAAGTCGAGCAAGTAATAGTTATTATCAGACGCAAGCCCTATCACTGCCATTGCCGTGCGGTCGCTCGTTTTCTTTTTCTTCTTGTTAGTCTCGTCACCGCCTGCCGCATCCACCATGATGTAAACATTCATACCCTTAGGCTTAATCGTAAGTGGATTGTAGTGGTTCGGCCATTCTGGCATAAATTCACCACCGCCCACCGGCACAGGCTCTTGGAGCATCTGCCCGGCATAGTTCATGGGCGTCATGTCGAGCATGGTCTGGTCAAGAATCTCGCGACTCAAGCGAGAAGGTGAAAGCAAATCACCCTCTTGCATCTCCCATTTCTTATCGCCAAGCTGGATTAGGATATGTGTCTTGGCTTCTGCCGGGAGCTTAAGATGATAATATCCACCATCTTTGAGCAAATTACCCGTTGGATCATCCTCATGCACACGCTGCATAATCAGCACAAACTTGCCGGTACGTTTATCATTGAAGCGGCTGAACATCGTCGTGCGTATGTTCTGGTTGGTGCTATTGCGTATCGTATCCGAATAGGCTTCCATCGGCTTTAGTGGATCATCCACCAATACCCATTCGCCCCCCATACCTGTAAGCGGACTAAGCGCAGACGCGGCGTAGTATTGCCCCATCATCGTTGTTTCAAAATGCGTATTCCTGTCAAGGTCAGGGCTAATGCGCGTAGCGGGGAACATCCGCATATATTGCGGACTTTTCATAATCCTGCGGCACGCCATCGCGTTCTGCTCGGTCACCTCATAGCCATAGCTGGTTGAGATAAACTTCTCGCTCGGGTTCTTACCCATTCTCCACGCTGGGAAAGCGCGGGCCACTAAATATGATTTCAAACAACGCGGCGGCAGATTAATAATTAGGCGAGGCAATTCTCCTCGACTGGCAGCCTCCAAGTGCTCGACAATGCAGCCTAAATGCCAGCCCCATTCATATTGGGTTCCGGGCTCGACGGCGTTAAACATTCGCATGGCGAATACATCAAAGCTATCCCGGCATGCAGCGTCGAGAGCTTCGAGGTCATTCATTTGGCATCAGGCTATAACCAGCCTCTTTCATGCCGCTGTTCTCAATTGCAATGCATAGCTTATAAAGCTGCATGCTCATGCCAGCATGGAGATCGGCATACCACCTGTCTTCGGATAGCGGCCAATTATTAGGAGGGGGTGGGAAGTTGAAACACATCTCCCTCATTCAAATAACCTCGCCGCACACTTCACTATGACGCGCGGAGGCTGCCGAAGCGTCCCACAATCCGTGCGCTCCTTGTATCTCATGAAGAAATGATTATTCTCAAATGATACGCTCAAGCCACGCGATATGTAGGGCTCCAGCATTTGCCTCACCATCCCTTCGCTGCTCACCCTTGAGGGTGGCAGGGTACGCATCCGCTGGTCATCAGGTGCCGTAATCACTGGTGGCACGGGGGGCGGCAGCATGTCCTTTTGCCTCAGGCTTATCTTTTGCCGCAACGCATTCATGTCATCGCTAAACGACCACTTCACCCCCATGGATTGAGCGAGACCGCGTAGTTCAGTTAGGGATTGTTTCGGTTTCGACATATTCACATAGGCCATCTGGCCGTGTAATCTGCGTTAAATCGCGGGTAAATATTCTGACTTCTTTATTCCCCTTAGCAACTGTGATTGCATCCCATGTGTAATCTACCAACCATGGGCACACCCGGTACTCATCACCCAAGAAAGATTGAAGCTCATCCGCCAGTTGTTTTGCGCCAGCCATATTCTTTTCCCCATAAGATGAATAGCGGTTTGAAGCGATCTTTTTCTTTATCGAGGTCGCAACCAGCCTCAACTAACTGAGCGCCGCGCAGAATTTCTGAATCATGTAATTGCTCTTGAAGGGATTTTATCTCCTCTCGCAGGGCGCTTATCTTAATGCTCATGCCAGCACCGGAATATTGCGAACCTGATCGAACTCGCCATTAATTACGGCCGGGAAACGTGCGTTGGCAATCTCCTGCGCTTTAAATCTAATCCATTTGAGCGGCACTGACAGGCTACCGCTATCTTCCGCTGGGCCATTCTTCACCGCCCATGTGGTAGCGCCATTCGTGGTTACGTTGCCATCGTCATCATAAAATGCCAGCTTGATTTTGCCCTTAAGTGGCTCAAGCGCAGTCATCACCTGTTCAGGCGTAAGAACGTTAGGAATCTCAACAGGCTTTTTCTTAAGCTGCATGGGATTTAAATCCGGTACAGTAAGCGCATCAATTACACTGGGCTCCATAGTAATAACAATGCGCGCCCGTAATTGCTGCATGCTCTCGGCCTTAATGCCTGGCAAGCCAATGCTCTTCGCAATTTCGCGAAGCTCTTTCATCGATTTATTCTGTAGATCCATCATTTTTCATCCCCTTTATTTTAAAATAATGCTCCAATGCAGCGCGGTCATTCTCAGGTAATGCCATAACAACAGGATTATCTTTCTGCCCGCCGTGGTTTAAATCCTGTGAATCTTTCCAGCCGAAATTCTTTAGTGCGAATATGGGGCCAGTAGCCGCGCCCTCGTATAATCTTTCTTCTGCATATAGCTCTGCACGCATCTTTAATTTACTTATTGTGTCAGAATATTCATCTTTATCCTGATAATTACAGAGCGTTTCCCGTGTGGTATCAAGGGCATACGCTAATCCTGTAATTGTGATTGGCTTGCCAAAATTCTTTCCGCCCTCTTCAAATGTAGAGAAATATTCATTCCCTAGCGCCTCAACTTCTTGAGGGCTTTTCCATTTAGGAGGCCTACCTACTGGCATTTAGCACCTCTTCCCACCACCACCTTTTTTAATGGGCATTGGCTTTTTCTTGGTTCCCATAATCAATCTCCTAATTGTTAATGATTTAATTTTTGACTTCCAGATGTAATTCCATTTCCAGAAGACCCAATCCCATTGTCTGCGTGTAAATCCAAACAGAACTTTTTCATCCCACCACGCATTGTATCGATCCTCAGTCTACTTCGGACAGCCGTACTCTTGAGCAGTATGTAGTCGGCATAATATTCTTAAATATTTTTGCATAACAAAAAACCCGCTCAATTGCTTGAAACGGGTTGACCAGATTTTAGAGACACTTCACCCCTATACTCGCCACTGATTTTAACTGGGTTTGAATTATTATGCAATAGCTTTTCTCCCTCTTCGGAGATTATTTTCAGCGCACGGTCAATTTCTTTTTCCAAAACCTCAAACGCCCCTCGGTACACATTGGCCACAAACTCGAACCGCAAAGTATTATCGGCGGGTGCATTCAATGCTTTGTGAAGGGCGCTCTCGGCCTCTTTCCCTATGGCTTTTGAAACCAACCGGTATACCCTCTCGGCATTTGACCGCTTGAGGCTTGAATCGCCCATCTTGAACATGTAGGCGCTGGTTTTAATCTGAAGGGGGCCCGTGAGGGTGTGCTGTAACTCGAAGTAATCCAGGCCATAGTCTTTATGCTGCGGGTCTAGATAGCCCATTACAAGCAGCTTTTCAGCTATGGTAATGTTGCCTTCGTTGCGCTTGCGGTGCTGCTCAATGAGTTCTTTTACATCGCCCCGCTTTATCCAGTCTTTCTTATCAACAGCGGGGTTTTCAATATCCCTCATAAAGGAACGAAGTTCTTTTTCATCATGCATATCATTCTCCCGCTGGCTTTAATGCCTCTACCTGGCTTTGCAGGCCCTCTACGTTTCTTGACAATTCGGGAATGCGGTTGAGTTCTAATAAAATAAGATTGTAATTCTGGGTTTGCTTTTCAAAGAAATCAGCAGATAATCCATTGCCGCTTAAGCCCCTCAAAATTTTGTACATTTCATTCAGTGATTCTAGTGCTTGTGTCATAAATTCTCCTTCAGTTGTTGTAGTTTCGTAATTGCATCGTTGATTGATTCCGCATCCATGCCGATCCTGATATTTGCCGATCTGCGAATTTTCTGGTCGTACCAGCTTATCTCTAAAACTGGCTTCTGGTCTTGGTAATAGGTGTTTATGGCGACGGGGGTCATGCTGATTTCGCCTCGTAGGATTCAAGCCAGCGTTCATCGTGCGGGGCAACTTTCCCCATTTTCTTGTGGAAACGTATATTCTCAGCGCGTTGCTCATCGGTGATGGGTTTTGGTGTTTCCGTCGCCGCCGCTGGCTTTGCGCCGTACTGATCGGATATTTTGAAAACATCCTTCCATGACTTGCGAATAGATTGCTCGACAACCGCCTGCGGGTCAAAACCCTGTGCTTTCAATTTCTGCAATTCAGAAATCACTAGCGAGATCGCGTAATCGGTATTCGCTGCTTTGAGTTTTTTTCTTACCTCTATGTACCCATCCCATGTTTCTTTCAAAACACCTTCGGGCGCATCTGAGATAGATTTATCTATCGAAGATAAGGGTGTGGGTGTGGGGGTTGAAGTTCCGTTGACGTCTGGTTGAACGGGCGCTGAGTGTCTTTCCTTTCTTTTCAATGCACTAGATTTACCAGCCGCTACATTTATGTTTCTCTTCTGCTCCACATATTTGCGCTCGTCCTTCAATCTTTTCTGAAACAACTTTGCATCACTCGTGACCTGCCAAAATGCTAAAAGTGTGTCTTTATTACCCTTCCAAGTCCTCTTATCCATGCCGCATATTCTAGCCAGATAAACATCATCATTGGGCAGCGTGCAGTCAGTAGAGCGCCATGCGGTCATGAGCATGAGGATGTACGCACCATGCTGTGCTGTGGTTAGATGGCGCGTATCAGCTAGATATGCGTCTGTGAATAAGGGGAGCGCTGGGTATTCAGCCATTTTTCTCCCTCTCGTCAGCTTTTTCTCTTTTCTCTTTTAAGAATTCAAAATATTTTTCTTGCATTAGGTAACGCATATTGGAATTACCTATTGCCCATCCAAGAACAGATGCAAATAAGTCGCGATGTACGCCATTAGAAAACGCAAGGTTTCCCCTGCTTATTTCCTCATACATAGTCGAGGAAATGTCGTTAAAATGACGAGATAGAAAACCAAGTCTGCAAAAAATTTCTATAAATGCTAGTTTATCAATCTTATTCGATGCCGTTTCTTCTTCATGACAGGTTTCACATAAGGTTACGAGAGATGTATTGGGGTAATCCCATGGGTCATTTCCTTTTGAATAATAACAATGATGAACATTAAGTGTCTCTTCTGAGTCCATGCAATGTTGGCACCTAAACTCATCCCTCTCCATTATTTCTAGGCGCCTCTTCTGCCAACGTGGATCACGGAGTTTTTTCCCATAGTCAGTTTCTTTCCATTGCTTCTTCATAACCATCTCGTCTCCCCTCGTCTGTTGAAATGGTGACATGGGCGCGCTATCCGACGAGGATAAAACAGCGCATACGGAGCTACCGTTGCCCATGCCATTCGATAATTGTATAGCACTATAGCTCATATCACCCCTTTTGGCTTTAAAGAGCCGTCTGCATATTTTGCGGGGTATGAGCTAAGCAATGCTATTTTATTAGCCTCTAAATCATCCACAGAGCGTGCAAGCACGAATACGCCGCCATGCTCTGTTACCTGATCGCGGAACCTTTCCTGATGCGGCTCCAGATTCTTCCCGGCGCGTTTGCATTCGATAGCAATAAACCGTCCCCATTTATTCACGCCGATAATGTCTGCGCTACCTGGGTAGCCATAGCGTATATGCGAATAGCCGGTGCTTCCGTCTTTTCTGGTGTAGGTATGGTTGGCGGCCCCGGTGTTATTGCGCCAGATAAAGCAGCCATTCGCCCACAGCCATTTGATGCAGGCTGAAAGAATGGCCGATTCAGGTATTTCCCGGTCTTTGAGGCTGCGGTATTCAGTTTTCATGCGTACTCCCTCTTGTTTTCAAGGGCGAATACCTTGCCTTTAAGCGTCTCAATTTGGATGATTGCTTTTTTCTTCCAGCGCATCAGGTCATCAAGCGCCTCTTCTAACTCCGCAAGGCGGATGTCTGAGTGTTTATAAGGTTTTTTTAATTCCTTAAGCGAGTTGCCCAACGGATGCATAATCCCTCCACATGTTTCGCCTTGTATTCCGGCTTTGTTTGCTGGATTGCCGCCAGCTCGCTCACCACTGCCCTACATGGGACGAAGGTGACTCGCCCTTGCATTTATCCCCACGGCGCAAGGTTTCCGTGATGTAGCCCACCGGGAGGAGGTAGTGGGCGGGATATACCGTATTTTGTTATCCGAATCTTTCCATATACCATATATATTTCAATAACTTATGAGAAATCAGCCCTTGCATTACACAAGAAACTGTAGTAAGGTGTTAACGTTTTCGGCTTGGTTTTTTTGGCAGGTCGTAAAAATCATTAGCGGTAACGAGTCCGCCGGTTGCCTTGAAGATGCGCAAAAGAACATCCTCATCGTTGGGCTTACGTTTTCCGCTTAGATATTTTTGAACACAATCGCGCGTAACGCCGATTTCATGGGCGAAAGCAACAATGGTTTTCTTACTTTGGTCAAAATATTCACGTAATTGCATATCTATATAGTATACAATATGCATACTATGTCAATATACAATTTTGGGTCTATAAAATCACCGTCCCATCTTTACCATGAGCGGATGACTAAATTTCCCAATAATCTCAGACACTATCGAGAGACCGCCAAATTAAGCCAGGAGTCTCTCGCTAAATTAGTTGGTCGAACAAAGGATGCGGTTTCTAAATGGGAAAGAGGAGAGCGTAAGCTGACAATAGAGGAAGCCCGAAGACTGGCCCCCCATCTTGGAGTATCAGCCGGACAAATAGCAGATGATGTCCAAGATAATTATACTGCCGACGAAGAATTAATGGAACACGCAGCGAAGGCAATTCTTTCTGCCGCTAAGGTGATGGGGATGAGGATTGATTTGGCTGTCGCAATGGCTTGCACAGTTAAACTCTACAATCACGTAAAAGAATTTAGAAGGCGCGGCGAGAATATAACCCCAACCGAATCCAGTGCGGCGTTAATACTAAAATCAGTTGTGTGAGTTAATATATAAATATACAATTCCATGTTGCAATTATATCTATTGTGTGGTTTTCTCTTTCTCCCTCTTTCTTGGAGAACTTTGATGAAAACGAGCAATGATAATTTTGCTGATGAATCAGATTTTCTTCTCAAAAAAGCAAGGGACATCCTTTTAAAATATGCGGATATAAATAGCCAGCCCTCTCAATCTTGCGCGCTAATAAATGGAGGAACATGCCCTATTATAAACATCGCTTTGGCATCATATGCTGGATTTTTTACACCTAAAATAGCATAAAGGATTTTGTTTATGGGATTGGTATTATATTATTTATATCCATTATTTGCGTGTTTGATATTGCTTGCCATCGTATTTGGTGTATTTAAATTAAATATAGCAACGCGTGAACGCAGGGCGCTTATGAGTGCAGACGAGCGCCTCAAGGAAGACGAAGAAGAGCGAATGGAAATGCAAATATGGTGATTTTTACACATCGCCTTTATTAGTTTGTTTTTTCCATTTTTTAAATCCATCCATTTTTCATTGTAACCCACTGATTTTCTGACATCCATAAAAAAGTATGCGTTATGTATACTTTTCCTATTGACTATATGTATACGGTGTGTATACTACTCCATATAAGCAAATGGAGATGGATATGCAAACCGACATTCTCACAGATACGCTAGATGCGCTTAAAGCCACCTTCCCTGCCGTCGCTGTGGTTGCGCCTTATGATGCAACCAAAATGAGTGCGAAGCGCCGGGAGATTTGGTCGAAGTACGACTACAAGATCAATGGCGATAAATTCCGCATTGAAGATACGGGATACGGATGGGTGTGGGTTCGTCTGGTTGACGCGGTCTTCATGGAAACAGAAACCAACGACGAGATATACCCGACTTATAACGATGCCCCGCAAGGCGCATTGGATTACATGGCGCAACGTGCCGCCGATGAAGAAACCGCCCGCGAGGAAGAAATAGACATTCGCCTTTACGGTGACTCACTCGATCAGGAACGCGCCGAATACCATGCGATGACGGGAGGCAACTTATGAATTACCGCCTCGATGCTCATAAAGACATTTTCATGCTCCAGCCCGAGCGCCCGCCATTCATACCCGATTGGGTAATATATGTGTTGATGTCGGCCGCATCCGTAGCGCCTTTTATGGCCATCGCAGTGGGGGCATCATGTCCCGCACATTAATCATTACCTGTGGCTGCGTGCTTATCGCGTTCGCCACTCTGGTCTATGCGTCGATGTATTACGCCTCCAGAACACCATTAAAACCGATTTACCCCGTCATCGCCATGTCCACCCCGGAAGAGGTGCTTAGGGCATGTTGCAGCGATACTAGGGTAAGCAGCGGGTACAGCGATTACATGAAATTTGCCGAAAGGAACCAATAAATGCCCATCATACAGGTAATTTTAATGTCCGTTCTGATTGTCGCCATCGCAGCGCTTCTCATTTCAGGGATGCTGCCATGATCGGATTATTCATGAAATTAAAAACGCTTTCATTCGTATTCGGGCTTGCGCTGTTCGTTCTCGGGGTAATTACGGGCAAGGTTTCAGAGCAGCCGCATGCAAAGCCCACGCATGAGCGTGTCCAGAAGTGAAGATTAATTTTAACAACAACCAAAGGAGCCTAAAATGAATATTGATGAACTTACAATCGGTGAAGCCAAAGAATTAGCGTGTTTGTTTGGTAAGAAAGAAACCGCTGCCGCTGGCATTAACTGCTGCACATTGACTGGTAAAAAGGTCATCATCCGCACACAAAGTGCTGGCGTGCATTATGGCGAGCTTTCTGAAAAATCAGGCAAGGAAGTTATCCTAAAAAACTCTCGCCGTCTTTGGTATTGGAAAACCGCGAATAAAGGCATTTCGCTTAGCGAAGTGGCAAATGCAGGCGTTGCCAAGGATAGCAAGATTTGCGCACCCGTTGATTTCATCTGGCTTGAGGCAATTGAGATCATTCCTTGCACCAAAGAAGCAATCAAAAACATTGAGGCTCAAGATGAGTATAAAGCATAAAATTTTGGCTTCCGGCGACGGCTCCGGCTCCGGCGACGGCTACGGCTCCGGCTACGGCTACGGCTCCGGCTACGGCTCCGGC
>CAZYFP010000006.1:0-37249 GCA_964647125.1 uncultured Candidatus Saccharibacteria bacterium
CAAGCATTATGCGATTTTGCATGACCTGGTAGAGCGGGAATGGAAGAAAATTAATCGAGGTGGGAAATGAGCGAATACGTAACAGTAGAAGAAGCGAACCGGCGGCTAAGAGAACCGGCCAACACCGGCGGCCTTGCCAGTGAGAATATGACGGTATGGGATGAGTTTGCGAAAGCAGCCCTGCAAGGACTTTTATCAAATCCTGGCGGCATAATTCAAGCAAATCCAATGAGCGGCACGGGATGGGTAAATTGCCACGATACCGGCGAAGTTGAAGTGTCTCGCTGGGCGTCTGAGATAGCCGACGCAATGATGGCAGAGCGGAACAAGCGAGGCAACTAATGAGTAAAACGATGTCGAAAGCAGCACAAGAATTAGCTGACCAAGAGGATTATCTCAGAGCCAATGGTTGGGAGTTATTAACGGTCGCTGGAAAATCAGACGCAGAATGGCGATGCCCAATGACACAAATGATCTATCCGCTCAATCATGCGTTAGATTCGCAGCGGGCGCGTGATAACCACGTATTGAAGCAGCGGAAGTTGCGCCAGTAAAAGTACTTTTAGGAGATGATATGAGCGAAGAAAAACGATTATGCAGAGAACATGTGGAAAGGGCGATTGATGAATGCGGGAGAATCGGTACTATTTTGAAGCGGGTGTACCCTGAGGTTGACCGCCTCACCGCCGAATTAGCCAAAGATGACGGGACACCCATCACCAGCGTGGAGCAGGTGGAAGGGTTGGCGGCGGGGTTTTATGAGTTATGTCACATTAACGAGAAAACTTATTTCGCTACAAGGGGGCGTTCCGGCTGGCTGCTTAATACTCTTCCGCCAAGGTTTAGTACTGGCTCTTGCAGTAGTGACGCTGTATGTAGTAATTTCACGTCTTACAAACTAATCCGCGCTTTCGAGCCAGCAGCACCCTCAATTCCCGAAGGGGCGATTGAGAATACGCTGGAGAATCGCAGTAAAGCTGGAAAAGGATATTATCTATTTCATTTTAACGATGGCGATAATCTACTTTTTTACAGAGGGGATTTTGAGTTCTGGCATTACGAAGGCGAAGAATATGTTGACGCCTCGCCACTGATGGATACTGCCAATTACTTCCAACATTTAGATGCAGACAAATTTAATGCCGCGCTTGAAGCGCTGGCGAAGGGGGAGCGATGAGTAAAAAGCTAAAGGATGAATTAGCCGAGCATAAAAGGATACTTTCTGGTTTGCAATCCCATGGGAAAAGTTTGTCTGCCGAGATAAATAAATTAGACGAAAAGATGGATGGATTACAAGATGAGGCTTATGTAAACGACCAAAGCATCGAACATTACGAAGAGGAAATTAAGCGAATTGAACGGTATTTAAAGGAGCAATCATGAGCGAAGAAACAATGCCGGAAAAGATTTGGGCAAGGCCGCATGTCGTAAATGACAATGGACTCGTCATGCCATATATGACTCATGACAGAGATAAGGCGGCAAAAGAATATCTCTGTGCCGATGGCGAAACGATAACCGAACTCCGCCGCCAGAACGCGGCGCTGAAAGAGTTTGTGAACTTTATATTATTCAGCAATTCGGGCGAATCAAAGGTTATTGACAAAGGTCGGGAATTGTCGATCATTGTAGATAAAATAGCTACGGAAAAAGACATTGCGCTGGGATTGGAAAATGATATAGGAGATGAAATTATTGGCGTTGCTGACTGGATGCTCACCGACACTGCCGCCATTGACTATTTCGAGCCAAAGACTTCTGACGAATATATCCATGCTGTTGCAAAAGCGCTGGCTTATGTTGACTGTGATAGTGTCAATGATTGTTTAGCATTATCCGATACGATGCGAGATGTTAAGGTAGATTCACTGCCCCCTAAGATACCGCAACCAGCGCCCAGCAAAGCGGACGTTGCGCGAGAATTCTTAGAATTATTATGTGACCGCAGCCCACTTGCCGTACGTGCTGATGGATTACAAAGGAAAGTCAAGAGCTATGGCGAAGAGATTTTGAAGGAGTGGGAAGATGCCGAATCAAAATGAATTAAAACTTGGATTTAGCTCACTGACAAACACAGCCTATGCCGGGAAGGTTAGCAAGGGCAAATGGACATCAAAAAGTGATGTCACGCAAGACTTTGTCGATGTTATCATAAAGTGTGCTGCGACAGGTGGAGAACTTAGATTTGTTGATGATGATATTGAATGCACGATGAAATTCTCTAATCCAGATCAGGGAGTATTTAAAGCGACGTTTTACACAAAGAAATTAAGTGAGGTGAATGATGCCGAAAAATGAGTGCGATCACGAAATAGGCATATCTGGCGCAAATGAGTGCGACGAAATTGACGGTAAAATTGTATTTACAAGACAACACTTTGTTTCACTTTCAGAGGCTAATGATTGGCATATTGAAACAGAATACAAGCATAAATACTGCCCACGTTGCGGCGCTAAAATCGACTGGGACGCCATAAAGGAGGCTTGCGATGAAAAGAATAACGAATAAAGAAATTGCGGAGTTAAAACGCCCTTATCAGGAAAGAGTTACTTTCCATGACAGCTTAGGGCTTGTAGATGACGAATCTCCTAAAATAATCGCAGCCCTTGACCGCCTCGGTGAACTGGAAGCGCGTAACGAAGTGCTGGAAGCGGCGGTTGCGTTTAAGGGGTTTGATGAAGTGCCAAAAACTAACTCAGTTATTGAAGGTAGGCACGTAAATGGATGTATTATAGAAGGGAGCTTCGAGGGAGATGTGTTTGAATTTGACCACGGATGGAAGGTTCTCACTTCACTTGAAATGAAAGAAGCTGGCTTCATCGGCTGGCGCTATCCAGTAGGAGATCTATCATGATTAGCGATGAGAGATTAGCGGAAACAATCGACGAGTTAGAACCGTTTAATAATCTTGTACAGGTAGTTGACGGCGGGGACATTAAAGAGTTTTTAATAGAACTCCAGCAGCTCCGCGCCGAAAAGCACGAGAGGCGCTGGCGGAAGATTGATGGGCAAATAAAATTACCAGTGCCGTTTCAACTCACAGATGGTGAGCAAATCTTTTCATTTGATAAATGGGCCGATGAAGCCGATGGAGCCGAAGAAATGTATCTTGATGACATCGGCATGAATGCGACGCACTGGCGGCCACAACTAACTGATTTACCGGAGGGGGAATAAGTGCCAAACGAAATTAAAACTTTCGATGTTTCCGGCGAAGGGATTTATCAGCATAAGATCGGCGATGCTGAGTGTCGCGAAGGTTGGTGTGATGGTGGACGCAATTATCCATGTCCATGCGAATGCGGCGGTTTAATTCACGCTGATTTTGGTGATGAAAACTGGGATGGTTATTGGTTGCATACAAAATGCGATAAATGCGGCGAGGGGGAATAAGTGCCAATAAAACTACAAACACCGCGCCGCGCAACTGATAGCCAATTCGTCTTACCTTTCCCGCCGTCCGCTAATAGATACTGGCGAACGCGAGTAATGATGATGCGTGGCAAACCGATTGTATCAACTTACGTTTCCACGGAAGCGAAGTCATATAAATTAGCGGTGCGGCGCGCGATGGCTGGCGTATTCCCAACAGCCACAAATGTAAAGGTCAGTTTAGACTTTTATCGCCCGCGCAAAGTTGGCGATTTAGACAACCGGATTAAAGTTTGCCTGGATTCGCTGATTGGCATTTTGTGGGAAGATGATAATCAGATCGTCGAAATTAACGCGCGGCGATTTGATGATAAAAATGATCCGCGTGTGGTTGTCCGGCTATGCCACTGCGATGATTAAAAAAGTACTTTTGGGAGAATAGAATGAAACAGTGTAGTTTTAATAAAGGATGGCTTGGCAAATGTAAGAATCAAACAGAAGGTGAAATGTGCGAAGAACACTCAGGTTTGAAGTGTGTATCGTGCGGTTCAGCAGCAACACGTCAATGCACGGAAACCATGCAGTTCGTTTGTGGCGAGTTGCTATGCGATGACTGCGCACATGAAACAGCCGAAGATGGCACTAGCGGGCGCAGTAATAAACATTGTAAAAAGTGTGACCAAAAATATCTACCTTGGTATATGCGTGAAGCATTTTGAACCGCGTCAGTAAAAGTACTTTCACCATGAGAAAAGAACTCCAACTATCGCACCGCCAAACAATCGAGCGTTTACTCGCTAAAAACGTCAAGCGCCGCATCATCGCAGGCATCATCGGCTTTTCAGATGGATGTGTGGCGCGCGAATTGGCGAAGAACTCAGAGCCATACAACGCGGATAACGCCCAACGTGCGGCGGATAAACGTAGGGCAAATAAATTTCAGTTACAACGAAAGGAGTACCAATTCATCAAGTTTGTTGCGCCAACAAAGCCAAAATGCGCATGTCACGGCGCAGGAACAAAAACAATTTACCGGAACCACATGGAAGCGATTGTGCTGCCGTGTCCGGTGTGTGGGGAATGAGTTATGAACAGTTTTTATAAAACTATGCTGGACGTAATGAAAATTATCAGCGCTTTAATGATCTTTGGCGCGACAATATTTCTTATTACTATGATGCTATCAGGCTTCGCTGGTTGTTCAAAAAGCGAAAGCGGGCAAATAGCGGCGACGGTATCGATAACATTTGTGATGTTCGTGGTGATTACAAGCGCATTAGCAAAAATCGCCTCACAACTCTAACTGATATTGACAGCGCAGTATCATTAAGGGAAAATAATAGCTGACATCGCGCAAGCTCCGTTCACCGGCGCGGTGTATGCAGTGCGGCGCAAACCTTTGGCTTGGAAGGCAGCAAGAACCTTCACGCACTGCACTTTATTCAATCCCGTGGCGGGATGAACACGCGAAAATAAAAGTACTTTTGGAGAAACACATGAGCACAGCATCAGATGTTTTAAAAGAATTGGAAGATCAAATTAAACAGCTAAAAGTCGACGGTTGGAAGTATGAAATTGATCGCGACGGCAACCGTTTGGAGCTTTCCGATAAGCTGCATTTCGGTATTGACGCGGAAAAGAAAGTTCTCACTATCACGGGTAACTATAACGGCCATGTAGCCGTCATCGGCACACGCTTCAAAAGCAACAAGCACGAACGCGACGAAAACGACACGCTCACTATCGACGGCGTGGCGATGACGAACGTTTATGTTGATAAAGATTTGATCGGTGACCGTGTGCAGTTTGAAGTGCGTTTTATTAAGACTGACGAAGTTGTTACGGAACCCGCATCTGGCGATAACATGGAAACATTCAACAGCGGCGGCGGACAGCATGAAATCAGGTTCGTGAAGGGCTTTGAATTTGACAGTAATTCTGTCATTGGAAAATTGATCAATCTTATCAAGGAGGCGGTTTAATTGAAACAGCGATTTACGATTATACAAGCCGGTTTGGTTTTGTGTTTGGTGTTGATGGTGGCGTGTGTTGCGTTAGCGCAGACGACCACAGACCCGCCATTGTTGTGGGGATGGAATCCAACCATTGTCAGCGCATTGATGGGCGTTATTACATCCGTTCTCAGTTCCGTCCTGATGCACTTGCATTGGCCTATTCGTGTAAAGCAATGGTTTGTTTTTGGAATTGCTATGGTTGTAACAGTTGGCGTTGGCATCTACTCTAAAAACATTACATTGAGCGGCATCAATGCAACTAATGTCGGTGAAATTGCCGGAACTATATTTCTATTTACGCACGGCACATATTTGGTTTTTAGTAAGCCATTGAATGCTTTACAGGAAAATGTGAACCCGGGAAACGCAGCAGCGCCAGCCTTGCCGAAATAATTCCGCAGGTGTTGGCGCTCTTGCGTTACGTGCCTGGATTTAATGAAGGTTTGCGAAACGCTGAAATTGGTATTGCGAAGGACGCCGTGAAAAGCGCAGCACTGAAAGAATTTGAGAATAAATACTCAGATCATAACTTTTCTCAAAGCGGTCAAGCTGGAGCCGTGCCAGCACCTGACACAGCGCCACTGACGGGCGGCGCGCATGAAGCGATAGGAACGGTTATACATGACACGGTTTTGCAATATGTTGATGACAGGACGGCAACAAACTTTAATCAGCACAATGCGGGCAAAATGTCGGATTTGGCGAATAAGATATTAGAAGGCGGGTTTAGCACGAACGGAACATCTTATGACAACGACAACACCAGTAATTAAGAAAAAGGATATTGAAGAGCTTCAATCTGAAATTGCATCAAATAAAAACATTGGCCCACTTTTACACAAAAGGCTATCCCAAGTATTTGAACGCCTTCAAGAATTAGAGGATGAATATCAGAAAACTTTACCATCTGTGAAAGATGTGACAGGGATTTGGGATTTAGGAATGAAAAGTGAGGAGTATTTAGAAAAGTTACATGAAGGTGAGCTGTGATAACGAGGAACGGTAAACCATGAAAGTATTTGCCCGCATATTAGCCACTATGACCGCAGCCGCTACAGCATTTGGCCTGATGGCGGTGTATCTGCATTTCGCTGAATTGAAGGCGTCTTATCGTAAATATAAGAAGTGGAAAAATGAGGAATTGGAGGGCGAGAAATGGTAGAACCATCAGATATTCAAATACTTGAAAGTGACTTTGCTCAATTAGAGCGTCTCGGTTCGCCCTACAATTACGGCGGCAAGGCGCGCACAGATAAACATAACTGCTCACTGAACGCTATCACGCCGGAGATGATTGTAAAGGACGGCGGCGTTGATTGTAGCGGCTATGCGCGTTGGGCGTTGGCGCGGGCAACATCGAACCGGCTTATCATTCCTGATGGGAGCCAGAATCAGCGCGAATGGGCGGAGCGTAATTTGCGAGCCGTGAAATACGCTGATGCAGCGCGCTACATGAATCCGGCGCGGCTGTTCATTGCATTTATTAAGCCTTATACGAACCATTGCGGGGCAGTTGGTCATGTGTGGTTTTTGTCATGTTACGATGATGGCAACAATGGAACAAAGGCCGGCACGTTGGAAAGCCACGGTGGCGGGGGATGTATCAGCAGACCGTGGAACTATCGAACATTGATACGTGAGGTGTATAGCTGTTTTGAATTGCCTACAAAATAATTACAGAGGTGAATTATGGGAAAACCATCAAAGGGAACGCCAGCAGATAAAAGACTAAAAGAGAACCAGAAGCCAGCACCAAAGCCGGTTAGAATGGCGGGCGCGCGGGGGAAGTAAAATCATGCAAAATGTAGAGCAATTTCTTTTTAACTTAGATGTTAATAATGGCAATAATGACGATGCTATTAAGGTTGCGTCAATGTTAGAAGGGTTTGGGATGAGCAATGAGCAATCGAACGCAGCAACGCCAATTATCATGGCAAGTGCGAATTTGTTTAATCGCGATGCTACAAACATTGCTTATGGTGTAGGGGAAGCTTTTAAGAAAAAGGGCAAATGAACCTCTCCATCAAACTGCCGCCGAATAAATTAGATGCAAAACTTTTACGTGGCAGTGGCGATGAATACTTTGAGCGATGGGCGGCGAAGAATTTGCACCCGAACAATTACGATGAAACATTTAAAAAACCGGAATGGAAAGGGGAGATAGTAGAGAAGTTTCTTTCGGGCGCGGGAATGGAATTATGAATAAATTATTGGCGAATTGGGCGGTGGCATCTTGAGTATTTGGGATGGATTATCAGTGTTCGGCGCGCTTTTATCGCTTGTATTAGGTGGGCTACTATCAGAGTGGAAAAGCGATATGGCCGCCATGCGAGCTGAGATTAAAGACCTTCGCGATAAGTGCGAGCAAAACGAAGCGAGCATTGATGAATATCAGAAAAAGGAATATCTGACGAATCGCAAATTAGACCGCGTTATTGATTACTGCCGAATGCAAACCCGTGAGATGCGTGATGTGCTGGCTATCAACAAAAAAGGTCGCACGCTGGAGCCGGAACATATTGAAAAACTGGAATCGCTGCCGAGTATTGATGATGTTTTGAAGGAATTTTGAATAAATGAACGAAACAAAATTCAAATTCGATAAAAATATCCCCGCCGAAATTCTTCCATCGATAAAAAAGAATTTACTCGCGCTTGAATATCTCATACCTGCATGGTGTCACGAAGTGACGGTCAATTATATTGCGGACGTGGATTATCAGGCCGTGATGGATGGAGCTAAAGCTGATTGTCTTATTAGGTATCAATATCGCAAAGGGGTAATGAATTTTTATCCTGAGTATGTTGTCGATGATGAAGCTGGGCGAATGAACTCCTGTATCCATGAAGTTTTACATTTGACGCTCAACATCCTTTACGATTACGGGCGGGGCGAAATGAAAAATTTAACTCGAGATAATAACGATTTGCGAAAACATATTTTAGATGAATTTGAAGCGCGGTTAGAATCGGTTGTTTGTGATTTGACGCACATTTTGCAAACGCGGCTGGGCGTTGGGCAAAATGTGAATGGATTAACTGAAGAATGGGTGAAAAAACTTAGGGCGTGATAATGGCAAAAGCGCAAAAACTGGAATTGCTCGTTACCATCCATGACACGCCAGCAGCGTTACGATTTGGCGGGGATGGGTGGTTTGCCACATTTGCAGGAACGCAGTTTGATAAGGACAAAGCAGCAGTATTGACACAACTTACAGGACAGCGATTAAAATTGACGGTGGAGATTGATGACAGCGAAAGTAGCGGAAAAGAAAAAAGTTGGCCGTAAAACCAAACTCGTTCCTCAAGTGACAGACAAGCTATTTGAGGCATTAGAGTTGGGTGCGACACGTCGCGCGGCGTGCGCTTATGCTGGCATTAGTGAAAGTACTTTGTACGAATGGATAGATGATTTTCCGGAATTTCTGGAGTCTTGTACGCGCGCGGAGGACAGCGCGGAGATGGGTTTCACCAGAGTTATTCAGCAATGCGCGATGAATGGCGATTGGAAGGCCGCTGAGAGTTGGTTGAAACGCCGGCGGCGTGGGGATTGGAGTGACGGGGTAGATCATACCAGCAGCGACGGCAGCATGACGCCAACAGCAATACAAATAATTCCTTATGTTAAGCCAGATAGCGATTCCGCCTAAATTAGTTCCGGCCTTTGACTTCACAAGGCATTATCGGTTCAGGGGAGCGCATGGCGGACGGGGTAGCGCGAAGACAAGGACGTTTGCGAAGATGGCGGCGGTGAGAGCATGGCAGTTATCAATGGACGGTGCGATTGGTTGTATCTTATGCGGGCGTGAGTTTATGAACTCGTTGGAAGATTCCAGTATGGCCGAAGTAAAGGCCGCTATCCAAAGTGAGGAATGGTTAGCAGCGCAGTATGAGATCGGCGAAAAGTACATTCGCACCAAAAACCGCCGTGTGGAGTTTGTATTTGCAGGCTTGCGGCATAATTTAGACAGTATTAAATCGAAGTCGCGGATTTTGATAGCGTGGATTGATGAAGCGGAATCAGTAAGCGAAGTAGCCTGGCAAAAGTTGTTGCCGACGGTGCGTGAGGAAGACAGCGAAGTTTGGGTGACATGGAATCCGGAAAAGGACGGCTCACCGACTGACAATCGGTTTATCAAATACCCGCCGGATAATTCCATCATCGTTGAGTTAAACCACGATGATAATCCCTACTTTCCTGATTCGTTAGAGCAGCAGCGACAAGACGACCAGAAACGCATGGACGATGGAACTTATGCGTGGATTTGGGAAGGCAAATATCGTGAGGAAAGCGAAGCGCAGATATTCGCGGGATGTTATGAAGTAGCGGAGTTTGAGCCGGCGGAAGAATGGACGTTGGCGCAAGGCTTGGACTGGGGATTTGCGAATGACCCAACGGCGGCATTGCGGTGCTATGTTTGGGATAACAAATTATTTATCAGTCACGAAGCGGTGAAGGTTGGGTTGGAATTAGATCACACGGTTAAATTTATCGAAGAACAGATACCGGATTTTAAGAAGTGGGATACTCGCGCTGATAACGCAAGGCCGGAGAGTATCCGCTATGTCAACAGGCACGGTTTGGAGCGTGTTAGAGCGTGCGCAAAGGGCAAGGGCAGTGTGGAAGATGGAATCGCTCATATCAAGAGCTATGACCGCGTTATCATCCATCCGCGATGCACGGAAACGATCAGGGAGTTTAGAACGTATAGCTATAAAATTGACAAGTTGAGCGGCGATGTGAAGCCTATACCGCAGGACGCGGACAATCATACGATTGATGCTATTCGGTATGCGTTGGAGCCGTTGATGAAAGCGAGGTTGGGTATCACAGTAGATCAATCCGCTCGCGATCTACTCAGTAATTTATAAACTAAACATCATGGGAAATATTATGACCGCAATTCAATCCGCTTATTCCGCGTTCCGCTTTTCATTGGCGAATCCTGCCGATGGTGAAGTTGGCCGTCTTAACGACGCGAGGATAGATCAATACCGTCTTGGCTGGAATGCCTATACCAATAACGTGTTTAATAACAGCGCCGCATGGAAAGCATACGCGGAGAAACGCGGGCTGTATCAACTGACACGGCCAATGTTTAATCCCGTGACGCGGCTCGTGGACTTTTACGCCTCGCATATTTATCAGGGCACGTTATCCACTGATGGCGCGAGTTTGGAAGATGGTCAATTATTGGCGATCCCATTAGAAAAAGACACGCCGCCGGAGATCACATTAGCGTTAGGGCAAATATATCAATGGAGCAACTGGGCGGCACGGTTGGATTTATTGGGCGTTTACGGCGCGTCGATGGGCGATGTTGCTATTGAAGTGGTGGAAGATGTAGATAAAGGCAAAGTGTGGCAACAGGTTGTCCCTGCGTCATTTATCACGGATTATCAAACCGACGCGGTGGGAAATATCATTTCCTATACGAAACAGTATCGCGCTTGGGATGACCAATTGCAGCGCGGCTACGATTATAAAAAGGTAGTGACTAAAAGTACTTTTAGGGAATACAAAGATAATAACCTGCATGACTTTGGCAATGGCGCGGAATATGAAAACATTTTTGGTTTCGCCCCGCTTGGAATGATTCACCATCGCGACCGCGGCACGAATGTAGGTGAACCGGCTGTGACGGGCTGGGAAAAGATAGAATCGTTGAATAGCCTTGCATCTCGATTAGACGTTGGTATTCGCGTCAAGACGCAATCACCAACGGTTGTTGTTGCGGAAAATCTTAAAATGTCGGCTCCCAAGGTTGACGCAACGAAAGACATGGAAGGCGCAATTAAACTGTTTTTTGCAGAGGGCAGCGGCGCAACTGTTGTGCCATTAGACGGCAATTTAGATATACCTGGCACGATGCAGTTTTTGGATGCGTTACGCGACGAGATAGAAGCCGATCACCCTGAGATCACGTATTACACGAAATTGCTTGAAATGCAGAATGTGACCGGTCCCGGCGCTGATAGATTGCAGGGCAACGTCAAAGCGAAGATTGATCGCGCGCGCGTCAACTATGATAGCGTGATGAAAAACGTGCTCAAAATGTGTCTCACGATGGGCGGCGTTCGCGCCAATGATGGATTGGGCGGATGGATGAATCCAACGGACGCGCAAAAGAAGTTTCTCCCGTTTAATCTCAATTCCTATGAGCGCGGCGATTTGGATTTTGAGATCGTGTCTATGCGACCGCTTTCACCGCGCACTAAGGCGGATTATTGGGATGCGGAACAGAAACGCTTACAGGCTATTCAGACAGGTATACTCGCTGGTGAGCCGCTGGAATGGCAAGAGAAACGCGGCGGCATGACTGATGACGAATGGCAGGAAATGCAGGAAATGCAACAAAAAGCAAACGCCGCCTCAATGGGTGATGGGTTTCCGGCAGGAGCGCAATAATGCCAGACGAAAAGCAAGACGACAAACCAAAAATCATCAAGCGCACGTTATCGCCCGAAACGCACGCGGAGCGAAAGGTCAAATCCATCTTCACCGAGGCGGATATTGTGGAGTGCAAGCAGATGGTCGCAAGTATGAAAGCGCCAGGCAAGTATTTCGAGAAGGGAATTGTTAAAAAGATTAGCGCTGCTGCTGTGAAAAAACTATTTGGAGATGACAAAAAGAACTGATGGCTGATGTTGTTACCTGGGATGCCACAAAATTAGCCTATCGTGTCAATGGCGCGGTGCTGGATAAAAATGTCGTATTGGGCGGCGCTGATAGCGTTATCGTGGAAGTGCAGGCACGGATAAGCAGATTAGCAGATCAATTACGTGAAGGTAAAATAACGCTTGATGAATGGTATCAATCCATGCAGTTCAATACGAAGATGTTGGCAGGCGCGGAAACAGCATTAGCGCGCGGTGGATGGGAACAGATGCGCCCGCAAGATTGGGACAGAGCGAGTGATGTTGCGCTGGAACAATGGGAAGGCAAGCCGGGCAAATTCCCTGGATTGCGCAGGTTCAGTGAGGATGTTTTAAACGGCAGATATGGCAAAGGGATATTATCCGATGGGTTTGCCAACCGCGCGAATATGTATGCTGACATCGGCCACGCAATTTACGTGAATGCGCGAATGGCGAATCATATCGAGGAACAGTACACGCTGGCGTCTCGAGAGCTCGGTTTTTCTGACCATTGTCCTGATTGTGTTGCATGGGCGGATTTAGGTAAAATTCCTATTGAAGATATGGAAGCCAGTTACCCGATGGGTTCAAGTGTTTGCGGTTCGTTTTGCCGCTGTGATATTTTCTTTTATCGTGGAGCAGTGGAATAAAATATCGCTAAGGAATTAAAATGAAAACATCAATCAAACACAAGTATAGAGTAGTCGAAGAACAAATAACGATGCACGAAATCATTAAAGAATATGATGATGGTGGTGTTGCTTACGTTGCCGAGAAAAAAACAAGATGGGATTTAGGGGAAAAGTTTGATCCTGTCGGTAATAGATGGTATGACACTTGGGAAGAAGCTCACGCACAGGCTGTTGCATTTTTAAAATCAGAAATTACTAATCAAGAAGAAGAACTTGCAGCAGCTAAAGTTGTTTTGGAGCGTGCTGAAAACGTAACGGAACATGATTGGAAAATGTATCTCCGTGATTTCAAAAATGGTTATATCAGCTCGGATTTTACGAGGCGAGAAAAATAATAACTGGGAAGTAAAAGTACTTTGGGAGAATTATGAGCAACAAACCAAAAACAATCGAAGAGGCTCACTTATTGCTGAATAAAGAGCAATACGCAATTCGTCTTAGTATGAAAGAATGCGAGTTGCTAATGGATTTAATTTCAGAGCGGATTAAATTTATTGGCGCTGATTTACCGGCACAAATTGACGAAGCCGAACGTAAGAAGGGATATATCGATAGCTTGCAGGTATTGTATCAAAAAGCGTCAAACCCAGATCAGATATAAGTAAAAGTACTTTGGAGAGTTAATATGTTGGTAATGAAAAGAATGACGATTACTCCACTCGCAACACGGTTCAACTATTACAAGTTCATTTCAAAGCCTCGTGAAACCAAAGCGCGGGGCAAGAAACGCCGGTTGCGTAATTTTATGCACGAATCGCGGAATGTGACAGCGCATGATAATAAAAATCGGTTAATAGGTCATGACATAAACGTAATATGGTCGTAAAAACCACTTTCCCCATTGACACAACACATCTCATTTTTGATATAATGCCTATTGATAATGAAAAACCAGTATCATTAGAAACGTTGCAGCGTGAAGTCGCGGCAATGAAATTAGCGCTATCACGAATGACCGGCGCGATGGTTAAATCAACTGATGCGAAGGTGCGCGAAGGTGCGAAACATCTGTATGCAGAGTTGAAAAAGTAAAGCGTAAAATAATTTGGTTAGGCTTTTGTAAACATCGATTTACCCTTAGCCCCTATTTCACATTCCGCGAAAGCGCTTTGTGAGTAGGGGCTTTTTTTATGTTCCAAATATCACAATTTAGAGGAGGGCGAGATGCCCGAAGATACAACGACCGCGACGGTCACAGAGGAAGAAGTAGTAGCGCCGGAAATGGCTGAGACAGCCGAAACACCGGAACAGGAAACGTTGGACAGCGCCGCTCTAAAAACAGCTTTGGAAGGCGCGCAAGCGCAAATCGCAAAGCTGAATAAAGAGAACGAAAAGCGCCGTCTGGCAGAGAAAGCCGCCGCCGAACAAAAGTTAGCCGATGACGGCAAGTTGAAGGAACTGGCGGAACAGCGCGCTAAAGAACGCGATGATGCAAACGCAGATCGCGAGGCGCTCACTGAAAAAGTTAAAAAGGCCAATGAACACCTCTTAGCCAATGTGAAATTGACGATAGAGAAATGGCCTGACGAGGTGAAAAACCTTGTGCCGTTGGGTGATGACGCGGATGCGTTTGAAGCAGCGGAAAAGGTGGATAGCCTCAAACCATTAGCGGAAAAGCTGATGAATGCAGCCGCGAAGCCTGGTAGTTCGCCGGGGCCGGTTGCGCAGGGCGGGTTAGGTTCGATTAATGACGCGACGCAAAAGAAGTCGATTGCAGGGCAAGTTAAATCTGTTTTTTAATCCGCCGCAAAAAATTAAATTGAAAGGACAAACATTATGTCTACAGCAAACATTGCGGTAACTACCGCAAATCGAATTGAAGTAGTGCGGACGTATGAAATGTTCCCTCCATCTGTTGCAGGAACCGGCGGTGTTTCAGCTGGCGATGCAGTTATCTACGATTCGGACGGGAACTGGATTCAAGCTGATTCCACCAGCGGCGGCAATAATGGCGTGAAAGGTATCGCGCTAAAAACAGCCGTGGCAGGTGAAGCGGTATCGGTGATGAAAAGCGGAGTATTGAGTGGCTACACATTCACCGTTGCTACGGGATTTGGCGACAAGGTGTATAGCTCGGATACAGCCGGTGCTATCGCTGACGGCGTTCCTGCAGGCAGTGGAAGCGTAACGGAAGTCATCGGATATTGCGGCTCGGTAAGCGGCAATTTGTTGGGCGATGCAAAAACTAAAGTTCTGGTGGTGAATCTCTAATGGCAACAAATGCACTTTACGGATATTTACAGCAAAAGGATTTGCTCTCCGCATTGGTTACTGATTCAAATGTGCCAGTGCTGAATGAAGCGATCGATAACTATATTGCGGGTGTGACGGCGGAAATCAACGCGATGTCTTCACTGTTTGCAACACCGACAACAAAGTTTAAGGAAAAGTTTTTATCTATGTCCGTCGCGCGTTCGCAGCCGGTGGACGAGTTTGGTAAAGCCGTTCCCATCAAACCCAGTGGAAGCTATGACGTGGCTTATCCTATTCAAGGCTCTGGCTTGAGTTTCGGCGCGGATTATGTCACACGCGCGAAAATGACCGGCGCTGATGTGGCGCGTATTATCTCGACGCTGACAGATGGCGATGCACGCTGGATGCGCGATCACATTTTCGGTGGCTTGATGTATGGCACGTCTGGCGGTTCCGGTTGGACGTTTGACGATCCTATCAATGGTTCGCTGACAATCCTCGGATTGGCGAATGGTGATAGCCAGCTTTATGTGAAAAGCGGCGGCGCTATCGAAACCGACACGCACATTCTGGCACAGGCAAACGCGATTGATGGAAGTAATAACAACTTTACATCTGACGCTGACGATTTGCGCGAACACCCCGAAAACAGCGGCGAAGTTATCGCATTTATCCCAACTGGCCTCAAAGCCTCGGTAATGGCGCTGACTGAGTTCGTGCGGGCATCTGACCCGAATGTGACGGTTGGCACTTCTAACTCCGTTCTCACTGGTGATTTGGGTGTTACCTACCCTGGCACCTTGATCGGTTATTTGGAAGATGCGGGCGTGTGGGTTGTGGAATGGAAGAACCATCCCGCAAGTTATTACACAATGATTATGACTGGCGGCGAACGTCCGCTCGGTTTCCGTCAAGACCCAGAAACATCATTGCAGGGATTTGTGCGTGTCACTGACGGCACTGATGCAGCGAATTATCCATTCTACGATTCGCAGTATTTGCGCCGCGCTGGCTTTGGCGCGCGCAACCGTGTGGGCGCTCTGGTGCGCCGTGTGGGTAATGGCACTTATGCCGTTCCGACCAACTACGGTTCGCCGATGCCGTAAATGAAACCAATAGCGCCGCTGGCTATAGATGCTGGCGGCGCAAAAGGATTAAATCATGGCTACAAAATCAGCTATTGCAGCGCGGAAAGGACAGGCAACAGAACGCATTAAAAGTACTTTTGATGGTTTGCGCGGACAAGGGATTGATATTCCTGATTTCCCGCTGTATTCACGAAAGCCGGATATCGCAGAGGCGGAGCAGTTGGAGTACTTCGCGGATGCGATTGAAGCGATTGCGAACGGTTGCCAGAAACCGGAACCGAAAGAACCTGTAAAACCCAAACCAGCACCTAAAAAATAATGGCTATCACTGGCGCACCAACAGCAGCAGAAGTGCTAACAGCAAGCGGCAACCTTCGCCCTGAACAGGTGGATTTAACGCTGGCTGACAGCACGGCATTACTGGCTGAAATAACGGACATTATCACGCAGCAATCCAGCTACGTGGAAACGAAGTTACGACAGGCAGCAACGCCGCAGCCGTGGCCGTTTATCAGCGACTTTCTGAGCGTGGCTTATCCGGGTTACACATCAACGCAAATCACGGCGGTTATTTCACAGCACAACGTGGATGCCGCACTTGCCGTGAAGTACTTTTCCACCAGTGAATTATTCTTGCGTGCCGGCCAGTTGAACGAACGCTATCTCGACCGCTCGAATGCACTGATGGAACGCGGTAAGGATGTGTTGGACAACCTCATTGCCGATTTCACATGGATAGTATCGCAAGGCACCAGCACGGGCGATGTGCCGAATGCCGGTGTGCAGATGCTGACTGTTAACGTGGGAGAGAACTTCTCAACGGAGTGTTACTAATGTCACAAAGCATTACGGTTGATATGAGTGGCTTGCAGGAAGTTCTACGCAAAGTGGCGGGTGATATACCGGCGGCTATCGAGAAGGGACTTGATAAAGGCGGCGCGGAGCTCATGGCGGCGCGGCGGTTGGAGATTCGTAAAACGTATAAAGGTCGTTCTCAATACACCTTTACCGACGAAAAAGGGCACAAAGTAACTCGTAAATGGACGCGCACTGGCGCATTGCAAGCCGGGCAACATATCAATTCAAAGCCCGGAGTTAGGGAACTAACAATGGAAGGCAAGGCAGGCGAACCCATCACTAATTACCCAGGCGGCTATTCTGAGAAATTGGCGACGTTGCCGGTTTCAAAGGATGGCAAGTCACGCGCTAATCCATACGCAAAAAACGCGACGGAATCAGTTGAACCTCGTTTGCTGCGTGGTATTGAGTTGGAAATTGCAAATGCGCTTGGACTGGATACAACAGGGTTTTAAAATGCCAACATTCACCGACGATATAGCGGCCATGAGGGCGATTAAAACGCGGCTATCTACTGTGTTTGGTGCCCTGAGTAAATACGATACCTACGGCGGCGTGGATGTTGTTATCGCTTACGATGAATCGGACATCCCGGAGCAAGTGGGAAAGCCGATGATATTGCTGGAAGGCACCGGACAGCCTTCTTCCATGAGTGCGGCGAAAGATGATTTTCGCATGGTCACAGTCACGGCGACAGTGATGGCTACGGACGCGAACGGCGCGCAGGTTGGCGCTGCTAATCCGGTTTCCAGCGATGAGCAGATCAACAGCGATTTGCAAGAGGACATTAAAAATAATTACGCGACGTGGCGCGATTTGGGACTATTGGGGATTGATATTCAAACCGGCAACATGACCGAGGGTGAAGATTCTCAGAAGCGACCAATACGCAAAACAGCGCACACAATAACTTTCAATTACAAGAGGGTTTAATCATGGCGATTAGAGACACAACGGTCTATGTCACGAAAGCAACACCAGCAGGCGGCGTGGTATATCGCGGCGGCTATCATGTGGTGACTAAAACCGATGCGAAAGCGCTTGTGGATGCTGGGCACGCGCGAATTTTATGCGAAGAGAAAGTCGCGGAAGTGAGCGACGATAAAAGTACTTTTAAAGCGAAGGCGGCCGTTGCCGATAAAACGGAAGGAGTTTAATTATGGCAGTTACATTACCTCGTATTATTGGGAAAGATGTTACGGTGACATTGACCGGCGGCTCGTATTCTGATTGGGAAACCATCAGTATCGATTTACCCGCTAACGACCTCAATCAAACAGCGGCATCTTCCACCTATCAGCAGTTTACGGAAGGCCAGACAGCACAGCGTAAAGTCACTATAAGCGGCTGGCTCGGTTCTAACGACGCCGGCACATTGCCCGCTGATGGCGATGTTGTGACCGCTATCGATATTAAAGTCGGCACTGATTCATTACTTCCCGCTGACCTCATAACCAGCAACGTGAACGGTGCATGGAAAGTGAAGAATCCCAAATACGATTTTGGAGCCGATCACACCAAATACAGCTTTGAAATCCACAGCGGATTCATTCCAACATCGTAAAAGGAATTGATGAAAGTTAATGTAGGGAAAACGGTATCGCAAGAGGAACTGGAACGCGCGACTATTGGAGATATACGCGCCGCTGCTGATGACACCATCGCAGTGGCGCACTCCAACGCGAAGAAGAATCTCGAAGCGCTGCTGGATAACTCATTGCCAGCGTTGGAGCCGTTCTTATGGACGGATTCACGCACTGGCAATGAGATCCAATTCTATATCAAGCGGCTTGGTAGTATCGACATAGCGGAAATTTCATTAAGCATCAATCGTGATGCGTCCGGTGCGTTGCAACTATACGCGCCTGATTCATCGCCCGCCGCAATGGTGCAGCAGATTATCATCAAGGCATGCGTATGCGAAGAGAACGGGCAACCGTTCTTTGTTACGGAAGATTTGAAAGCATTTTACAATCGCCCTGAACTGGTGGAGATGTTTCTTGATTTATTCATCGCGTGCGATCAAGTCAATCCGTGCATTTTAAACACGCTAAAAAAAACATAATCCCGTTCGTTCAGATGTTTTATGAAGGACTTACAGCGCCGCGCGTGTATGGGATATGTAGCAGTTTTGAACGATTCTCACACACCGCGGCGTTGCGTTTTGCCAGTAAGTTGCGCGTGTTGCGCGAATACATTCGTGGTGATGCTGATGTGATACATGACATCGCCGCGTCGTTCTATTTATACGAAGTGATTTTCCCTGAACCGGAGGTGGATTAAATGGCTATTGATATTATTTTACGGATGTTGGGGCAAGGCGCTGACAAAGTAGAAAGCGACATTAATAAAGTCGGTAGCGCCGCGAAGAAAGCGGGCGATAATGTCGATAAAATCGGCAAAAGTAACGGCATGAAGCAGGTTGGCAGCGAAGCCGAATCAAGCGCCGGAAAATCCACGAACCTCGCGCAAAAACTCGCAAACGTCAATGAGAAATTAGAGAATATCCAAAAATCAGCGCACGGCATGAACGCGCTTTTTGATGTTGGCGCCATTGGTGAATTTGGGCGGCGTGTCGGTGAGACCGGTGATCGGTTGCTGGAGATGGGCGATAAGTTCATTGAGGCAGCGGACAGCGGCGAAGCAGCGCAATTGTCGATGGAAGCTATGATGAAGCGCCGTGGCGATGGCGGACGTATTCAGGAGCTTACAGAATGGGCTCAAAAGTTATCGGTTGATGCCGCGATGGTTGATGACGACCCTATTAAGCAGGCAGCAGCGGGTTTGTATGGCTTCGGTTTAAATGCAAATCAGGTTAAGAACATCATGCCTGGTCTTATCGGGCAAAGTCGCTTATATCACCAGAGTTTAGACGAAGTGGCAATGTCAATGGGTAAAGCGTTTGCATCTGGCCAAACCGGCCAGCTTCGGCGCATTGGCGTTGTGATAGATCAGAAAACACTTGACCAAATAGATTCAATTTCAGATCAAGGCGAAAAACAAAAAGCTATTTATGATGCCGTTGTAAAATCTTTCCATTCTTACGCATTAGGCGTTCGTGAAGGCATGGGCGAAGCGGAAATAGCCGCTAACCTTACCGCTAATGCGGTCGATCAGGCGTCAGAAAGCATTGGCAAAGGTGCAGAAGTTGTTAGCGGCGCGTGGGATAAAGCTAAAACACATCTAATAGGATTCACAAATGTAATTCCGGGTGCAAACTTTGCAATCGGTGCGCTGATTGAGGCAGGTGGCGGCATTGCGAAAGTTTTCGGCAGTACTATTAGTGTAGTTGCTGACACCGCGCGGGCGTGGATGGGCTATATGGGATTGATGGATCATCTCAAAGAAACCCGCGAAGCGCAAGCCTTAGCCACAAGTTTAGAGACAGCCGCAACAGAAGCGAATACGGTTGCCGCCGGTGAGAATGCCATTGCACAAGGCGCGGCGGGCGCAGCAGCAGAAGGCGCAGCAGTTGGTATGGAAGCCAACGCTGCGGCAGCAGGAACAGCAACAGCAGCAACAGAAGGCTTGACCGTTGCGAGTTTTGCAGCGCGTGGTGGCATAATTGGGCTGGCTATTGCCGCTGGTACTGGGCTGGGCGTTGCTCTTGATGCTGTGATTGATAAATTTTACAAAAGTGGAAATGCCATTTACGATAATTTGAGTGCGATGGACAAGCTCAAATTAAAATGGGATGCCTTAAAAGACTTTTTCCATATTGGGCAAAACAATCAAGTCGAAGCTCAGTATCAAATACAAAAAGCAGCGATAGAGAATCAATACAACCAAAATCGGCAAAAGGGAATGAGTGCCGAAGAAGCAGGGAAAATACGTGATGCAGCGAATTTAAAATTAGAACAAAATGCAGCTAAAATCGCCGCCGCCAGCAAGGATGCTTCCCACTTAGATGAACATCAGAAGCAGGTAGATCAGCTTGAACAGCAACAGCAAATGCAGCAGGTTATCAGCGCGCCGATGCCATCTCCGCCGATGCCCGCGATGCCAGCAATGCCCGCGCCCAACGGTTCTCAATCAATGCCAACAGGGATTGGCGTTCCTGAAATGCCGCAAATACCAAATCAATCATACGACATAAATCCTAATGTGAAAGCGGCAAAGATACCAAAGGCAGACAATCAGGATAAGGAAGCCGAAAAACTGGCAAGAACTGAACAGCACGACAATGAAAAAGAACGCGAGGCCGCGCTAAAAAATCAACATGCGCAGCGCATGGAGCAGTTGAAAGAAGAGCGCCAGGTTCAATCGCTCAATAATAAAATCGCATTAGATGAAATCAAATTGCGTTCCGAGACAAATGTTTTGCAACGTTCAAGAACAATGCAGGACATTAGTAAGTTGACGGCGCAGCGCGATGCTATTCAATCGCACGCTTCACTGATGGGTGCGACGATGAACGCCACAATGATGATGGGACGAGGTGAAAATAGCGGAAAATCTTATTCTCACATCAACAGCGATGGCAGCGTAAGCGAATACGCAGGCAATGGACAGGTACAACCGCAATTGCAGACAATTACATTACATCCCAAAACCAAAACAACGCGCACGGCGCAAGGCGGGTTTGCGATTGAGATCGTGCCGGAAACTATTTATATCCCTAACGATTTCGGTAACGCTGTGAGGGGGTTGTGATGGCTTTTGGTGGCGATTATCCCTATAACGTGAGATTAGGTCAAACATATTTGTATACGACCGCAGCCGTGGCTGTAACTCCTCCGACAGCGAGCGGCGATGTTAAACATGGCGTCAATACGCGCACTAATGATGACACTCCAAGTGGTTCAGTGATAGAGGTTAATATCGCTCTTTCAGTCCCAGCGATGCAATTACATATTCAGATTTTATGGCACGATAAGGATTATTTGTATGCTCAGTTGACTTTCAGGGGGAACATTTATCAGGTAGTACCATCGAGTTTTGAAATACCTGAACTTGCTCCGTATTCCGCTTCTCTCATATTAGACGTTGCGGAAGGTGATGTATTGGGCGCGATGCAAGTACGGCTTGTCTCTACGACTGGATTTGACGGCTATACAGGAACGATTGAAACAGTTTGGCTTGCCGTGCCAGCGCTTCCGTTCGCCGTTCCATTGCCGATGGGGTTTGTATCCGACGCATTGGCAACCGGCCTCACATTGCCGGATGGTTGGGTGACGTTTGAAAAGTCGTTTGGCTTTGCCAGCCCGCCGGACACAATCAACCTTTTGGGAGTAACAGAAGATGACGAGGAATACGCGGGTATTACCATCCCGAAAAATAGCGGGATTTATATTCCTGATTATCTCACATTGAACCGCCATGCGGCCACATTGAGAGCATTTGCCGGTGATTTATCCGCTCCCGAATTAGTTTTATCGTATGCAGATTACGTTCTTGAAGCGGTCACAAATACACAATTAGGTTCATCTGATGTGATGCAGGTGCAGCCAACAATCACGGCGGATTTAGGGGATAGGGCGATAGTCTCGGATGTGAGTTACCGAAAAGTGCGCATTAAATCCAAAGTGCCACCAAAAGCCAGCGCGTTTATTGACAACGCGGGAGCCGCCGGTGCGTGTGCGGTTTTGATGAATGATGGCACGGTGCGGCTATTGGTTTCAAAGTTCGCAGATGGCGGGTTTGATTTATACGAAGTGAGCAACACGGGGGCAACGCTGATGTTTTCGGATTTATGGGATGACACATACCACGGCGCACAAATAGCGTGGCTAATCGACGGAACGCTTATCAGCTATGCGTGGAAAATAACCTACTTCGCCGGTGATGACGATACCGACGCGGGCGCGCGCTACGGATTGTATTTCAAGCGCTCATTAGACGATGGCACACATTGGGAAATACAACAAACGGTTGTGGAGAATCTTACCAGCGTGACGGGCTTACCGATTCTCACGCAAAACATCGTGACGGGCAAGCTAACCATCGGCAACAAGTTCAGTAACGACATGGGGCTTAACTGGAATTAAATGTACCGACAATTCTCACGGCTCGAAACAATTAAATATTTGGGCGTTAAAACACCACCTGCATACGTCGTTAATTTGACCGGCGATGCGGCGTTTAAAACCGCGTCTGCGCAACGTGGCGCATTGAACGGCATACAGTTAATCAAGGGCACGAACGAGGATAGCGGCGTTATTACGTTGCGGCCATCGGTGAGCTATGGAAGTGGCACGCGCAACACACTGAGCAGTTGGAGCGGCAAGCTGATTAACACTTATCAGGTATCCGGCGCGTTCGGCGTGACTGGCAATAGCGGCCTCGGTTTGATTTATGATAGCGTGACACCAACTAACACGGAAGCAACGATCACAAGTACATGGAAATTCAAGGCCAACGAAGGGTTTACCGTTCGGATGTTCCCCTACGTCAATCCTGATAAAAGCGCGGCTCCCTCATTACACAGCGCTTTCCAGGTTGGCAAATGGCGCATTATCTTTTACGGAGAAAAAGTACTTTTAACCCGCATCAATTCCAACTGGAATTTAACGAAAGAAAAGACCGCATTAGATTCTAACGACGGCAGTTTACTTGGGCCAAAGACATACAATCCCGATACCAACACGGACGCCATTTATGACATCTATCAGGAATTAGAAACGCCCGACCAGAACAATTCTATCATCGGCAATTACTACGAATTATCCGTGTTGCCGGAACCGGACGCGGGGATTCATGTAGCCATCGGCGCGCGCGGGTTTGATGACGCGAAAGGGCAAACATTCGTGCAACTACTGGACGGCGAAACGGGCGATATTTACACGGAAACGCCACTCGTGGTTTACACACGCTCCAATGCCATGTTCTTTCAGGTTGGCACGATGGGCTTTGCAGATGCGAGCCTGATAGTTGGCCCGTTATCGACGCCCTACGCGGCAAGCGATTGGAGCGATTCATTTCTCGGTAGCAACATCTCCTACAACGTGCGCAAGAACGCGCCAACGGGCACAAGCGCCAGCGTGTCGCATGAGATTATCAACACGGCGTATTTTCAGTTCAATGTGAATTTGACAACGACAGATAGCTCATACACGCCTTTTGTCTACTGGGCGCAGGCGGCCTTGCAGGGCGGCGCGTATCTGGGCGATACGCAGTTTCAGATCGACACGAACGATTTGCTGGACGCTGATAACAACAGCCCGATAATGGACATTCAGTTTCGTTGTGATGGTGATATGCGGCGGCGTGATTTCAGTATTGACTTACGCAACGCCGCGGGCATACAAACGAAGCTATTTGAATATAACGGCAATCCGCAAAGTTTCATGTTGGAAAACCAGTTGGCTAATCTGAGCATGGGGACGGCACACGATTCTCTATCAGCGATTATCACAAACGGATTGATAACGGAATGCGAAGCGCACGATGCGAAGCTGGCAGAACATACCTCACTGGTAAACGGTTTTCATCCGTGGACAACAATGAGCCTCACGCTCTCGGATGCATGGGCGATTCTTGACAACGATATTATCACGCAGGAACTTGCAGGTGATGGATTGTATTTAGGCGATTACGTCAAGCATCTATTAATCGACGGCGGGTATACAGTTGACCAGATCAATATCAGCGACACGGCGGGGCGCGTATTGCCGCAGGCGGCCTATGGCGAGTTGCCTTGCGTCATGCCAGGCGAAGAACAATCACGAGGCGATTATCTGCGTGATTTGTTTGATAAATACGGGCATGAGTGGCAGTTGTATTACGATAACGCGGGAATTTGGCAAATGCGGACGCGGCCAACATCCATAGCGCAGGTTGGCGGCGTTGACGCGGCGTTTACAACGCATTTTGTCAGCCCAACAGATCGCATTGTGATTCTCAGTGAGTTGGATTGGGTGCGCGACGCCAGAGATTTTTACAACGTGTTTCGCGTGGAAGGCGCGGAAATACGGGGCAAGCGCATCTGTCAGGAATACGTGATTTGGAATTCGATTCGCGGCATTGTCAACACGGATAGCTCCAATAACTATTTGGGCTATGCAAAGCCTTACGGCACTGTGCGCGATGAAGGCATTAGAACCGAAGCGGACGCGCAATTAGTGCTGCGCTCTTTAGTGATGCGCAACGGCGTCAGTTGCCGATTCCTGAGCTTTGAGAGCCAGTTTACGCTCGGTTTATATCAGTGGGACAGGATTACATGTGACGGCAAGAATTACGCGGTTTGGCGCGCTGATGGCGGTTCGCTGAAAAGCGACAGAATGAGTTTACAGGTGATACAGGTATGAGGATTGATATAGCAAATTCGGCGCGTGGCATCGGCGATTCCATTACGGGAATGTATTCCGCCTGTGGCATTGCGGCGGCGGGGTATGACGTACATTTTTACGACTGGCATCTCGACTGGCTGGAGCGTTGCTCATTTCCCAACGTGACATTACATCCCGCAAAAGAAATGCCCGATGGTCTTGCCGATATGAACGCGCGCTATGATTTGCAGTTGCGCGATGCGGATTGCAGAAAGCAATGGTATTGCGACAACGTGAAAAACCATTATGGATTAGCGGAAGATGTATTACCTGTTTTACCGAATGTGAATAAGGATGTCACAGAAACGTTTGGCGGGAATTACGTGGTGATGTCGCCGCTCTCACATGATATTTTTCGCAACCTGGGGCATGTGCGCCCGAAGAACATTGCGCGGCTATTAGGGGCGCAGGGATTGAAAGTAATTGTCATCGGCAGCATTGAGCAGTTGGAAGAATTGACGAACATGTTTGACGGCGTGGCAAACGCTTCACTGATGATAGCGCACTCACCCAAACGAATATCTGACGTGATGCTGCAAAGCCGTGGATACATCGGCCTTGATTCCGGTATGACGCATTTCGCGGGCATGTTGGGGATTAACGCAGTGGGCATTACAAAAGTATTCCCGGCTTCATCGCTATGGACATATACAACGGTGAACGGCTATCACGGGCGGGCGACTGATGAAGAAATTGTGGAGGCGCTATTATGAAAATCGCGGTTATCTCGATAGCCTCACCAGAATACAAGCCGCTCTCAGATGTCACTTATCCGCATTGGCAGCGCTATTGTGAAAAGCACGGCTATGATTTTATTAGTGACGTTCCGAAGGGCGGACGCGGTGTGGCGTGGCAAAAGCTATCCATGATTGCCGAGACGTTGCGTGAATACGATTTCGTTTTATGGGTAGGCGCGGATACCATACCGACCAATAGCGATATTGCAATAGAAGATTTTTGGAAAGCGCAGGGCAAGCCAAAAGTACTTTTATCGGCTGATGTATTTGGTATCAATTCCGACGTGATGCTGTTTGCCCGTTGCGCCGAAAGCGAGATGTTTCTATACGCCATTAATCATATCGGATTCCACTTATATCAAAATCATCGATGGCAAGAGCAAGAGGCGATCATTCGATTCGCCCATCAAAAACCCTATTGCGACAGCGTGAAAATCATCCCGCAAAAGGGATTTAATTCTTATATGCACCGATTATACGGCCGGCCTGAGTATTGGCCTGGCAATTGGGAGCGCGGCGATTGGATTCTACATTTACCGGGATTATCTAACGATAGGCGTATCTCCGTGATTAAGGAATTGGAAGCGGCAGGAGATATTCAATGAAAAATTTTACAACTAACCCGGCGCGCATCATCATCAAAGAATCAGTGAAGGCGGCGCGCAACGATAAGAGTACTTTTAACCCGCAGATGGCGGGCAGTGTAACGCCATCCAGTGGAACGGGCATAGTGACAGATGAGAGCGGAATAGTTACGACAACTCACGCTTTTATCTGGGGATTTGATAAATGGGGCGATGAGGAGGCATTATTAACATGAGTTTAATCACTTTTTCAAACGGCGTGTTTGCTGACGCAGATGATGTAAACGCTAATTTTACATACGTGGAAGGCATCGCGGGCGGCTCGCTTGCGGGTCAATTCGCGCAGGATACCGATACCACAGCGGGGCTGGTATTTGGCTATGCGGCGGGCAATTTTCGCAATGATAATACCATTACCGCTATTGCTGCGGGCACGGTCACATTGACCGATGACACTACCAATTATGTGGAAGTGGCAGCGGCGGGTGTGACAACCAATACAACCGGATTCACTTCTGGCAAAACGCCGCTATTCGTTGCCACCACAGCCGACGGCGCTATCACAACCGTGGTGGATAAACGTGCGGTTGCTTTCATGTCAAACGCGCCAGGCGATATGACCAAAGCGGTTTATGACACCGACAGCGACGGCATTGTAGACGCAGCGGCGGCGGCTCCGTGGGATGGCATTACTGACAAGCCAACCTCATTCACGCCGTCCGCTCATGCCAGCAGTCATGCCATCAGCGGCGCTGATGAAATAGCGGTCGATACTTCGCAGATCACAACGGGCACAATGGCCGTGGCACGGTTGCCGGTGATGGGCGGCGCGTCCAGTATCGCGGGTGGCACGGCGGGTGCTGTTCCAGCTCCAGCGGCGGGTGATGATCAAAAAGTACTTTACGGCGATGGCACGTATCGCGTGGCTCCTGGTGCTGATGGCACGGTATCAAGCGTCAACACACGCACAGGCGATGTGGAGTTAGATAGTTCTGATGTGGGATTGGATAATGTTGATAATACCGCCGACGCTGATAAGCCGATTTCTGATTTGACGCAAGCTGCATTGGATGCAAAGCAAGATGAATTTGGAATCCAAACCGCCAACCGCATTTTTTCCGGCCCGTCCAGTGGCAGCGCAGCAGCGCCAACATTCCGTTCCTTAGTGCCCGCAGATTTACCAACAGGCATCAGCGCGGCCAACATCGCAGACGCTTCTATTTCCAATACCGAGTTTCAATACTTGAATGGCGTCACATCCAATATTCAAGATCAGATCGACGGTATTAGCGGCGGCGCAACAGCGATTGATGATTTATCGGATGTCACGATAACCACGCCGACTACAGATCAGGTTTTGACCTATAACGGCACTGCGTGGGTAAATGACGATGCGACAGGTGGCGCTTCCGCAATAGATGATTTAACCGATGTCGTTATCACCAGCGCAACGACGGGGCAAGTGCTCACATTCGACGGCACGGATTGGGTCAATGATGACGCAACCGGCGGCACAGCTTTATCCATTAGCAGTATCACCAGCAGCGCAACGCCGAGTGTGGATGTTGATACCTACAATTGGCTGGAGATCACGGCGCTTGCGGAAGATGCGACATTCGCAGCGCCAACAGGAACGCCAACCAACGGGCAAATGTTGGGGTATCGCATTACGGATGATGGCACGGCGCGCTTGCTGACATGGAACTCGATTTTTAACGGCGCTAATAATAACAACTTGCCGGAAACCACAACAATCAGCGAGGCACTTTATTTGCTGTATCGCTACAATGGCGCGACAAGCGAATGGGATTTAATAGCCTCACCAGCAGGGCAAGACGGCGCGGATGGGGCTGATGGAACTAACGGCACGAACGGCACGAACGGAACGGACGGCGCGGGCTATGGCGGCACTTCCACAACATCGTTGACAATTGGCACAGGTAGCAAAGCATTTACCACGCAGGCAGGTTTAGCGTATATCGCAGGTTCGCGCGTTCGTGCGATCAGCGATGCTAATTCTGCGAACTGGATGGAAGGCGATGTAGCCAGCTATTCATCTACCACGCTCACGCTCACGGTGGATGTTGTTGGTGGCTCCGGCACGTTGGCCGATTGGTCGTTCACAATCGCGGGAGAGAAAGGCGCGGATGGCGCGGATGGAACCGGCACAACGATCAGCGTCAGCGATGGCACTACCACCACAAGCAGCGTGGACACCATCGAATTTAGTGGCGCGACGGTGACAGATAATAGCGATGGTTCGGTTACGGTGGCGGTTACGGGCGGCGGCAGTTCTGTTACGCTCAATGCTCAGACAACGATGTTCACACAAGTATTTAGTTAATAGGAGTTTTCAATGGCTTTAAATGACCTTACAAAAGTACTTTTATCCGGCGGCACGAATGGGCGCAACGTCAAAGTTGCGGCCACGGCAAGTGCCGGAACAACGATTCACACGGCACACGCGACAAGTTACGACGAGCTGTATTTATGGGCGTGTAATACCGATAGCTCAGATGTTTTGCTCACGGTTCAGCTTGGCGGCACAACCTCGCCGGACGATGATATTGCATTGATGATACCGGCGCAAAGCGGCTATGTATTGGTCGTTCCTGGTATTCCATTGACCGGCTCAGTGGTGGTTAAAGCATTTGCAGGAACGGCGAACGTTATCATCATGAATGGTTTTGTAAATCGAATTGCACAGAGTTAAATTATGGCTATTTCACCACTTCTCAGGTCAAACATTTTATGCTCCGCTTCGCGCAATAGGCGTGATTTATTACATCCGATTTACGAGAATTTATCGGCATCATTCGACCCGCTCACCACGCCGAATCTTCTATCAGGGTTTGAAGCGGAAAAGCAGGTTTATACCGATTCATCGCGCACTACATTGTGTACCGCCAATGATGATGCTGTTGCGTCATGGACGGATTTGAAAAATGCGTGGCACGCGGAAAATGCAGATGATGTTATGGGGTCGCAGCCAACATTTCAAACAAATCAGGTGGGCGGCTTGCCAGCTATCAAATGCGATTCGGCGTGGAGTCAATTCCTCACGGGCACGACGAATTTAGGTATTACAGGCGCAGCGCCGTTCAGTATGTCGTTTACGTTTAAATTACTGGGAACGACATTATACGGCGGCATCGTTGGAATTGGTGAAAACACGGGTGATAGCACTGAATGTTTTTTACAGCAGCAGGGCAATACGAATCATCTGTTTTTGAACTGTAACAGCGCGGGCAATAACACGGCTTTAAATGCGGCCAGTGTGAATTTCACAACCGGATTCCATATCTGCTCAGTTGTTTACAACGGAACAAATCTCAAGTACTACATTGACGGGACTTTGTTACAAACAAAATCATTGACATTTAATTTGACTGATAACGCGCTCAATCTTTTTAACGGTATTGGCGGTCAATACGGTGATAATTTACTCCAATCCGCATGGTTCGCCAGCGCTGCATGGGCGGACGCAGACCGTGAAGCGTTGGAGAATTATCAATCCACCAAATGCGGCGGGATATTCTAATGACCTGCACCAAATGCCGCTTGCAAGCGTGTTCTTGCCTATTCGAGGAACGAACTAAACTCACACAACCGGTCTGTCTGAAATGCGCCGGCACGGCCACGATGGATAAATTAGCGGAGATTAACGATCTGCAAAAAGCACAGGGGATACAATGAATTATTTAATTTTGAGACGTTCGGCCTTTTCACGGATAGCCTCTTCCACTTCTTTTGTTTGCGTTGTGGGCGATTGCTTTTCCGTGATGGCCGCCAATAAACGGCACACTTCAGGATGGAGCCGAAAATCTTTTACAATCTTTTTCACTTTCATACTTGACAAGTTTACCGAAATGTATATACAATTACAACATGCAACGCAAGCAGATCATGCTGGCCGCGTTAGCAGTAGTTGGAATAACAATCGGAATCTGGTCATATCAGGCGCGGCCAGCTATCACGCCGGATTCCAAAACGAAAATACAAACCAAAACGCAAACGCCATCAGTGCTATTGGAGATGGACGCAATCGACAAACAGGATGTCATCAATTCACACAAGCTGACGCCAAAGGAACTCGCCGCCAAAATTGCCAAACTATTAAAATCGCAAAAGGTGGTGAATGGAATGGTATCAATTAAGCCTGGTCAAAGTGGGGTTGTTTCTGTACTTTGGGATTGTTACGGGTGCGCGATTGTTCCAGATGCGGGCACATACGCATTCGATGATGCCTCCAGTTCTACATCTGGTTTTACCGCGAGTTATTCACCTACGGCAGAATTATTTACTAATAATCCAGTGACGGGTTCTGAAAGTTCTTCTAACACGATTACTGCTGTGGTGGATGTTCCGTTAGGTGCAACAAGTGGAACTCATACCTTATACATATCATCAAGCGACGGTAATTCTGATGGTTTATTTGATCGTTATAGAGTTGATTTTAACGTCACTGGCGACCTCACAGGCAGTTTTACTGGCGCAAGTTGGGATTCTGTAGCTACCGATCCTGTAACCTTCAGTTTAAAAGCAGACACGGCCACCGGTAATACGGTGACGTCAATAGTCATAGATTTTGATGATGGCGACACAACAACACTCAGTCCAGGAGTTCAACATTACACTGGATCTGTATCTCACACATTCCCCGGATCGGGCACCTATACGGTTTCCGCAGTATTTACAGATAGCGAATCTAATACCGTCACAAGCACAATTGATATTTGCATAGACGCTGATAATTCCAGCACTATTGATGCTTATGAAGCATGGTTCGGCGTTACAAATGTTGCCCCGCAGATAGAATTGGTGCAGACGTCCAGCACATTAGACGAAAGCACGGGGATTTACACCAACTGCTATTCCGCAACAATATATCCGTATTCGCATTTGGACGGTTCGCGTCCAAGCCTTTATTCTTCTCCTGTCACAGAAGCTAATCGCGGTTCGTTCTTTTATAATGCAAATTGGACGTTGCCATCCAATGCCACCACAAGCGACGACCTCACGGGCAATGTGGGGCCAATATCATTCTGCGTTCCACAATCAACAGCGGACGGTTCAGATGACTTGTCACTGGTGGAATGCGACACTCCGGTTTTAGGATCAGGCAGTTGTCCTTTTCCTCTATTGGCACAGTTTCCCGCTTTCGCACCAGCCACACGCACCGGCGCAGGCGGCGGGTTTTGGATGATGATGTAAAAGTACTTTCAGAGGTAACTTATGAAAAATGAACAAACCAGCGAAGAAATAGCATCAGCAGCCGCGAAGATTATGCGCGACCCAAACGCCACGAAAGAGGAAAAGAGTGTTGCCGCGTCGGCACTCACGCAAGCGCCGGATAAACCGGACTTTGAAACAGAAACGGATTTAGCGGATGATTGATGTCGCGCTCAATGTCACTTTCAAAACATCCACAAACCCTTATCCAGCACGTGTATGATCATAAAATACGCCGCGATAATGTCGCTTTGAATGTCGCTTTTGTGACATATATCATTCGTTGTGTCGCAAAATCCTCGAAAAATGCGCGACAAATAAATTTGTTTGCTGATTATTGATGACAAACTGCTAACCGTAACGTGTTACAGTAGGGAGTTACACAGTCTCAATAGCGGTGCTGATAACACCGTTATCCCATGTTGCCACAACATAAAAGCCTTTCTCGCTATAAAAATACACTTTGCATTTAGTTTTATTGATCGGTATTACATGGTGAACAATGCCGCTCACGATCATGTTTTTATCGTGGTTTGAAATGCCTGGACTGTTGAGTGCTACTTTGATAGCTTCGATGGATTCTGTTGTGAATTGGGATAATGGCGCTACCATTGCTTCGTGAGTTGGCAGGGCAACTTCTAATGACGATAATTGATTCTCTATAACACCGCGGCGTGATGATGTGGCGGCAATCATTTCGTCATAGGTTGCCGTGTTAGTTCCGGCGAGTTTGGCTTTTATTTGCGATTCGATAAGTACTCTCTCTCGCTTTTTGAGTTTCGCCAATTCTTTACGTAACTTATCCGCTTCACTGGTTTTATTGCTCTGCTTTTTTTCATCGAGATACAGATCATAAGCGACTTTAATATCCACTTTATTGCTCGTTACATCAATTATCGTTTCGATCACTTGTGATTCCAATAAATGCGCTTGGAAGAATGTTACATCATAAGTGCATTTTTTTAATTTGCCTTTTGCGGTTCCGTAGTGGTGGCACCGATAAGAGGCTTTACGTCTATTGATTGCCTTAAATGCCGTCAATTTAAGACCACAGCCAGCGCATTTTAACAATCCGGTGAGCATATATTTTTTATTGCGACCGCCGCCGGTTCCAGTGTTAGTAGTGATGCGTTTTTGCACCGCGTCAAATAGTGTTTCGTTGACGATAGCAGGGACATCAATATAAATAATCCCCTCGTTTTGCCGCGCTAAATAATACCCGTTCAATCCGTTTTCAATGCGCTTTTCGTCATACATGCGCTTATGCTTTCCATAACTGAACTTCCCTTTGTAGATCGTATTGCGGAGCATTTTACTGAGTGTGCCGGAACGCCAAATGCCGCCTCGCACCGTGGGCGTTTTTTCGGCTTCGAGATATTCCAGCAGATCGCCTAACGTTTTGCCTTCCGCATACATTGCAAACATCTTTCGCACAACAGCCGCTTCTGATTCGATGATTTCAAAAGTACCGGCTTTGCGTCCCTTGGGATCGCGTGATTTTATTATCTCATAGCCATAATTGCGTAAAGTTCGCACCGGCGTGATGCCTTCTTTTAATAATCCACGATGGCCGTTAATGCAGCCGCGCCTTACCAGTTTGCGAAAATAGGCGTTGAACTGACCGCTAACGCCCATCATCAAATCGCCTTCCTCAGTATCTTCAAAGTTCTGGGTGCAGAAGATCAGTTTTCCCCCTGCTTTGTGGATGCGCTTTTTAATCACTTCCTGATGCTCTGTATCACGCGAGAACCTATCCAGCGCATAGAATATAATCGCGCCCGCTTTGCCTTCCTCGATCAATTCTAAGGCGCTTTGCAGCTTACCACGCCCAAGATACGCCGCGCCGCTTTCCACTTCCTCGAAATGCGCGATTACGTTCATATCCAGTTCCTGCGCCTTGCGTAGACAGATAGCGTATTGTGATGCCAGCGACGTTCCATCTTCCTGACCGGCGCTCGAAACTCTTGTATAAATGACACAATTCACCTTACAAACACTTCCAATTTAGCAATCAATTTTTTAATTTCCGGCACAACTTTAGCCTCATAACTTTTCGCGTCAATCGTGCGGAACCACGTTGCCGCGTTGTCGATCTGCACACTTGCCGTTTTAAGCCCGTTCACGGCTTCGGTGACGCTTTGGCTTGCTGATGCGCCTTTCACCTGTTTGCCACGGCTCACGGGCGCGGAACCACTGGCGTTGGCCGTTGCGATGCGTTGCTGTGTGTGAGTGTCGGGTGCGCGGCGGGCAGATGCTTTGATTGCCTTATCCCGTGCCATTTCGTCTATGCGTGATTTTACTTGCACAAACGAGGCGTCTTTTTCTACCATGTCCAAAAGTACTTTTCGCTGCTCTGGATCGGGAATTTTATTTATCAATGCAGCGGCGCTGATGACGTGCTTTTTGCGTTTTACCACGTCCAGCACGTCAGGGCGATAATCCGCTACTGATAGGCGGTTATCAATCCAGTTATAGCCTTTTGATGTGAGTTTGGATAACTGCACTTTGGTTGGCTTCTTTTTGTGTTCTGATTCGTATAGTTTCGCCACGTTTAAAAGCCATTGATATTCATCGTAGCCGGTCAATTCTTCACGTTGGATGTTGGCAATTCCGGCGAATAGAACTGCGTCCAGATCGGACATTGGCCTTACGTTCGCTTCGATGTCTTGCCAGTGGATTGCCTTGTGCGCCTCAAAGCGACGTTGCCCATCCACAAGCTGATATTTGTAGGGCGCTTTGCCTTTGATAGGACGCACCAGGATAGCTTGCAATAATCCGTTGGCTTTGATCGACGCGCCCAATTCCGCCAGTTCCGCAGCGGGAAAGTCGTGTCGCGGTTGGTAGGGCGAAGGCTCTATTTCAGAGATGGGTATTTTTTGTATTGGCATTTCGTTGTAAAATAATAATCACAGATGAGAGTGCCTGCCTGGGTTGTTACTTACAAGGCTTCGGCTTTGACCGTCTATAGCCTTTGACTATGACGACCTTCGGCGCGGGCTTGTGTTTGCAACCGCAATTGCATTTCTTTGCCATCTAAAACACCTCACTTGGAAGGCTATACCTTCGCGCCGGTAGCAAAGGTGCGTTCCATGTAAAGTTTTTAGCCGCTCGAAGAAAGGCGGCAGGCACCCTCATCTGTAATTATCTTCCCCCTTTTTCTCAAACAAAATCCGCAACCAATAGCGCGGCGTTTTCGGCAAGTCGCATTCACTGGAGGCGATAGCAGCGGTAATGACTATTGCAAATAAACAGATGCCGATGAGGGTATCAATCATGGTTAGTCCCTGTGGCAAAAATTGACCTAAAAGAATTTTTTCCATCCAAAATCAAATAACTTTTTGGTAGAAACCACTAATACAATGATCCCGACAACAATACCAATAAATGCCCCTATTGAGCCGTCTTCGCCAATTATTACGGCAACAATGGAGGCAGCGATAGCAGCAATAAAGGTACTTAAGACAAAAGACACTACCCACCATAATATGCGTAAAGACAATTCTGCAGATTCAAGTTTTGCTTTCGCTAATGCGCTGACATAAGGGTCTTTAACATAAACCGGATTTTGTGGGGTTGTGCCCTGTGCTGGCTGGATAGGTTTTTGGGCGACTGGTGCCACAGCCGCTTTAACCGCCATTAATTTGCAGCGTGGACATTCCAAATCGGTTTGCTCCATCAAATAGCCACAAGTTGGACAATTCATTTCAAACTCCCAAAAGTACTTTTATTTCGCTTTCTTCTTTTCCTCTGGCTTCTCAATTTCCCACTTTTCCACCATACCACCACGGATAATAAACTCGCCCTCTTTCGCATGGATAGTTTTAAATTCGGGATTCAATGGCCGAAATTCTACATTGCCATCCGCTAAACGAACGTACTTTTTAAACGTGACTGTATGCTCGAATTGACCGTTGGAAAATTCCACATGCACATACGCACCCGGGAAAATAGTGTCAGGGCGCAAGATAATAAACGCGCCGTCGCCAATTGACATTCCTAATTCCGCTTCCATCGAATGCCCGCAAACTTTTAAAGCATAATCGCCAGGCTTTAAATTATCGAACGGTGGGCGAATATATGTACCAGGAATTTCCCGCTTTATTTCATCTAAACCACCCGCGGGAATGACGCCTAACAACGGTATATATGGCGGCTGCTTATCTTCTTTTTCATTGTCTAAATCTTTTTCGATAGCACGGAAAATTTGAGTGGATACAGGTACATCGGTTTTTCCACGCCTTTCACGGAGACGATTGAGAGCACTCTCTGTTAGCTTTACAGAGTAGGTTATATCTCTTGGCTCGTTGTCCCCCTTGGGTCTACCAGGGTTTCTGTTTAACATCATACCACCACTTCTAATCCGAATACTTATACCACGAATTATAATCAGATAGAAAAAAGATTATATTTTGATTGAAATCTCTTGACAAGTAATTAAGGTAATACTATAATTACTTACGTCATACAAAATATGTAGTTACGTAAGGAAAAAGGAGATTTTAAAAATGGGTTCAAACACACAGTACGGCGGCGATTTAAAGGAAGCGAAACCTGCATTGGGCGAACTTACAAACGCATTTCATTCTACGCACATGACGGAATGTTTACGTCAAATTATTTTGCAACTGAACCGTGAGAGAAAGCGTATGCAGCTTGATTCAATCAGCTACGGGGATATAACTATCAGGAGCCGGAAATGAAAACAAAACAAGTTCCCTTAGACGAAGCAGTGAAGTATTTGCCGAAAGACCGCTGGACGTATTTTATTTTACGTTGCCGCGAATTAGCAGAACAGCAGGAGGTGAAAAGGAATGCACTTCGTAATACAAACAATCAGTGACGTATTTTGGACAGTAGCCCCGCCATTGGCGTTTATCGGAACGGGCGTTGCGTTGGCGCACGCGATCCCATACGCGCAAAAGAAATTTGCTGGATGGAAATGGAAGCGCGCTAAAGCGGCTTGGGAAGAATCATTGATGTTGCAGAAGAATATTGATGAGCAAGCAGCTAAAGATGCAGCGGCGGCGCGAATCGCACAGCAGCGGATTAATCAGACGTTTATGCAGAACCAGCAGGCGTTCGCTAAGAAATTGGGAAGCGGACGATAAATTACTTTTAGGAGAAAAATGAGCGACAAAATTAGTGGATACAAAGCGACAGATGAAAACATGCAGTGCCGAGGCTATCAGTATGTTTTAGGTGAGTGGCACGAGTGTGAAGGTGAATTGGAGATGTGTGAGAACGGGTTCCATTTCTGCGAACAACCATCCGGGCCGTGGTCATACTACTCAGATGAGGGCACTCGTATTTGGGAGGTAGAAGCAGAAGGGGTATTAGAAACTCCGTGGCAAGCTGGATCAGATCGAAAGCTGGTAGCAAGGCGTATTCGATTAGTTAGAGAGGTGATTATTGGAGGCAACCGCAACACCGGCTACTACAACACCGGCGACTACAACACCGGCGACTACAACACCGGCGACTACAACACCGGCAACCGCAACACCGGCGACTGCAACACCGGCTACTACAACACCGGCGACTACAACACCGGCGACTGCAACACCGGCTACT
>CAZYFP010000007.1:0-35611 GCA_964647125.1 uncultured Candidatus Saccharibacteria bacterium
TGGAGTTTTCTAGTCGTGCTTGGAAGTTCAGGGTTGGGGTGGCTGCTTGGGCGGGAGTGGCCTGCTGTAGTGGTAGCCAAACTGTTAAAGCCAAAACGAATACACCAGCCAGAAGACGAATTCTTCTGGAGATAAATACATAGCTAGCCCTTAACAGATGAATTCTGCGAAGGGTTGCATTGAATAGGCCTTTTTGAGCTTTTAACAGCCAAAAGACAAATTCATATAAGACCGGTTTTATCGGTTTTGGTTTGAACATTTAGTTTGTTGGTTTGTGTTGAATGGTTTTATTTGAACCATTGTTTTTGTGATTAGTTTTTTTCACGGATACGCAAAAAATCCCTTGGGACCTCAACATATCCGTACCTATCATTATCCTCGGTATAACAGGGCAAACAAGGAGTTTTAGTATAAATATTTTGATCAGCCAAATCTGGCTATACTAATGTTTTAGTCATGTATTTCGTAGTCATAAATGCAACAGCAGTATTGCTTATGCTGTTACCCCTGGTACTAAGGTGTAAAATCACCGGCACACAGCACCGCTAGGTGTTGATAAAGACGCAACACCTCGCCAACAGTGGTAAAGTTTATCCACAGACAGACCTTGTACAGGTCAAGCTTCCGGCCTTTTTATAACAAAAAAGCCCCTTCACTTTGAGCGGGGGCTTTTTTGGCTTTGACTAGAAAACTCTAGGCAATCGAAGTGATCTTCAGCTTGGTGTGGTGCTGGCGGTGACCGCGCACAGTGTGTACGCGCTTCTTTGCCTTGTAGCGAATAGAGGTGACTTTGTCAGCCTGGAAGTCCTGCTCTACGACTTCTGCTGTGACCTTGGCTTTGCTCAAAAATGGAGCTCCGACTTCGGTCTTGTCACCATCGATAACAAGAAGTGGCTCAAAAGTCACATTCTTTTCCGCTACCAACAGCTCAACATCAAGCAGCTCACCTTCGCTTACGAGGTACTGCTTACCACCTGTTTGAATTACGGCTTTTTTCATCTATAGCTCTTCTTTTGAAAATTAGTTACCGATTGATTCTACCAGAGATAACCTTCCCTGTAAAGACCGTCCCGCTAGACTGCCCTGGCAAGCAATATGTCCACAGCGTACCCATCGATTTTTACTGACGTCCGGTAATCCTCCGGGACTGTTTGATCAAGAGATGAGGCAAGTGTTTCATCCTGTATCGTCTGCTTATGCGCCTTAACTGCTGCGCCAACCTCTGGTGCCTCACTGCTAATTTGCAGTGCAATCCTGTCGTCTATCTGGAGTCCAGCATCTTTACGAGCGATCTGTACCTGTCGAACCAACTCTCGCATCAAACCTTCTTGCCTTAATTCGTCGGTCAAAACTAGATCCATAGCTACTTCTTTTGCCTGGTGCACTTCTTTGACATTCAGTTCGTCTCGTAATATTGGAGTAAACTCAAACACCGTTCCTAGGTGCGGCACACTCACAGATTGAAGCGGTTGTCGTACCTTGAGTCCAGACTTTGCACGGATACTCAGACCCTGGTTCACGTAATCACGCACTTGCTCCATCTCGTTCATGACCTTTCCATTCACCGTGCCTGCTGGTATCCAGTCCGCAAGATGCACGGACTCGCTACTGCCAGTCATGTTGCGATACAGCTCTTCGGCCATATGTGGCGCAAAAGGAGCCAGCAACAACGACAGACGCGTCAAGACGTAGTGTAGCGTCCGATAGGCCTTTGCCTTATCTGTATCATCCTCCGCCTTCCAGAAGCGCCGCCTAGAACGTCGGACGTACCAATTTGAAGCATCGTCCACAAACGGCAAGATTGGCCTCAGAGCGGCCTGTAGATCGTAGGCTTCTGTACGCTCATCCACTTCAGCTATCAGCTGGTGAAGCCTAGAAACAATCCAGATATCAAGTGGATTTTCGAGAGATTTCAGCGGATCCGTAAGAATCCCGTCATATTCCCAGCCATCAACTTCTGCGTACATCGTAAAGAAGTCATACATATTCCAGATCATACCGAGCTTTCGCGCAACATCACCCACGTCCTTATCTGCCAGTGCAAAGTTCTCACCGTTCGTAAGGGGACTTTGCAACATCAAAAATCGGAAGCTATCGGCAGAATATTTGTCCATGAGCTCTATAGGATCAGTGTAGTTTTTGAGCTTTTTGCTCATCTTCTTACCGTCGGCTGCCATAATGAAGCCCGTACAGATCAGGTTTTTCCATGGCGCCTTGCCAAAAAGTCCAACATTCACCGCCATCAGACTGTAAAACCAGCCGCGCGTTTGATCAATAGCCTCAATGATAAAGTCGGCTGGGTACATTTGCTCAAACTTTTCCTTGTTTTCAAAGGGATAGTGGAACTGAGCAAACGGCATACTACCGCTTTCAAACCAGCAGTCTAGTACCTTACCGATGTGGTGCATCTGGGTGCCATCAAGTTCGAATGTAATGTCCATCACCTGCGGCAGGTGATAGTCTGCTAGTTTCTTACCAGTAAACTCTTCGAATTCCTGGTAGCTGCCAAAAACTTTAACGACTTGCGTTCCATCATTACGAGTTCCACGCCAAACCGGAATTGGGGTAGCCCAATAGCGGTCTCTGGACAAATTCCAATCTGGTGCCTGGTCAATTATGTTGTTAAAACGACCTGTTCTTAAATTGTCCGGAACCCATCTTGTTTCAGCATTTGCGGCTAACATTTCCTGCTTTTGCTCCTGAATGTCCATAAACCAACTAGGGTGAGCACGGTACATAAGTTTCGTTCCACATCGGTGACAGTGCGGGTAATCGTGCGTAATGTATTCAACCTTAAGTGCCTTGCCTTCTTCTACTAGTGTTTTAGCAATCTGTTTGTTTACGTCCCAGATGTTACTACCTTGCCAGCGGCCCTCGGTATACAGCCCATCCCCGTCAACTATCGATATTACCGGTATATTTTCCTTCTTGCACAATTCATAATCGTCTTCGCCGTATGCTGGAGCCTCATGGACGATGCCTGTACCATCAGATGTTGTAACAAAGTCAGCGTGCAATACCTTGTGGGCGTTTGGACCTCTGTTTTCAAATAACGGCTCGTACCTTTTGCCGACTAAATTTTTACCTGAAACTTGTTGTAAAATTGTATATTCAAGTGGTTCATGCTTAGCATTTTGCATGACACGGCTCACTGCTTCACTGGCAACATAGAACCGCTTATCTCCATACTCGACAAGCGAGTATTCTACATCTTGGTTCACAGCTATGGCTACGTTAGCAGGTAACGTCCATGGCGTGGTAGTCCAGGCCAACAGATACTCATCGACATTCTCTAGCTTGAAGTAAGTGAACACACTTGGGTCGGTATCCTTCTGGTAACTATTCTCCATGGCAACTTCTGATTTCGAGATAGGCGTTGCATCTTTAGTGCAATAGATGAGAATCTTTTCTCCCTCGTATATCTTGCCTTTTTCATACAGCGTCTTGAATGCCCACCAAACTGACTCCATGTATTCGTTATCCATGGTCTTATATGCACCGTTAAATTCAACCCAGCGTCCGAGACGCTCAATGGTGTCTTCCCACTCGGTCCCTGTCTTAACCATGGCAGCACGACACTGCTTAACGTACTCGCTGACGCTAATCTTCGTGCCGATCTCTTTCTTACTTTTGATGCCTAACTGCTTCTCAACATAGACTTCTGCCGGTAAACCGTGGCAATCCCACCCCCATCGCCGCTCAACGCGCTGACCCTTCATAGTATGGAAACGACCCACGGCATCTTTGACCGTAGACACCAGTAAGTGCCCGTGGTGTGGTGTGCCCGTCAAAAATGGAGGCCCATCATAAAAGACCCACGGGTTGTCTGCGGGACGTTGCGAAATTGATTTCTCAAATGTCTGATCGGCCTTCCAGCGCTGAGACCAGTCCCTCTCATACTCTGCAGCTCGTCGACGTTGTCCTGATGTGTACTTCATATGATTTCTCCTTTTCAAAACAAAAAGCCGTTACGTTTGTCTGTCAGAATCCTCAAATTCGAGGACGGTACCATCTGACTTCCAAAAGTAACGACTCTTGGCGCTCTTAGTTGCATGATCTGTCGGGTCATACCGGTGGGTTCTACTTGGATACTCCGTTCTTCCCACAGCTTGCGGCTGATAACCGCTTTATGTTCACATCTAGTGCACATGCGCTCTATCGCTACTATACCTCAAAAATACTAACCTGAGAAGGTGTAGTAGGCGATCTCATTCATGACTGGTAGCATGCCACCTTCCCAAGACTTCAGTACTGAGCCGTCATCACGGAGCGCTAATATGCTTGGATACTGCATGACATCGTACAGACTAGCCATCGCACCACCGTCTCGGCTATCTATATCAAGCACTTCTATCCTGCCGGCATTGTGCATAGCCTTGAAGTCACGAATAAACTCTTCGACAGCGCGACCATGTTCGGAGTTAGGACGGTAAAGAATAAGCACTTTCATTAGCTCAAGTGTAGCATACGAGGAGCCAGCTATAAAAACAGAGGTGATCCTAGGATCACCTCTGTTTGCCGTGATGTGCTGGTCGCAGACTAGCTACAGCCAGTCGTTGAGCCGCAAGACGTACAGACGTAGCAGCTTCCGGCGCGCTGGGTCTGATTGCCACAGTTGTAACAGAGTGGCGCAGTATCACTGGCCGTACTTGCAGTAGGCTTTGGTGCCTCTGCAGCTACAGGCTGGGACTGCACCGCTGTTGGCTCTGGTGCTGCTACTGCCGTAACCGCTGGGGTTTCGTCGAGTAGGCTTATCTGAGCCTCGCTAGGCATGTCATCAAATGAAGCCAAGCCTAACTCTAGACGATCGTCAAAGCTCAAGTAACTGATAGCCAGGCGCCTAAACACGTAGTCTACCAGGCTTGAGGCGGTGCGAATTTCTGGGTCATCAGTAATACCTGATGGCGCAAATGACATACTTGTGAACGACTTCACGTAGTCCTTGAGCGGTACACCAAACTGCAGACCGTGACTAAGTGAGATAGCAAATGCGTCCATGAAGCCAGCCAATGTCGAGCCTTGCTTTGCGATACGCATAAACACTTCACCTGGAGTTCCATCGTCATACTCACCAACCGTGATATAGCCGTGACTGTCAGCAACCTTAAAAGAGAAGGTCTTTGAGTTGCGGGTCTTTGGTAGCTCACGTCGGACAGCACCCTTTACTATGAACTTTTCGGTTATGGCCTCGGCCGCTGCAACGGGAGCTGCAGTAGCTGGCTCTGCTCCTGGCTTAACGTCCTTCTTCGCCATTGAGAGTGGTTGGGCAACTTTACAGTTGTCACGGTAGATAGCGATAGCTTTAAGACCCATCTTCCAGGCATCCATGTGGAGCTGTTCTACATCTTCGACTGTTGCCTCTTCTGGCATGTTTACAGTCTTACTGATAGCACCTGAGATGAATGGCTGCACAGCTGCCATCATCTTCACGTGACCAAGATAGTGAATAGAGTTGTCACCCATAGAACACGCAAAGACATTTAGATGCTCTTGCTTGAGGTGAGGGGCTCCAATTATTGTCTTTTCTTCGTCAATGTAGGCAATGATTGCGTCAATCTGCTTCTTGGTATAGCCAAGTGCGTCAAGTGCGCGTGGTACTGTCTGGTTAACAATACTCATCGTACCGCCACCAACAAGCTTCTTTACTTTTACCAAGCCTAGGTCAGGCTCAATACCAGTAGTATCGCAGTCCATCATGAGGCCGATAGTGCCAGTTGGAGCCAGCACACTTGCCTGACTGTTGCGCACGCCATACAAGTTGCCTAGCTCGACTGCTTCGTCCCAGGCACTTGCGGCTGCACTGAGTAAGTCTTCTGAAACCATACCAGCATCGATGTTAGAAACCTCTTCACGGTGCATCTTTAGTACGTTTAGCATGCCTTCGCGGTCTTTGTGATAGCCGGCAAATGGACCAACAATACGTGCAAGCTTAGCGCTTGTTGCGTATGCGTGACCAGTCATTAGCGCAGTAATAGCTGCTGCTTGGGCACGGCCCTCATCGCTGTCGTATGGCAATCCCTGAGCCATTAACAGTGCACCAAGGTTGGCATAGCCTAGACCAAGTTCACGATAAGCGCGGGCGTTCTTGCCAATCTTGGCAGTTGGGTAGGCTGAATAACCAACCAGGATCTCTTGAGCAGTAAAGATCAGCTCAACAGTGTGCTTAAATGCTTCGATGTCAAAGCTGCCATCAGCGCGAAGGTAGCGGAGCAAGTTAATACTTGCTAGGTTACAAGCTGAGTTATCGAGGTGCATGTACTCGCTACAAGGGTTACTGGCATTGATACGTCCGGCGTTTGGTGCGGTGTGCCACTTGTTAATAGTGGTATCAAACTGCATACCAGGATCGGCACACTTCCAGGCTGCTTCTGCGAATTGTCGGTAAAGGTCACGAGCACGGACGGTGCGAACAACCTTACCATCCTTTACTGCGCGAAGGCCCCAGTCGGCATCATCGGTAACTGCCTGCATAAAGTCGTCACTCACACGTACGGAGTTGTTAGCATTTTGGTACTGCACAGAGATGATATCCTTACCATCAAGGCTCATATCGTAACCAGCGGCCTGCAGTACGCGAGCCTTGTCTTCCTCACGCTCTTTTGCCCAGATAAATTCCTCTACATCAGGGTGGTCGACATTCAAGATGACCATTTTAGCGGCGCGGCGTGTCTTGCCACCACTCTTGATAGCTCCAGCGGAAGCGTCAGCTCCACGCATAAAACTAAGTGGACCACTAGCCGTTCCAGCACTCTTACCGAGTGGTTCAACAGATGAGCGAATAGGACTTAGGTTGACACCCGAACCGGAGCCGCCCTTAAAGATCATGCCCTCGTCGACGTACCAGTTCAGGATAGATTCCATGGTGTCTTCGATACCAAGGATAAAACAAGCACTTGCTTGCTGTGCACGGCCTGGTGCACCAATGTTAAACCAAACTGGCGAGTTAAATGCTGCTCGTTGGGTAGCAAGTATGTACTTCAGTTCTTCCCTGAAATCTTCTGCCTCAGAATCTGCCTCAAAGTACCCTTCTTGTACACCCTGGCGAGTAACCGTATCAACTACTCGGTCAATAAGGTGCTTTAGCGATGACTCACGATCATCGGTACCCGGTGTACCGGTGAAGTATTTCTGCGCGACGATATTAATCGCATTCAGCGACCAGCCTTCTGGAAAATTCACATCTTTTTGTTCGAATACGGGCTTGTCGCTCATCGGATTTGAAATAATCGAATCCCGCTTTACCCACTTTAATGAGTCATAGCCCTTTGAGCCTGACTGTGTAAAGAATCGCCTCACCCCAAGGCTTGCTGTTTGTCCCATAATACCCTCACTTTAGTAGTATTTAATTAAATTGATGTTTGATTGTTTGTTAGAGTTCGCTAGCAGTAAATGTCTCTCGCATTATTTGCTGCCCTGAGCTCTCTACGATCTTTATGCACTTTTAGTCCCTAAAGCCCGGAGAGAGCCGTCAAATAGTGATACTATTTGACCACCTCTTTGGTTACTTTTTTATTTTTGATCTGCGTGAGCTCTTGCTCGAAGCCAGTTATATCCTTGAAGCGTCGGTAAACGCTCGCGAAGCGCACGTAGGCAACTTCGTTAATATTTGCCAAGTTCTCCATTATCAGCTCGCCAATCTGCACTGAAGGAATCTCGTTGGAGCCACAGGTGTAGAGCTCTTGCTCCACATCAGACACTAGTGATTCAAGTTGCATACCACTGACTGGAGTTTTCTCACAGGCCCTATACAGGCCCGCTAGTAACTTTGATCGATTGAATAGCTCTCTAGTTCCATCATGTTTAATAACGATGAGCTGAGGCCGTTCTAAGCGTTCATATGTCGTAAAGCGATACGCACAACTGGTGCACATTCGGCGGCGGCGGATTGCTTGACCATCGGCAACATCACGCGACTCAATTACTTTCGTGTCGCATTGCTGACATTGGCTGCATTTCATATAATTGCACACCTCCTTTGTTCAAAATAAACGTACGAGCAGCTATTTTTATTACTGTATATAGCGCTTTGTTAACTTATAGTAACGCTATACATGGCGTTATGGCAATTATTTTCGGTTGTATTATTTAGTACAGAAAAAGTTAGTCTTTAGGGGTCGTTTTGTCATCTTCATCTGAAGAACCGCGACGTTTTTTAAGTCGACGCAGAAACGATGGTCGCTCTAGCTCTTCTTCAGCATCACTCGTGACTATGCCGTGCTTTTCATCGTCTTTGTGCTTGCTGGTATCGCTGTCGTCATCAAGTGTCCATATATTTGGAACGGGGTCATTGTCGTTCAGGTCAACTGAAGCGTGTTTCGCTTCATCATCAGCCAATGTCATGTCAATATCATTGATAGCAGCATTGTCGTCACTACCACCAGTCATAGTCTTTCGGGTTTGTTCGCCTGAAGCCTGCTGCGCGGCTGGTTCATCATTTGATTGGCGACCATGGAAATATGAGGCATCAAAACCAGTTGCTACAACAGTTATAATAACTTCGCCTTCAATTTCAGGGCTTATTGTGGCACCAAATATAATGTTGGCATCAGCGTCTGCAGCATTAGTAATTGTTTCAGCTGCGGCATTAATTTCATGCATTGATAGATCATTACCACCAATAACGTTGAAGAGTATACCTCGAGCACCGTCAATTGACACCTCGAGTAATGGTGATTCGATAGCCTGTTGGGCGGCTAATACTGCACGGTCATCGCCACTTGCGCGGCCAATACCCATAAGTGCAGAACCAGCGTTGCTCATGACAGTTTTAACATCGGCGAAATCGAGGTTGATCAGACCGTGAACGGTGATAAGATCTGATATGCCCTGCACACCTTGCCTCAAAACATCATCAGCTACCTTGAAGGCTTCCATCAGAGGCGTTTGCCTATCAATAGTTTGTAGTAGTCGATCGTTGGGAATGATAATAAGTGTGTCGACTGCCTTGCGAAGATTTTCTATAGCAGTCTCGGCGTTACGACGACGCTTTTCACCCTCAAACGCAAATGGCTTTGTAGCAAATCCAACAACAAGTATTTCGAGCTCTCGTGCTATCTCAGCGACTACATGGCCGGCACCACTGCCAGTGCCACCACCGGCACCGATCGTAACGAAAACCATGTCAGCACCCTCAAGTGCAGCCTTGATTTCTTCGCGTGATTCTTCGGCGGCACGCTGTCCAACAGTTGGATCAGCACCAGCACCAAGCCCTCGAGTAGCATCTTTGCCAATATGTATTTTGGTCTTTGCCTTTGAAAAGTGTAGTGCCTGAGCGTCAGTGTTAACTGCAATGAATTCCACCGATTCGATCCCAGCCTCAACCATTCGATTGATGGCTGCACCCCCGGCACCACCAACACCGACTACCTTAATTCGTGCAAATGTTTCTATAGCTGGTTCTACAACTTGCGGCATAATTCCCTCTTGTCCAATCAAGTATTATGCAGTCAAGTATACGCTAGGCAGTCGGCTACGGCAACAAATTTATACAGGTGGCCTGCGGCATTTTTTTTCTGTTGTTCGCGAGTTTTTTAGAAACCAATTTTTTTGATCAACGATCGTACGATGGCAACACTAGAGTGTTCGGTTGACGAAACAAGCATATCGCTTGACGGCAGTAACATATCGAGCATCATCAGCCCCACAGCTGCGGTAAAGGCCTCGTCCTCGACAGTATCAACTAGACCCGTAATGCCACGGATTTTGCCGACCCTGGCAGCAAGCTGTAGATGCTCCTTGGCGTACTCGGCAATACCAGGCAACTTTGCCGTACCACCAGTAAGCACGACGCCGCCAGGTAACTTGCGTGATTTGCGGATTCGCTGCAGCTCTTTGTCGACATATTCAAATATCTCTTCCATGCGCGCTTCGCATATCATATTAACTTCCTCCATTGGGAAGCTGTGCTGTCTTCCATGCAATGAAACAGTAGCCGTGGTCTTCTTATTATCAAGCAATGAAGCGTGTTGGAGCTTTACTGCCTCAGCTATATCAAGATCAGTCTTGAGGCCGATAGCTAAGTCATTTGTTATGTGAGAGCCGCCAATCGGTAATACCGCTATATGCTGCACCTCACCATCTTCAACGACAATCAAATTAATCGTACCCGCACCCATATCAAGAACTAATGTGCCAGCTTCCTTTTGCTCACGGGTAAGTGTGGCTTCAGCCGCTGCCAGACTGGCTACAGTGTGGTTCTGTGGCACGATTGCAGCTCGGCTGAGTGCTGCGTCAAGGTTACGTAAGTTCGGGGTTGCTGCTGTCACGATATGAGCTTCAACTTCAAGCCTAACGCCCTGCATGCCAACCGGCTCTTTAATATTACGCTGGCCATCGAGGCTATAGCTTTTGGCGAAAAATTGCATGATTTCTCGATTTGCAGGGAATTTCACTGCAGTAGCAGCTTCATCTACACGCTGACGATCTTCATTGGATATTTCGCGATCACCTGCATTTACCGCGATAACGCCCTTGGAATCAACGCCACTGATGTGCGAACCATTGATGTTTACTGTTGCCTTATCGATGCGTACACCGGAAATTCGCTCAGCTTCATGGACTGCCTGAGAAATTGCCTCGGCAACTTCTTCAACTTGCACCACGCTACCACGACGCATACCTAGTGCTGGCGCCATGCCGTGACCAATTACCGACAGCTTTCCTCCGTCGTTAACATCGAGCATGCCGACAACACAACGAATTGTGCTCGTTCCAACGTCGAGGCCGACGAAATGGTTTGTTTGTGAACCATTCATGTTGGCAGTAGTATACCGCTATTGCTCTAGCTTAGGCAAGTTCGCTAGCTAAAGTTTGGCCTACAGCTGCGTAATAATCTCTGCACCGTCATCTGTAATAAGTATGGTGTGCTCAAAATGGGCCGAGCGAGAACCATCACGAGTTAGAATGGTCCAATTATCAGCGGCCAAATATACGGATTCACCGCCAAGTGTAGCCATTGGCTCTATCGCTATTGTCATACCTGCCTCGAGCCATGGACCAGTGTTGGCACGACCATAGTTCGGTATATTAGGATCTTCGTGCAATTCATGACCCACTCCGTGACCAACCAAATCTCGTACAATCCCGAACTTATGACGGGAAAGCACAGCCTCTACTGCTGCACCAACATCGCCCGTTCGGACTTTATCGTGTACTGACTGTATCCCTGCATGCATAGCTTCTTCGGTCATAGTAACCAGTTTTTTTTCTTGTTGGTTTCTCCATGAACCAGCAACGACTGTGATTGCTGAGTCGGTGATCATCTTTTTGTAGTTAACACCAAAATCAAGCCCAACAAGATCCCCACTTTGCAGTATTTTGTCTGTTCGTGGAATGCCGTGTACTACCTCGTCATTTACAGATATGCAGATGACATCTGGAAATCCTTGGTATCCTAAAAACGCCGGGGAACCGCCCAGCTTGGCAAGTTCTGCACGAGCGATATCGGCAAGTTCTTGTGTCGAAACCCCAACCACCACCCGCGGTTTTAGTATGCCCAAAACAGTCGCAAGCATTGCGCCACTCTCGCGCATTGCTGCAATCTCACTGGATGTTTTTATACGAGTGAACATGCCTCGACTGCTTGCTGAATTCGATCATGTACTACAGATACTTCGCCATGTCCGTCTACGGTAATTACCGGTACTTTGCGCTGTTCGTAAAAATCAAGTACTGGCTTTGTATTTTCAAAATAGATACTGAGTCGCTTTTCTATAACTTCTAGTGAGTCTTCGGCCCTACCACGCCCAGCCAAGCGACGAATGAGCTCTTCTTTTGGCACGTTAAAAACTATAACTGCCACTATCTCCCGGCCATGCTCTGGCAGATGAATATCAAGCCACTCAGCCTGAGAACGATTACGCGGGTAACCATCTAAGACGACTCGAGTCTTGTCATCTGCGTTACGCAAGGCCTCGTTTAAGACTTTATTCGTCAGCGCATCGTCTATCAGCTCGCCTTTCGCAAGACGCTCTAGGACTTCAGGATCGGATGACTCACGAAACAACTGACCAGTTGAGAGCCAATTCCATCCGTTGCGTTTTACTAAGAGCTCTCCTTGCACACTCTTTCCCGAACCGGGAGGACCAAAAAACAAGACCACTAGATTAACTTCTCCTTTACTAACTTGGCGATAACCGCACCGTCACCCGTGGGACCGGCTTTGTCTTTAACTGCACCGATAACTTTACCCATGTCTGCCGACGAACTTGCTTGTAGCTCAGCAATTACACTATCGACAAGTCGCTCAAGCTCTGTTGCTGACAATTGGGCCGGTAGATACGCATCTATAAGTGCCTTTTCTTTTAGTTCTGCGTCGGCCTTGTCTTGACTACCACCCTGGATATACAGATCAGCACTTTCTTGACGCTTTTTAGATTCACGCGCTAATAGAGCAATCACCGCAGAATCTGGTAGTTCTTCTTCTCGGTTATCGCTTCCGGCCACCTTGGCATACAGCAAACTACTCTTAAGACCTCGCAATATCAAGACATCCTGCTTTTGGCCTGCCAGCATCGCTGCCTTTAGGTCCTGGCTAATGCGAGCTTCGAGCGACATTAGCGTTGGCCGAGTTTGATACGCTTAATCTTTGCGGCGCGACGACTTTGGCGAATGATTGCCTTGTTGCGGCGCTCACGCTTGCTTATGTCTTTGGTGAAATATTGACCCGCCTTAAGCGTAGCCAAACTACCAGACTGCTGAACCTTGCGGTTAAAGCGACGTAGTAGGTTTTCTGCCGATTCCTTGGAATCTTTACGTGTTACTTGAATCATCGTGGGTTATTGTAGCGAAGTTGAGAGAAGTTTGCAACTGTTTGCTAGGTAATGTTCTTCTTCTGGGTCGTTCGCTGCGACTTTAATACAATACTCTGGAGTTCTTTAAATATTGGAAATTGCTTGTTCGTGTAATACACCTTTGTATTGCTCTGCTTTTCTGAAATAAGAAAGCCTGCCTTCTCTAGACGGCGCAACTCACGCTGAATGTTACCAGCATCTTCCTTGATTAATTTAGCAAGTCCCCGAACATGCGTCTTGAAGTCAGGATACTTTGCATAAATCACAATGATTTTGCGGCGCACTCGAGATGTAATAAATATATCTAACATAAGCTCTCCATTGTTGAACACACAACGTAGACTTAGTATAGCAAGACGCGTGACTTTTTCAAGCCCGACAAAAGAGCCTATACTGTAGCTATGCATTTCTATGAGGTTTGGGTACGAAGCCATCGCTACCAAAAGAATTCTGCGCTCACATATAGCTCAGAACTACAGCTACAACCTGGGTCCATTGTCTATGTGCCGCTACAAAAAGAAGCTGTCTTAGGCTTTGTGACGCGAAAGGCTACAAAGCCGCAATTTGATTGTCGACAGATCGTATCGGCACCAGATATTCCTTCCCTACCTCAACCATCACTAGAGCTGTTTCGTTGGTTGCAAGCCTATTATCCCGGCCCTTCTGGTCCTCTAACGCAGCTATTTTTGCCAGCCAAAATAGGACCGACCGATGAACCAGAGTCATCAATAGCACCAAAGCAATCCATAGATCTGAATGCTGAGCAGCATAAGGCGTTAACACAAATAAGCACCGCCGGGACTTATGTAGTTCATGGCAGAACTGGCAGCGGTAAAACTCGTTTGTATGCAGCCCTAGCGCAAAAGCAGCTTCAGCAAGGAAGATCAGTCATTGTACTCACTCCCGAGATCAGCCTAACCCCACAGCTAGTCTTGAACTTAGAACGTGAACTAGGCGTTACGGCGGTAGTACTTAACTCGCGGCTGACACCGAAGCAACGTGCTGACGCATGGGCTCGCTTGCTATCAAGCAACCAACCCCAACTTGTCATTGGGCCACGTTCGGCTATTTTTGCACCACTCGCAAATATTGGCTTAATAATCATGGATGAGGCTCATGAACCGGCCTACAAACAAGAGCAACAGCCGTACTACTACACCCCACGTGTCGCTGCAAAATTAGCGCAACTACATAACGCTACGCTGGTAGTTGGCTCGGCCACTCCTCCGGTGAGCGAATACTACCTTGCCGTCCAAAAAAATCGTCCAATCATTAGATTAAGTGCGTTAGCAACTGGGCAAGATCATGATGTACAGCAAGTCATCGTCGACATGAAGGACAGGTCTCAGTTTTCACAAAAATCAGCACACTTGTCGGACGCGCTCATCAAGGCCATACGAAACGCGTTAAAAAACAACGAACAATCGATGCTATACCTTAACAGACGTGGTACCGCCAGACTATGCCTATGCCAAAATTGTGGCTGGCAAGCCACATGTTCACACTGTGATATTCCCATGACATATCACGGTGACACCCACGAACTAAGGTGCCATACGTGTGGTATTCATGAACCACTTCGTACCAACTGCCCAGATTGCGGTTACACAGACCTACTCTTCCGAACGGCGGGCACGAAGGCTATCGCAGAAGAAGTGGCCAGACTTTTCCCGGAGGCACGAATTCAGCGTTTTGACACAGACAACACGAAGGCCGACAGATTCGAAGAGCATTTTACAGATATACAGACCGGCAATGTGGACATCCTAATCGGAACACAACTACTTGCAAAAGGCCTGGATCTTCCCAAGTTATCAACACTCGGCATTGTACTGGCGGACAGCAGTCTCAGTATTCCGGATTACACCTCCCAGGAAAGAACTTACCAACTGCTACAGCAAGTCCTTGGTCGCATTGGGCGTGGCCATACCCATAGTGCAATCGCCATAGTGCAGACATACAACCCAGAAAATACAACACTCCAGACCGCACTAGCTGGTGATTGGAATTCGTTTTATGAGCGTGAAATTGCCGAGCGGAAAGAATTTTTGTTTCCGCCGTTTTGCCATATGTTAAAGCTAATTTGTCGCCGCAAAACATCTGCCTCAGCCGAAAAGGCCAGTCGCGCCTTCCTGTCAAAACTAAGCAAGATATCTGGTGATGAGCTAGTTATTGAAGGTCCAACTCCCGCATTTCATGAAAGGTCAGCAGGATTTTATCAGTGGCAGATTGTCATCAAGTCGAGTAACCGCAGTTCGTTAATTAAAGTAATCAACCACCTGCCGACCAGTGGTTGGACATACGATATCGATCCTATTAACCTCCTTTAGCTACTAGCCAATCAATACGCTATAATATGCCGATGACCAAAGACGACATCATTGCCCTGCCAAATCCTTCATTACGCACTAAATCAAAGCGAGTTGGTGTTATAACCGATACTATCAAGCAGCTCATCCACGACATGGAAGCGGCAACGATTGACTGGGAGGCTAGCCGAGAACATGAAGTCGGTGTAGCGTTAGCAGCAGTTCAGATTAATCAACTCTACCGTGTCGTTGTGGTTCGCAATGATTACAATGATAAAACAAACCACGAGTTTACGGTGCTTATCAATCCTGAGATTACAAAATTTGAAGGTAAGCAAGTTGAGGACTACGAGGGCTGCCTAAGTATCAAGAACGTGTATGGTAAAGTCCCTCGTTACGAGAAGGTAAAAGTAAAAGCTCAAGATATTGAGGGTAGGTCGTTTCGAATTACAGCCGAGGGCTTTATGGCCCGCATCATGCAACATGAGATAGACCATACCAATGGCATTGTATTTATAGACCACATCAAGGACAATCCAGCTGCCTTTTTTCGGCTCTCCACCTCTGGTGAGATTGAACAATTAAATTACTCAAAAGATATAAAAGATAACGCGAGTCTGTGGTCATAAATCATGGCGCAGACGACTATGAAAGCGAAAGATATCTCCATTGTATTTTTTGGAAGTGGGCCACTTGCAGCCGAAAGTCTAGCATTTTTACATGATACATTCACTATCGAAGCCGTAATCACAAAACCCCGAGCAGCGCACCACAAAGGCGTCGTACCGGTTATCTCGTTTTGTGAAGAGAACGACCTGAACTACTATACCCCATCAAATAAAATGGAGCTCACGGAACTTTTTCAGCACACACACTTCAGGAGCTCATTTGGAGTGGTGATTGACTACGGTATTATTATTGCCCGTGAAGTCATTGATGCATTCGCACTCGGTATTGTGAATAGTCACTTTAGTTTATTACCAGAATGGCGAGGCGCAGATCCAATCACGTTTGCTGTGTTATCCGGACAAACGCAAACCGGCGTTAGTCTCATGCTCATTAACGAAAAAATGGACGAAGGACCAATTCTTGCACAAGCGGCAGTCGCTATCACCGCTAGCACTAATTCCGTCAGTCTAACCTCTGAGCTAGTCGAACTTAGCAACGCATTACTACTAGAAATACTCCCGCTATATGCAGCTGGACAAATTCAGCCGGTACCACAATCGAACACCATCGGGGATACACATGAACCAACATACTCAAGAAAACTAACAAAGCAAGATGGACATCTAGATTGGGAAAAGCCAGCTGAGCAATTAGAGCGAGAAATTCGAGCCTTCATAGAGTGGCCCAAAAGCCGAGCAACATTCGGTCAGATAGACGCCATAGTCACCGATGCAAAAGTGCTCGATTCCCAGAATGGGATTGCTGGAAATATGGAGCTAGATAGCGCTACCAACCAACTGATCGTTACATGTGGTTCTGGCCGGCTCGTAATAAATCGCCTCAAACCTGCTGGAAAAAAAGAGATGATAGCTGCAGACTTTATCAGGGGCTATGCTTCTCGAATTACGTAAATAGACACCCGAAAATATACTACGAAGTAGGTGGTGTTTGATCTGGTTGTTGTGGCTGCGCGGGTGAGTAAACTTGGTTAGGCTGGGCGTGTTGCGGGCTTGCCGCTAATTCCGCCTGTTGCTGTTGGCTAGCGACGAGAATCTGCGGCGCAGTTTGTCCGATTTCCACCTTTAGCTTTTGGAATTCGTCGGCAACAATGTCTTTATAATTTGGAAAGTTAGTCTCTAGCCATTTGAATGCCCCGGCGTCATCTTTGGCATTATAAAAAGTCTCGAACTCGTCCAGCTGCTCATTGGTCATTTGGTCGGCAAGGCGCATACCAACACGCATTTCGAGTGTTTCGTAGATATGCTTGAGAAAGGAGCTCTTTTCCTCTGCGGGTAGTGCCGATAAGCCAAGCTCAACAAGTAGATTGTTATCGATGCGTAGTGGATTTTTTTGTGAATCGTCCATACTGCTTATTGTACCACTACAACTCTCTAGTTACAGTTTCCCGCTTAAATAGCTCTATTCTATCGCCCTCTTGTAACTCAATGCGCTGCTCTGTCTTAAGCGTCATGCCGCACATCTCGCCTTCATTTACTTCTTTGGCTTCCTGTGGTCCACGCTTGAGCATTATTACCTCAACATCACCCAGCAGTTCCTTGTCACGCAGTATTCGCGCAAAAGCCGGTGCTCGCAGCATACCTTTTGTAACTTCACCACCACAGATAATCTCAGTCTTTGTCGTCTTAAATATGCCCTTAACCACTAGCCGGCCAAGATCAGTCTCAACAACTTTAGGCTGTAGCAGCTTTGTCATTTCAATCTTTACGTCATCAATTAACTCATATATGACGTTGTAAAGTCGAACACTTACCTTGTCGCGACTTGCAGCCTGACGAATATTACTTGGCATGGTAACGTTAAAGCCATATATGATAGCCTGACTAGTCTGGGCCAGGTGTAAATCATTCTCCGTTATCGCGCCCACGCCCGTGCTAACAAGCTGCGTAGCTACCTCACCAGTGTCCAGCGCCTTTAGGCTGTTGACTACTGATGTTAAGGAACCCTGTACGTCTGCTTTCACGATAATATTGCAAGGCTGTACTTCGTTATTACGATTAATCATACGGATTAGTTCGCTGCCAGAAAGGTTCTGACGAGAGCTTGATGATTGAGTCTGTGTGATAAATTGCTGGGCATCCGTACGAGCAACCTTTTCATTAGCAACCACGTAAAACTCCTGGCCAAATTCTGGCAAGGTCTTAAAACCAGTCATAACTACAGGGCTCGATGGCAGGGCCGCCTTGGTTGGTGTGCCCGTTGTAGTCTCGAGGTTACGTAATTTGGCATATGCACCACCAGCAACCACAAAGTCACCGGCGTGAAGCGTACCCGACTCGACTAGTGCGTGAGCCACCGGACCACGTCCTTGCTCGACATGTGCTTCGATAATAAGACCGCGAGCTGGTTCGGCAACTTCTGCCCGCAATTCGTCGATATCGGCTGTCAGTAACACCATGTCCAACAATTCTGGAATGCCCTTGCCGGTCTTGGCAGAGACTTCTACCACTACGGTGTCTCCGCCCCACTCTTCGACCATAATGTTCTGCTCTGCTAACTGTTGCTTGGTACGATTGGCATCCGCGCCTTCTTTGTCGATTTTATTGATAGCAATTATCATTTTTACGGCTGCCTGACGTGCGTAGCGAATCGCCTCAATAGTCTGAGGTTTAATACCATCATCTGCGGCCACGACAATAATAGCTATATCGGTTAGGCGAGCACCGTGCTCACGGATAGCAGCAAAGGCCTCGTGACCAGGAGTGTCTAGGAATGTAATAGGCCGATCATTGTGCACGATCTGATAGGCAGAAATGTGTTGGGTAATGCCGCCAGCCTCACCCTTTGCAACATGAGCACCACGAATAGCGTCGAGGAGCGACGTTTTACCATGATCGACATGCCCCATGACGGCAACCACTGGCGCACGGCTTTCGGCTGTTTTGCTTTCGGTATTACGCTGACGGACCCGGGAGGCCAAGGGTTGCTCTTTTTCGGCCTTAACTAGCTCTACATCGAGACCTAAGTCTGAAACAATTATTTCAGCAGTATCGAAATCGATCTTCTCATTGACGGTTGCCATGACGCCGTTTTTCATGAGCTCACCAATCAGGCGCGTAACTGGTAACGAGAGTTTCTCCGCCAGAGTGCCTACAGTGATCATATCGTCTATTTGGATGGTTGATGCCATGCTGAGGACACTCCTTTCTGGCCAATGGCCGATACGGTTAACTACTCATTATTTTGCGTCTTTGAGGCTGAGCGCAATTTTGCGCGCATCAGCATCGATGTCGAGAACTTTGAACTGCTTCTTTTCGTTGAGCTGGAAGATCTGCTCTGGATCGACAGCATCGTCATTGCTCATCTCAGATACATGAACCAGGGCTTCAACACTTGAGCTGAGCTGCACGAATGCACCAAATGGTGTGATTCGAGTAATTTTACCCTCAACCATGTCACCCTTTTTAAAGGCTTTGACTTCTTGCAGCCATGGATCTTCTTGCATCTGCTTTAGACTCAGGCTTAAGCGGTCTTTGTCGATAGCGATGATCTTGGCAGCAACCTGATCACCGACCTTTACGTAGTTGCGTGGGTTATCAACACGTTCCCAGGAAATCTCTGAAATATGAATCAGGCCTTCGATGCCGTCAACATTTACAAATGCACCGAAGTCGATCACTCCAGTAACCATGCCCTTTACTTCGTCGCCAACTTTTAGCTCAGAAAAACGAGCTTGCATATCGTCGCGAACCGCTTCCTTCTCCGAGAAGATAAGCTTGTTGTCCTTGCGACTAATGTCCAAGATACGCACTCGTAGTGTCTGATCGATAAGCGCATTAAGCTTTTGTAATATCTCGTCCTTGTCGGCACCAGATACACGTGGGTAGTGACCGGCAGCTAGCTGCGATACGGGCAAGAAACCACGGATACCTTCGAGCTCTACTAGCAAACCACCTCGGTTTGCGTCGTAAGGTACGATTTCAACAGTTTGATTCGCATCAAATACTGTTTGTAGATCATCCCAGCCGCGGTCCTTGACGGCACGCTTCATGCTGAGCAGTGCGTAGCCTTCGTCCATCTCAGGATCAATCACGCTCACTGTTACGGTTTGGCCCTCATCGAGCTTCTGACCGTGACCGATTTCGCGGCGCATTACCACCCCGAGACCTCGAGCGCCTAGATCAATCCAGACTTCGTGTTTACGTACAGATTTAACTTCGCCTTCAATAACTGCGCCAGCAGCTAACTGCTCGACAGAATTGTCAGCAAGCAAATCATCCATTGTTATAGTTGTAGATTTTGACATGTATTCCATGCCTCCTTATGGTGTATTTCGCGCGATAAACCACCAGTCGCCCTAAAGGGACAGATAGCGTGTCTATCACAACGTTATCCGCCATTATACCGTAGGAACGGAGATAAAACAAAGCCTGCTTTGTCATGTAGCACACCAGCCACAATATCGGCAGCATAAAGCAACTTTACATCTGTACGTAAAGTGTAGCGCAGTGCTACACTACATGTATGTATTTGGGTATTGATGTTGGGGGCACAAAGACACTAATCGCCTGTCTCACAAATGACGGTGAGATCGTAGAATCACGCAAGTTTCCGACCGCCAAAAACTACGGCCACTTCTTGCTTGAGTTGCGTCATACCCTGGTGCACATGAAACATACCGACTGGCGAGCAGCCGGCATTGGCATCCCGGTCAGCCTCTTTGATCGCGATACAGAAATTGCTCATCGTTTTGGAAACTTACCCTGGAAAAATGAACATATACAGCACGACTTTGAAAAGATTTTACATTGTCCTGTAGTAATTGAGAATGACGCCAAGCTCGCCTCGCTAAGCGAAGCGATGCTACTGAAAGAAAAATACAGTAAGGTGTTGTACATAACCATAAGTACCGGTATTGGATACGGTCTGACCGTACATGGGAAGATTGATTCAAATATCGGTGATGGTGGTGGACGAACTATCATGCTAGAACATCGGGGCAAGTTAACACCATGGGAAGATTTTGCTTCTGGGAGAGCTATCGTGGAGCGTTATGGTAAACGCGCCGAGGATATACACGACGAAAAAACCTGGCACGCAATCGCTAACGACTTAAAGTTAGGATTTTTGGAGCTAATTGCCGTCACCCAGCCTGACGTAATTATTGTTGGCGGTAGTGTTGGCAATTACTTTGAGCGCTTTAAGCATCTCCTGGCCGCCGAATTAAGAGCTTACGAAACACCCTCACTCCAGATTCCAGCACTCAAAAAAGCACAGCGCCCAGAAGAAGCTGTCGTATACGGCTGTTATGACTTAGCAAAAGAGACATTCGGAAATCATGCAGCAGCTCATCATTAGACTGGCTGAGGAGTTTCCAGCAATCATATTCCGTGCTGATAAGCGATTTTACTGGTCGCCAGAGACTCAGGAAGTCGTCTACAATGTAACCGCAACCGGTGATGAGGCACGCTGGGCACTACTACACGAAACCAGTCACGCGCTACTAAACCATAGCAACTACAAAAATGACTTTGAGCTCGTTGAGATGGAGGTAGCTGCCTGGGAATACGCCAAGCAACTGGCTACTCGGTTACGGCTTGAAGCCATCGATGAAAATCACATCCAGGACTGCCTCGATACATACCGAGATTGGCTGCACAAACGATGTCTATGCCCCCGCTGCGGTATTCGTAGTTTTCAGCAAAGTGCCAAGCAATACAGCTGTCACAACTGTTCGTCTACCTGGAGAGTGACACCATCGCGCTTTTGTCGTGCATATCGCCTCAATACTAGTACTGAAACATCTCGTGCGTCTATAGCGTAACAATCGAGACAGAACTATTTCGTAATAAAATACCCCGCATTCGCGGGGTATTTCTGAGTGCAGAAACAACTCTAGTTAGATGTGGTCGAGTTGTTTGTGGTATTTGTTGTCTTGTTTGTGTCAGTAGTTTTTGACTTGCTGTCGGTTCCACTGCTAAACGTAAGTGGAGCAACTAGGACAATTTTGTTCGTGCTTGGACGATACAATATAGCCTGGCCTGCCTTAACGTACATAAGTACCTTGTCACCATTTTGAGCGTTGGCGAAGAAGGCAGATTGCTTCTTAGCCTTTGCGGCATCACTGACTGCTGCAATGGTTGGTGTCTCGCCCTTTGGCAATTGAATTAGAGCACCGACTTTATCCAGTAGATCTTTGGTCTGCTTTTCAACTGCAATTTGCGGGTTATCGTTCACCTGCGAGAGTTGGTCGGTAAGATTATTTTTATCAGTGTAGAGAGTCCAGCTAAATAGACCTAGTGCTACTACAGCGATTACTAAAGCCGCATCTATAAGTGTGCGCTTCGACACTCGAATATCTTTTAGATTTATCTTCTTGCGTGGTTGCGCTACTACTGGTGCTGGGGCTTGCGCCTCAACAGGAGTAGGTGTCGCTACCGTCTCTTCAGACGCCTCTTGTACGTCAACTTTTGCCATATATGTCACCCCTCTTAATATTGGTTATGGCTAATTGTAACGACCGCTATTCGCCCCGTCAAGTTATTGGGAGCTAGTGGTTGGATTGGTAACACTGAGTGCTAACCAAGAGAACTTAAGGCTACTAGTTGCAGGCTGGTTCAAGACAATATCAAATCCACTCGCCGTAACATTATTGGTACTGTACTGTGCAAAATTACCGTTACCCAGTGTGGCAGAAACAATTGGCGCGCTATCGTAGGCGTGAGCAAAACTGACATGGACAGAGCTTTGGCCAGCATGTATTGTTGCGTAGCCACCGGTATTACTATTGAAGTGGGTCTGGCCATCGAACGTAACGGGACCTTCAAATGTAACTGCTGCACCGAAGGTGACTGAACCATCGAATACACTCTTGCCATTAAACTGCGCATCACCCTCGACCGTGAGACCACCGTCTAAAAGCGTGTCGCCATCTACACTCAAGGTCGAAAGCTCTGCATTGCCTGCGCTGTCGATAAAGCGTGCCAGCTCACTTACGGCTTTCAAACTGTAAACACCAAGCCCCTGGTAGTCCACATGGTAGTAGCCGTAGTCATCTTGGCTTACTAGATCAGGGAAAATCTGGGCTAGCTCTTGGGCAAGCACACCCGTTTGCTGCTTTGTGTCGCAAATCGTGTTGCTTTGACTAAAGTAGGCGTTGGAACAATCGAAGTTAAAGTTAACCGCATTGATACCTTTAACTTTGTCTAGTACCGATCCATCGAGCGAGGCAATATCAGTCTTCAGGCGCTGATCGGACAAACCAACACCAGCACAACCAAAGCTTGTCACGATGCCACCACTGACATTAAGGTTTTGTGGATAGTTTGCACCACTACAACTAGCTGTGGCACCCGCTGTACCATTAATTCTATAGCCACTGACCGAATTAACGGTTCCCGTAAAGTTTGCAGCACTCGATATCGTCTGTCCATTAATAGCACCTGAGGTGGTCAAGGTGGTGACACCACTGAGTGCCCCCGAGTTAATGATTAGTCCATTAATCGTGTTTGTAGCGGTAGCACCAGATATAGCTCCGCTAAGGCTAAGGGTCGTTACTCCGCTAACAGCCCCGGCATTCGTTATGCCGTCACTAGTGTTATTAATACCGCCATTACTGGTCAGGCCGCCGGATGCAATTGTTAGACCGCTAATTCCAGACAGTGTACCGGTGATGGTTGAGTTACCGGTAATAGAGGCGCCGCCAGATGTGACCGTTAGACCTGTGATACCACCAAGGGCGCCGGCAATAGTACTTCCACCGGTTACCGTCAGGCCACCAGCACTTACCGTAAGATTGCCACCAAATGCGCCACCACCTTCGACGGTTAGGCCGGCAACGCCCGCCCCACTATTATTCACTGCAAAGGTTGTTGCGCTACCGCTATTCATATCGAGCGTTAGTCCAGCTGTCGTCTTTAGGGTCGTTGCGTTTAGGTTTACATTGTTAGATCCCGAAGTGATTGTAACGTCGTTGGCGCCAGTTGAGGCCAGCCCAAGAGACGTCCCCGCCGTAATACTGAGGCCGGCAGCCGAGGTAACAGTTGGCGTAGTAACGCTAGTACCAAAACTAACAGCTGCCTTCGTATCAAGCGCTGTACAGGTTGTGCCAGTCGTACCAAGTGTTACGGTATTGCCGGTACCAGTTAGGTTACCGGTACCACTTGGGCAAACAAAGGTATTTGAACCGGCAGCTGCCTGGTTGGCACCCGAGCCGTAGTTAACTGCAAGGGTTGGAACGCCACCTTCAACACCGTTTGTACCGCCAATGGTGAGACCCGTTAGACTGCCCAAGCTGGCAAGGTAGTTACCCGATGTTTCGGCGCCGAGCGCTACATCACCAGTCGAAAGCACTCCAGAACCGTTGGTATGAACCACCCCAGTAGCATTAAGACCACCGAAGGTAATAGTTCCACCAGCGGTTAGGCCACCAGTAATGTTGGCACCACCACTGGCTACTGTGAGGCCGGTGAGGCCACTGAGGGTTCCCGTAATCGTGCTGTTACCAGCAACCGTGATACCGCCAGCAGCAACCGCCAGATTAGCTCCAAAGCTCGCTCCACCTTCAACGGACAGGCCAGCTATGCCCGTGCCAGAGTTTGTGACGCTAAGAGTTGTTGCAGTTGCCTTATTTAGATCGAGTGTCAACGCATCACTTGTCTTGAGTGTAGTCGCACCAAGTATCGCAGTCCCTGAGCCACTTGTTAGAGTTAGGTCGTTTACACCCGTACTACTGATAGCTAGGGCGCCGCTACTCGTCAGAACTGGGGTCGTAACAGAAGTACTAAAGCTAGGTGCGTTCGTAATGCTAATCGCGCCACAGTTAGTTCCACTAGTACCGATAGTTACCACTCCGCCACCGCCCGACAGATTACCCGTACCGCTGTTACAGGTAAAGGTATTGCTACCAGCTGCTGCGTTATTAGCTGCAGAACCATAGTTGACCGCTAGCGTTGGTATACCACCTTCAATTGCGTTGGTACCACCAATGGTGAGACCCGTTAGACTGCCCAAGCTGGCAAGGTAGTTACCCGATGTTTCGGCGCCGAGCGCTACATCACCAGTCGAAAGCACTCCAGAACCGTTGGTATGAACCACCCCAGTAGCATTAAGACCACCGAAGGTAATAGTTCCACCAGCGGTTAGGCCACCAGTAATGTTGGCACCACCTGCAGAGATAGTTAGTCCAGCACCAAAGGTACCAGAGCCCTCGACCGAGAGACCTGCTACACCGGTGCCCGAATTAGTAAGTGACAATGTTGTAGCCGTAGCTTTATTAAGATCGATTGCCAAACTATCGCTCGTTTTTAGTGTGCCCGCCCCGAGTACAGCCGTGCCGGAGCCACTTGTTAGAGTTAGGTCGTTTGCGCCAGTACTGCTAACCGATAAAGCCCCTGTACTGGTCAATGTTGGTGTCGTAACAGAGGTACCGAAGCTAACTGCAGAATTGGTGTTAATACTACTACAACTTCCGCCACTTCCCAGAGTAACTACATCCCCACCACCCGTCAAATTGCCTGTTCCTGAGGCACAAGTGAGTGTTTTATTACCTTCAACTGCCGTATTGGCACTTGAACCATATGTAACGTTCAGTGTTGTTGAGCTACCGAGTGCAACCGCACCCCCACCCGTCAACCCAGTGCCAGCAGAAATGGTGATATTTGAGTTTTGTAAAGCTCCGTTAGCCAATGTTGTAGTACCAGCAGCTGTTAGACGACCTTGAGCATCTACTGTAAAGGTCGGCACTGCTGTACTGGAACCATAACTACCAGCAACCACTGCCGTATTAGCCAGATTCAGTGTTGCCGTACCACCACTACCAAGAGTAATAGTGGCACCACCAGTGAGTCCAGTGCCGGCGGCAACAGTCAAGCCAGTGTTACCTTGTACGGCGGTGTTGGCAGTAGCGCCATAATTAACTGCAAGAGTTGGAATGCCCCCAGAGACTGCGTTTGTACCACCTACGGTGAGTCCGGTTACTGAGCCAATACTCGCTAGATAGTTACCGGTTGTCTCTGTACTCAATGCAACAGCACCGGTACTTAATACTCCACTGCCATTCGTATGCACCACGCCAGCACTGTTAAGACCCCCGAAGGTAATAGTTCCACCAGCGTTTAGGCCACCAGTAATGTTGGCACCACCACTGGCTACTGTGAGACCGGTAAGGCCAGAGAGGGTACCGGTGATGGTTGAGTTGCCAGTTATAGACACGCCGCCAGCCGTAACAGCTACGTTTGCACCAAAGCTAGCCCCGCCCTCAACAGATAACCCGGCAACTCCGGTGCCTGAGTTCGTGAGTGATAGTGTTGTTGCAGTGGCCTTCGTAAGATCGAGTGTCAAATCATTACTAGTTTTGAGTGTGCCCGCCCCGAGTACAGCCGTGCCGGAGCCACTTGTTAGAGTTAGGTCGTTTGCGCCAGTACTGCTCACCGATAAAGCCCCTGTACTGGTCAATGTTGGTGTCGTCACCGTACCACTAAATGTTGGTGCATTTGCAAAGGCGAGATTGAGTGTGCCGCCGAGAGCAACACTACCACCACCACTAAGATTACCACTTGTGTTAACGGTGAGGCTTGAATTCTGCAACGCCGCATTGGCTAGCGTGGTAGTACCAGCCGCCGTCAGTCGGCCTTGAGCATCTACTGTAAAGGTCGGTACTGCTGTTGCTGATCCATAACTACCTGCTGCTACCGCCGTGTTGGCTAGATTTAGCGTAGCTGTGCCACCGGCGCCAAGCGTAATACTGCCACCGCCAGTGAGTCCAGTGCCGGCAGCAACAGTCAAGCCAGTGTTACCTTGCACGGCGGTGTTGGCAGTAGCGCCATACAACACTGTCAATGTCGGCGTACTACTCGCACCACTATTGCCCGTGGTAGACAAGCCTGTTAACGCACCAAGACTATTCACATAACTACCTGACGTATCCGTGCCCAATACTACTGCACTAGTCGACAGCACACCTGAGCCATTTGTGTGTACCACACCAGCGCTGCTCAGACCCGTTAAGGTCGCGGTGCCCGAGACCGTCAATGAACCAGTAACACTAACGTCACCACCAACAATCGCTAGATCATTGCCACTAGCTAGCTCGAGGCTACTACCACTCTGCGAAAGCGCTGAGCTACCCAGTGTGCCGCTACTATTAAAGATCGGCAAAGTGTTAGTTGTGCCGCTGCCCGTTATGCCTCCTCCAGCCGCACAGCTACCCCACTGCGGAGCCACGCCAACACCACTGCTAATCAAACAAGAGCCTGCGGCAACAGCGCTCAGCCTTGCCAGGCCCGTCGTACTTGATGCATACAACAGATCACCGGTGGTGTAACCCGTCAGGCCAGTACCTCCGTGGATTACAGAAACACTCCCGGTTAAATTACTAGCTGTCAAATTTGTCAGGGCTGACCCATCCAAAGCTGGGAGCTTACCGGAGCCATCAAGTTTTACAAGCTGATTTGTGCCATTAAATGTATTGCCAGCCAGGGTCACATTGCTACTTAGTCGACTATCGCTCAAAGCACCGCTTGTGATCGTATTCGCGTTAAAGGCAACACCATTCGTGTTATCACCAGTTACATTTTGTAAAGCACCTCCATTACTCAAACGAATTGATCCGTTGCTGAACAGCGCCCCGTCAGCCAAATTAAGATTACCCACACCGCTACCACTATTTTGCAATGTAAGTGTCGTGTTGGTGGAATTTGCCAGGTCAAATGCCAAGCCAGCGGTTGTTGCTAGTGTGGTTGCGGCCAAGTTTATGATCCCCGAACCTGACGATAGCGTGAGATCACTCAGGTTTGCACTGCTGACGCTTAAAGCGCCCGAGCTCGTCAGGCTAGGTGTCGTCACCGAGCTACTAAATGTTGGATTATTAATGGTGTTGATATTACCACAGCTCCCACCAGCACCTACAGAAATACTGCCACCACCTCCGTTAAGATTGCCGGTACCAGCTGCACAGGTGAAGCTGGTATTGCCCTCTGCAACCTGGCCTGAGCCTGAACCGAAGCTAATAGCGAGTGAGGTTGATCCACCCAGAGACACCGTCCCACCACCCGTCAACCCAGCACCAGCTGAAATTGTTACATCCGAATTTTGAAGTGCGCCATTGGCCAATGTCGTAGTTCCAGCCGCCGTCAAACGACCTTGCTGATCAACGATAAAGGTTGGTACTGCCGTAGTTGAACCATATGAACCAATTGCTACCGCCGTATTAGCTAGGTTAATCGTAGCCGTACCACCGGAGCCAAGCGTAATACTGCCACCACCGCTGAGACCCGTACCGGCTGCTACGGTCAGTCCGGTGTTACCCTGGACTGCTGTGTTGGCTGATGATCCGTAGTTAACCGCTAGACCAATTCCCCCTGCGGAGTTCGTAATAGTGAGGCCACCGTTGTTCGACAACGTAGCTAAACTAAAGCCACTCCCATTACCTATGAGCAAACCACCGTTGCTCGCTGTTGATCCGTCAATACCTGTGCCCCCGTTGGCAGTCGGCAGAATACCCGTAACTTCGTTCGTGAGATCGACTGCATTGCCCAGGCTGGTGCTCAGTATGCCACCTGAAACACTTAGGCCGCTACCGGTGAAATCACTAATCGTATCGCCACCTATGGCTATTGTTTGGCTTGCCCCAAGTGATATGCCTCCGTTTGCCACAATACTACCAGACGCAGTAATTCCCCCGGTAACGCCAATGCTGCCATTGCTCAGCGTCAAATTACCGCTAATCAGCTGGAAGCCGTTACCGCTATCCAACTGCAAGGTTGCTCCGTTCTGATTAAGAGTTGAGCTGGCAAGACTATTTGCGCCGTTAAATACTGCGATTCTACCCGATGTACCCGAACCAGAAATTGCTCCGGCACCGCCACCCACATCATCGGCACAGGTTAGCTGATTGGATGCGTTAACTGTTAACTTGCCCGCATTCGCATTGCCACTACAGTCCAGGCCAGCTAGCAAAATACTGCCACTGCTCGACAGCGTCAGGTCATTACCAACCCCAGTTGTAGAAAGCGTTAAAGCTCCAGCGTTCGTAAATAGTGGGCTAGCAACACTCGTAGTGAATGTCGGAGCACTACTGATACCAAGACTCAGTGAGCCTCCTAGCGATACGCTACCACCCCCAGTTAGGTTGCCGCTAGTATTTACACTCAGGCTAGAGTTCTGCAAAGCACTGTTTGCCAAATTGCTAATTGGAGTTGACGTTGCCGCAGTTAGCCGGCCTTGAGCGTCCACCGTAAAGGTGGCGGCCATCGTACCAGATCCGTATGATCCGGCACTCACAGCCGTATTGGCAAGACTAACTGAAGTTGATCCTCCACTACCAAGCGTAATACTGCCACCGCCCGTCAGGCCAGTACCGGCTGTAACGGTAATCCCCGTATTACCCTCGACGACCCTGCCAGCTGTCGCGCCAAAGTCAATTGCTAGGCTAGTAGAGCTGCCTAAGCTCACACTACCGCCACCCGTCAGGCCAGTACCGGCTGTAACGGTAAGACTAGAGTTTTGGAGAGCGCTATTAGCCAGGTTGCTAATAGCTGTCGTTCCTGCGGCTGTTAGCCGGCCTTGGGCGTCTACCGTAAAGGTAGCAACGCCTGCGGTAGAACCATAAGTACCTGGTGTTACGGCCGTGTTTGCTAAATTCAAAGTTGCCGTTCCGCCAGCACCAAGCGTAATGCTTGCGCCACCAGTTAGGCCGGTGCCAGCCGCTACGGTGAGGCCTGTATTACCCTGCACCGCGGTATTTGCCACAGAACCATATTTTACTGCCAGCCCAATGCCACCGACAGTGTTTGTTATGGTTAATCCAGCATCATTTGTCAGGCTCGCTAGACTAAAGCCGCTGCCGTTGCCAATCAGTAATGCACCATTACCAGCGGCAGAACCGTCTAGACCAGTGCCTCCATTAGCAGTTGGTAAGACGCCCGTTACATCTGTGGCAAGATCTACTGGCCCACCGCCGCCGCCCGTAGTCTGTAGCACACCGCCAACAACGGCTAGGCCACTGCCAGTGAAGTCAGTTATAGTATCGCCGCCAATAGCAATTGATTGGCTAGAGCCAACTGATACACCGCCGTTGGCAACTATAGCGCCGGAAGCGGTGATGCCACCCGTCACAGCAACATTACCACTGCTAACGGTCAAGTTACCGCTAATAATCTGGAAGCCGTTACCGCTATCAAGCTGTAATGTTGCGCCATTTTGTAGCAAAGTTGAGTTAGTCACACTACTGGCCCCATTAAATGACACAATGCGGCCACTGCTACCAGAGCCTGAAATGCCACTACCGCCACCACCACCAACATCGTCAGCGCAGCTTAGTTCACCACTTGAGTTCGCAGTTAATTTGCCCCCATTCGCATTGCCAGAACAGTCAAAACCGGCGAACACTATATTGCCACTGCTGCTAATAGTGAGGTCGTTACTTACACCGGCCGTCGATATCGTTAACGCTGTGCTATTTGTAAACAGCGGACTAGTCACACTTGTAGCAAATGTAGGATTAGCTACAGTACTTAATGAGCCACAGCTGCCACCCGCACCAAGCACAATGCCACTACCGCCACCAGTTAGATTACCGGCACCACTTATACAAGTGAGTACTGTGTTACCCTGCACTGCCGTACCGGCGGTAGAGCCGTATGCAACTGATAAGCTGCCGCTGCCGCCTAGAGCCACCAGCCCGCCACCCGTCAGGCCAGTACCGGCTGTAACGGTAAGACTGGAATTTTGTAGTGCACTATTTGCTAGGTTACCAATAGCCGTTGTACCAGCGGCGGTTAGTCGACCTTGAGCATCTACTGTAAAGGTCGGCACTGCTGTTGATGAGCCGTAGCTGCCCGCCGTAACTGAGGTATTCGTCAAACTCAAAGCTCCACCGCCACCGAGCGCAATAGCCCCGCCTCCAGTTAAACCTGTACCCGCAGTAATCGTCACGCCACTGTTCTGTAATTTGCTATTGTCGACAGACCCAGCTGCAATTGTCAGCACACCTGCACTTGTAATCGTTGCATCACCGGACAGAGCCCGACTCACCCAACTACCACCACCAGCAATAAGAAGATTTCCGGCAGTGGCAGTCGTGCTTCCTAGGCTAACGCCATTGATTCTACTAACTGTTGGGTTAGGGTAAGTACCGCTCAGATCACCACCTGCAGCGCCCGTTGGCGCAGCACCGGTAACTAGCGTAGTAGTTACGTTAGTAATACGCCCTTTGCTATCGACAGATATCGCTGGAATGTGTGTTCCATCGCCGTAGGTATTTGCTACAACACCGCTATTGGCAAGTGTTAGAGCTCCAGTATTAGATAGGGTGCCGTCGCCACTCAAGCTTGCAAATGTCGGCACACCGCTGGCATTCGCGAGTACTAGCTGTCCGCCTGCTCCGGCGGCCGTAACTTGCAAGGCACCGGCATTATTGCCGTAAACTAACCCGTTAGTAGTAAAACTTGATCGTCCAGTACCACCATACGCAACAGCCACATCATTTCCTTGCCAGGTACCACTACTAATGATGCCCACACCAGTTACCGCGCTCAGATTTCCACTTATTGCGCCAAGATTACCCGTTGTAATAATTATTCCATTGGCATCAGGAGCTGTTAATGTACGTGTTGTGCCTGCGCCAATACCGCTCAGCTGAATAGCAAGCTTCTTGGTTGAGTCCGCATTATCCTGCAGCGTAAAACTGCCATCAGTAAATATCCAATTCCCGGATATAGTCTGGTTACTGCCGGCGCGTGTGATCCCGCTGCCCGTATAGTCAATACCTACTCCGGCTACTCCGGCCGAATTTGTCACATTAAAATCATTGCCGTAAAAATCAATCGCGACGGCACTTGGCGTTATAGTCGAACCGCCCTCCTGAACAATCAGCCCCGCTCCACCACCACTTACCGTTGCACAGCTCCAGGCACTGCCTGTCCATTGAAGCACTTGAGCTAACCCACAACCCCCCAGCAACTGCACGCCCGTAGCCGTCGATTCAAGCCCAGATGCACTACTAGTCGTGGTACTGGACGAGTTACCGAGACGAACTTCTATACTATTGGCAACTATCTGTGTGCTACTCCCTGTTCGTACGCCAAGCGTCAGTCCACTACTATCAGTAGTACCGGACAGACCCGGGCCGGCAATAGCAGTAGTTCCTTGGAAAACTTGCGTTGTGTATTGATTAGTAACCGATGGCTCTGCACTCGTTGGACCAGATGAGCTTGAGAGCATATCCTGTACATCAGGCGACAAATCCTCGAAGTTAACACCGCCGTCGAGTAGTGCGTCACTGCCAACAGGAAGTGTTGCGTATTTACCGGTATCAACAGTGGCATTCCACTGATTGTTCGTACTAGAGATACTGAGACTAAGACCAGTGTCTTTTAGTTTTACAAAAAACGTATTCGGCAATATCAATGGTGCAGGTTTTGAGGTACCTCCACCACTAGTGATACTTTTGTCACCACCGACAATAGTAGCATTTGCCAAGGTCCCCGGAACGGCTGAACGATTGTAGAGCTGATATCCCACAAACAATAGTGCTGCGAATAATAAGGTCATGGTTGCACCAGCGAAAAGACTAAATGAACCTATGCCTTTGCTGTCATGAACGGTGTTATCACTAATAATCTCAGCAATTTGTTCAGCTTCATGCTCCACAGCTTTAAATACACTAGCAGCCGGACTTTCGTGAATGAGAGCTGCGGACTGCTGCGGTTCTGCTACTTGCTTATTAAGATGTGCACTTAACGTATGCGAATCGGGCGCAACAACTCGCGACAGCTGTACGCTATCTATACTCCGTTGGAGGGAGTGGACTACCGGTTGCTTTACTCGCACACCACTCCGCTTGCGCTCTTCATAGCGCTGCACAGCTGCCCGCGTATAAAGCCTTTTACCATTTTGATCTCGCATCGGCACAAGTAATCCTTGCTGCTCTAGCCGACGTACGCTAGATTCTGACATTGCTAATTGTCGTGCTACCTCTGTTGTTGATAGCGGTTGCATAGCACGAAACTGCTTTAATTCTTGCACTGAAAAGTACCGATTCTTACCATCAAGCCGCCTAGAATGAAGCTTATCGCTACTATCCCAACGGCGAACTGTATCTATTGAAACGCCCAAATATTTCGCAGCCTGGCCGACCGAAACATAGCCCTTGTTTCTTGTTCTATTTTTTACTGATAAGTCGACTGGCTGCATATGCTATTTGATGTTAACTTTTGTACTCACACTGTGATCTGTATCTGTTAAGAAAGCTTATGCATAAGTATACGCTTAAGCTTTTTGATATGCAATACCCACATGATACCCCTGTTATTTTGGTACATATTTTTGTTCAGTGGCAACATTTTCGTAGATACTACTGAATCTATGAAAATGCTTCCTTCGAAAGTATAGATGCCTACAGGCAACTAGATATTTTACAGCCAGGCTATAATTCTGGGCTCTGCAGCAAGTTTACCACTGTTACTATAGGCTATCTAAACTTCACCAACCGCCACGTGTATGGCACCTAGTGCCGTAAGAACACTAGGAGATGTATAAACCTAAACACCAGAGCTATCCTGATACAGCTGACTATTTAAAAAAATGTAAGCTATCCGAGCATAGTAAAGCGCCCGAACCCCACAAGATTGCAATGTATACTTCTGCGATCAGGGTGGCTAGACGACCGACTCAGTTGCACCAGCAACTATCAGCCTTACCACCGAAACTCATGTTGGTCACACCACAAATCACGCAGACTACCTGCTTAATAGGCAAACAGAGAACGCCCGCCGCGATACACCTATCCCTGCAGCCAGGACCACTTGATATCTTGATCATTTTTCGGTGATGTGTTCGTGACCCTCACTTGTCTTCGCTGTATCGAGGCTACAGCGTCAAAAATGAGATGCTTTGGGTAGGAATGATTACAAAAATACGACGCGTTGTAAATTATGTACTCATCACAACACTCTAAATACCGAAGATTATATTTGTATATTTTTCACATCAATTATATTTTACGTAATTTGCAACAGTCGAATGCCAAAAACTTTCGCCACTATTACAATAGGTAGACGAAAATACTTATACTTTAACAACGATTATTTAATCATAAACAATGCTACTTATACCTGTTATTTTATATTTTGTTGTTAAAGATATATTCATTATTTTAATCAAATTTTTTTCTAAACAATTTTAGGCATGTTTCATTATGACAACACTTGTAATACCTAAACTAGTCAATGTTTTGATACTTTAGCAAGTGGTGTAAAAAAGTCTACTTACATATTTTATATTTAAGCTTTTGGTATTTTTTACATCTTGGATGATACGCATTTTACGACGGTCTATTCTGAGGTTTAGGTCGTACTGAAAGGCTACAGTAAGAGCCAGCATGCAATGACCACTGTTAGTCACAATATAAAAAGTCAGCCCAGTATGTCGGGCTGACTTTTTATATTACTGAAGAGACTCGGGCTCTATACAGTCTTTTTTGTACGGCGGCTAATACGACCACCCTTGGCACCAGCAGCACGTGCTAGATCACGGTTGGCGTAGAAGCCACCAGTGTGGCCGTTTTTGCCACCCATGGCACCGATTCGGGCGTAAAAGTCCTTACCGTACTTAGTCTTGTTTGTTGCAGCGGCAGCTTTGCCACCATTTTGAGTTCCAGCCATAATTGACCTCCCTTAATTAACTTCCGCCGAAAAAGAAAGAGGGTTTACCCAAATTAATGGATAAACCCTCTGATCTCTCTCGAAACTAGTAGCATAATAACATGCTATTGGTTTTTAGTCAACTATGCTTTTGCTTACTGTTACTACTTGGCGCTACTGTCGTTGCGGCGCGATATCTTACCACCTATGGAGCCCCATGCCCGAGCTCGCTCGCGACCCTCTTTTCCTGCAGCAAAGCCACCGGTCTTGCCCTTACGACCGCCTTTGGCGCCTATGCGTGCATAGAAGTCTTTACCATATCGATCCATGTTCTTTTTTGCGGCGGCTTGGCCACCTGTACTTGTTCCAGCCATAGTTACCCTCCTTTATTATGCCCCTTGGGGGCCTGTGCACTATTGTAAATACACGCTTATGTTTAGTCTGTGAAATAATCCATAAGCTTAGGTAGTATACAAAAGCATTGCTTAAAAGTTGCTGAGCCGCCTTATCACTGAAGGTCATTAGCTCAGAGAGATCTCTTGATATAATCTGGGCCTGTGTAGTTTCTACGCCTGAGAGATAGGCTGCTCTATGAAAATTTGGCAAGAAAAAACCACCTTTTCAGGTGGTTTCTCCAAAATTTGGCACCGTGCTATTTTCCCAGGGCTCAGGCCCAAGTATTGTCACCGCTACGAGGCTTAACTGCTGTGTTCGGCATGGGAACAGGTGTTGCCCTCGCGCTATGGGCACCAAGTACGGGCTTTGTTCACTCATCGACGATATAGCTTAAGGCCGACGGAACAAAAGCCGTGCTTGATAACCATACGGTTTGCACGGGATTTTTGAGATAAGCATCTGTAAAAACAAACGTTATCTTGGTGACACGCACCAATAACTAGTCAATTGCCCTATTCTCGAAGCGGAAAACCTCCTCGAGAATAGTCATAAAAAGTCAATGGGACTATTAGTACGCTTCGGCTCCATACGTTACCGCACTTCCACCTTGCGCCTATCAAACTGATCGTCTTTCAGTGTCCTCATAGGGAAATCTAATCTTGAGGTCAGTTTCGCGCTTAATATGCTTTCAGCGCTTATCTGGTCCAAACTATAGCTACTCAACAATGCCCTTGGTAGAACAATTGATACACCAGCGGTTTGTCCACCCCGGTCCTCTCGTACTAGGGGCAGATCCTCTCAAATTTCCTTGCGTCCACAGCGGATATAAACCGAACTGTCTCACGAC
>CAZYFP010000008.1:0-30056 GCA_964647125.1 uncultured Candidatus Saccharibacteria bacterium
GGCGTAATGTGACCGCCCGATCCGCCGCCCGTGACGACTATTGTCATAGGATTGCCCCTTTCTGCCCTCTAGTGGCGACCTAAACGAAGTATAACTCGATATTTGAAAAACTAAACCTATGGCCGCTGCCACAAATACCACGCTGGTACCGCCGTAGCTGATAAATGGCAATGTAATACCTTTTAACGGCAGCAGCCCAATCATGGCACCAATATTAATAATAGCCTGCACTGCCAGCCAAGTCAGTACGCCAATCACTATGAGGCGCTGACGCAAATCAGTCACCCGCTCAGCAATTCGACTCATTCGTGCAAAGAGCGCTCCAAATAGCAGCAGCAGTGTCACGCAGCCGATAAAGCCAAACTTCTCGGCATAAATGGCAAAGATGGAGTCATTAGCTGCCTCGGGTAGATAACCGTATGCCTGCACGCTCTTACCAAGGCCCAAGCCGGCAATACCGCCAGATCCCACCGCAATCAGTGCCTGACAAGCCTGATAGCCAGTCGTCTGACAATTTGCTTCGGGGTGCATGAATGCGAGCAAGCGATCACGGCGATATGGCGCTACCGCTACCGCCAGCACGACGCCAATTGCGATAATGGCACCAAACAGCACAATGCGTTGCATCGGCAAACCCGCCACAAAAGCCATAGCCGCCACCATCATAACGAGTACGCCAGCGGACCCTAGGTCACTCTGTATACCAGCAATAATAAAACCACCGACCGCCAACAGTATAATGAGCGGCCGAAATGTTGCCTTTGCATTTCGGACTAAATCCCTGCTGACCTGGCTGGCCAAAAAGCCGGAAAGCCAGATGATTAGGGCAAATTTGATCAACTCTACCGACTGGAACGAAAAACCACCCAGCCGCACCCAGCGATGTGCTGGATACTCTGGGTTTACCGGTAGTGCAATTGCCAAAAATGTCGCAGCGATTGCGCCAATAATAAGTGGCTTTTGTAGACGACTCCACTGTCCAAGTGGTAATCGTGCGGTGATCGTAAATGCAATAATACTCAGACCAATTGCAATTAACTGGTGCAAAACATAATTCGCGCCGTGCCCACCAGACGCCGCACTCAAAGCCGGACCAATTGCATACACAACCACTAAGCCGATCACTAACAGTAAGATACTGAGCACCAGTAGCACCGTGTCAGGCTTGTGCCGACGTGATGAGGCCTCCACCGGTCGAGCATCTTGCCGGCTGGCAGTGCCTGTTTGGCGCCGTGCATTAGCGGCTGCACCTGGAACTGATCGGTAGCCAATCATGCGGCACAATCCAGCTGGTTGACCGTGCAGCTAACGTTAGCGGGCCACCATTTTACGACTAGAACCAGTCTGTTGTGCATGGGTTGGATTGATGAGATTTGAGTAGATGTAGTCATGTTTTCTATCTGTTAGTGTATCATTTCGGCACTGCGTACCCATTATCGATCATCATGTGTGCCAGGTCTGCAAAAATTGGCATTGCCCCACGTGAGCCCGCAAAGCCAGGCACATTTGGGCGAATGTTATAGACCACAATGATGTACTGCGGTTTGTCAGCCTTGCCACCCACAAAACCACCGTATGTGCCGTTATCCAGTTTTTCGTGATAGCCACCACCTGGACTCGCAATCTGGGCTGTACCCGTCTTGCCACCAATCAAATATTTTTTGGGGAATTGCATATTGGGAAATGAAACCGGCGAGTAGTTGCGTGCTACCTTCTCGAGCATTGGGGTTAGTATTTTACTAACGCTTGGCTTGACGACATTCTTCTTGAGTATTTTGGGAGCTCGCTTTGAAACCACGCCATCAGGGCTAGTGATCTGAGATATCAATTGCGGTTGATAGTAGGTGCCACCATTTAGAGCGCTGGCGTAGGCTGCAGCCATTTGAAGTGGCGTAATAAGCACGGCCTGACCAAATGCTGTGTTAGCAAATTTAAGGCCGAGCGCTGGCTGCGATTTGTCGTAGGACGGAATATAACCAGCCGGGTCATAGCCCTGTTCAATATTTGTTTTGCGACCAAATAAGTAGTGGTTGACCATGTAGTCATGCCACACTTCTATACCTTTCTGCTTCACTGTGTCATTACTGCCGCCCATACGCATCAGCAGCCAAGTAGCACCAGTGTTAAGTGACAGTGTGAGTGTGCTTTGTACGCTCTGCTCACGTGCACCACCATCAATTTCAACATCAGTAATATTGTAGCCGTCAATCAGCCAGTGGGCTGGGTCATAAAAGGTCGAATTTGGCTGCACCGCACCGCTATCAAGTGCCGCTGCCGCGGTCAGGGACTTCATGACCGAACCCGGCTCAATAGTGTGACTAACAACACCATTTTGAAAGACAGCCGGATTTTTTACCTTTGAATATTCGGCCGGATTGTAGCTTGGATAATTAGCCATGGCCTTTATCTGACCGTTTGATGGGTCCAGTATAACCGCACTCAAACCTTGTGACTTTGTTTGCTTATACTCGCGCTTGAGAATATTCTCCATCTGTTTCTGCATACCAAGGTCGATTGTCAATTGTACCTGCTGACCCGCCTTTGGGGGCACCGAAACATTGTGCTGGCTCGAAGCGAGCGGCACACCATGAACGTCGGTGATCGCTTTTAGTCGGCCTGGCGTCCCCTTCAGCTTGCTGTTAAGCGCCTGCTCAATTCCATACGTACCAGTGCCTTCATCATTCACAAAGCCAAGTACCTGAGCAGCCAAACTACCCTGTGGATACACACGATATGACTGTGCTTGCGCCCCAATACCGGCAAACTCATGCTTAAGTAGTGTTTCTTTGGTGGCTTTGGAAACCTTCTTGGCAAGCACAACGTACCGTTTACCCTTGCGCGTTATCTTCTCTTTGTAGTCGCTCGCTGAGCCACCAAGCGTGTCGGACAACGTGCTAGCTACCTGGTCTGCCTTCTTGATGTACACCGGATCGGCGTAGATAACATAGAGCGTTTGATTCAGTACGATCGGTACTGAGTCTTCGCCGTCATAGGCAGTTATAGCACCACGAGTCGCCGGCAGCTCATACTGCTTCAGCTGGTCGCTCAGCGCGGCCGTTTTATAGTGATCGTAGCGAATAACCTGCAAATAAAATAGTCGTAAACAAAAAATGGCAATAATAATTGTAATAAAAGCGTACCAGAGGCGAATTCTCTTTAACGGCTGTAGTTCCAAATTTTTGTTTTGTGGGGCCATACTAGGGTTTATTATACCTTAAGCGGCTCGAGCTGGCGAGTTATGACAGAGGTAAAGGATAATTGGCCAGACGCTAGTTTGTGACGGTACCGCTCGGTGTTACCGCGGTCAAAGAGCTTGCCACGGTGCTCTTCTGGACACGATCAAGTGATTGCAGACGGGCCGACGAAACTTCCAAATCATCATGTTGAGCCTTGAGCTGTGTCTGCTTTTCTTTCATGCCGTTAATTGTGTAGCCGTAGGCGTTGGTCTTAGTAACCTGCGTCAGGTACAGCAATCCGAGCAAGCACGCGAGCACGATTAAAATTACGGTATTACTGACTGGCCCAAGAGTGCGCTCTTTGGCCCGAAACGACACCGAGTTTTGGTTGCGCTGCACATATTGTTGGCGGCTAACCGCTAGTGAGTTTGAATATGTCATAGTGTTTTTATTTTTGTTTTTTAGATTGATAACGTGGTGGTGATTGCTCCAGTTACCTGAGAGCAATCACCTTGCTTACAAGCTGTAGCTGGTCTAAACGACCTTTACTACAATCTTGTATGCCCGGGAGCTACTTTTTACCGGAATAGGCATAAGGTTAGCTCCTTTCTTTTTGTTGTTTATTTGCTACGACCCGAAGTTTTGCACTTCGAGCACGCGGATTAAAAACGATTTCATCGGGGTCTGCAGTGACCGGTCGCTTAGTCACAAGATCTAGTGCGGCGTCGTAGCGTTCACCTGCCTGTTCGGCATAGTAACGCTTGACGATGCGATCTTCGAGACTATGAAAACTAATAACCCCAAGTCGACCACCAGGTGCCAGTAGCTGCTGCCATAACGGCAGACTACGCTCTAGCTGGCCCAGCTCATCATTTACTACAATACGTAGTGCCTGAAATGTGCGGGTCGCCGGATGCACGCGGCTGTGCCCTGGCCAGGCTTTGGCAACCACAGCTGCAAGCTGTGATGTCGAATTAAATGGGCGATTAGCAGTAATGAGTCCTGCAATCCGTCGGGCTTTTGGCTCTTCGCCATAATTGATCAACATAGTGACCAGCTCTGACTCCGACCATTCGTTTACCACTGCTGCTGCAGTAAGCGCTTGCGTCTGGTCCATTCTCATATCGAGTGGCCCATCACGCACGAATGAAAAGCCGCGACTTCCCTCGTTAAGGTGCGGTGACGATACGCCAATGTCGGCCAAAATAACATCAAATTGCCTACCAGCTTCCACCAGTAGTTCGCTTGCCGATACGTAATCGGTTTGCATAATCTCGCAACTACCAAGCAGCTCGCTAGTCTGCAACTCATCAATCGCATTTTGATCACGATCAACCAGTACAGCCCTGTCGGGCGCATTGGTTCGTTCAAGTATTGCACTGGCATGACCGCCGTAACCTGCCGTTAGATCGAGGTATGATTCCCCGCTCTTTGGGTCAAGATACGTCAGCACCTGCGGTAGCAGCACTGGAACATGTAAGGTTTGGGTATTTTGGTTTTTGTTTTGGTGCATCGCACTCTTTTTGTTTTGGTGTTTGTTTTTTACAAGGTCACCTAATCGACAGTCAACTTTTTGTTTTTTTGGTGTTTTTGTTTTTGTGTAGATTACAAATATGTATGTAAAGGAGGTATTATTGGATTTTAAAAATCCTAGAACTCCTTACTAAATGTAATCTTAAGTGTTTGAGAGACTTATGTGTGAGGTGGAGTTTTGGGAGGTGTTTTGAGAAAGGTACGAGAGTATATTTTGTGTGGTCTCTGTATGCCACATGTTGACTATCGATTAGCTAACCTCGATGGGTTTTCTAATCTGATATTAGATTGTTAAGGTTCGGCAATATAAATTAGACGGCGTGCTCTTTGGCGATGATACGCCAGTAGCGCCCCACACCAACAGCGACCACGTCGCGGGAAATAGCTGCATAGTCAAGGTGATGCTGTTCAAGGGTGATACGACCCTGTTTGCCGTCAATCACACCCTCTACCTTGCCCGTCCGGAACTGGACGTTCAAGTCAGCAATCCGCTCGTCCAAAATATCGCCTTCTAGTTTGGGTTCAACCAGGTTGTCCCAGACGTCTTTTGGATATAAATGCAGATACTGGCCAAAGCCTCGAGTAATAACTGCTCCGCTAGCAAACTTGTCACGAAGCTCGGTCGGTATGGTTAACCGCCGCTTATCGTCTAGCTTTCTCTCGAAGTAATCTACTGTCGACATTTGGTTCTTATTTAAGTTGCCAGTGGTTTTTATTTTTTGCGAATAGACTGTTTTGGTCTATCCACGATTACCCACTACCAGCAGCATACTACCCACACTCACCCACATGCAACCCTTTTTACCCAAAAAACTGGTGTTTCTGACACCAGTTATCCACAGTTTTGCTCTTTTAGCAAAAAAACGCTACATGTATGGTTACTACGCTTATGCTTAACGCTACAGCTAGTAATTGTGAACTTGCCAGTAAACCCTATGACTACCCTGCGGTAATTTCGAGATCCCGGATAGTATCAGCACTAAGTTCACTTCGTGGCACCACAAAGAGCTCATCTGGCTCAACACCTGGGTAGCCTTGCATATCGGACTGATCCGCCACTCGGCTAATAAGGTCCTGGGTTGCATCGGCGTCCTTTAAATCAGCAGCATGCTCACGAGCCCAACCAGTAGCAGTACCCTCGAAATTACCCGAGTTAACGGCAACCATGCCTTTTGGTAGCTTAAATCCATTTTCAAAATCAAGTAGTGGTTTTACATTTCGATCATGTAGTGACTTGCTAGCAGAATCACTAACCTCGCTTGCAGCTTTTTTCACACCTTCAAGTGCCGCCAATGAAGCAACAAGAACTATTGGTGCCAACATTGTAGCTACCCCGCGCCTGAGGCCGCGACGGCGAGCATTGGCAGAGGTTTCACCCGCCTGTACACCACCAGCTGCGCGCTCTAGTAATTGCTGGGCCTTGTTAGTAGCGGGCCGTACACCCTGCTTGCGTAGTAAGTGTCGTTTGCGGGCTGGCTGATCTTCGAGTGATCGAGCTTCGGTAATTGAGACTGGTTTTTTTGTTTCTGACATAACAAACATACTGTAGCAAAACTTTAGCGTTTTGTCAATGTTATTGTGCGATATGACGCAGCGAGAGCTACAGGGCTAAAAGTTCTTGGTATAGCTTGGTGCGTAAAACCTCTCCGACACGATCCGGCAAAGAGCTATTTGGTGATTCCAACCAAACTCTGACAACAGGCTCAGTACCAGATGGACGCACAATGGCTCTACCCTCGCCAGCCATCTGTGCTACTGCCCAATCCTGAGCCTCACGAAAGCGCGCATCGTCTGTATCAAACTGTACTCCACCAGATAAAGTTATCTTGTGCATTGACTCACGCCAGAGCGGTAGACTACGGTAAGTATCTCCGAAAGTTTCGCCACGTTGTGCAACATTCGCCGACAGCCAGGCAGCCATAGCTACACCATCACCACCGTTGAGCCAATCCATGTCTATGAGATGGCCGGTAAATTCACCGCCACGTCGCCAGCCGTCACTAGCGCGTTGCTGTAAGGCCTGGGTTACATACTGGTCGCCATTACCGCACTCCTGAAATGCAATGCCCTCTGCACGTAGCCTATCCCTAAGACCTGAATTCGTATAGACAGTGCCAACAATACCCGGCTCGCCGTGTGCCAATTCATACATAGCATGATTACCATCGAGTTCAACTAGTTTCTTATGGCCAGCTTGCTCTATAACACCAACTGCCATTAAGCGGTCGGCATCCCCATCATTCGCAATACCACCCAAAAAGTTTGGGTTATTGTGTAAACCTTCGGCTAAGATAGCAGTTTTTAATGCGCTTAGATCTGTTGCGCCACACGCTTCGTTGATTAAACCCGTCGAGCAATTTATGCTATGCACGGTTGCACCAAGTGCCTCTAGAATAGTCGGGGCCATTTGATTAGCGGCCCCATTGGCACCGTCATACATGATTATTTTGCCAGCCAACGGACGCTCATCAAACTCTTCCTCAATTTTGTCCGTCAGCGTCTGAGCGTAGCGTTGCTTGTACTCAGCACCGCGTGGGTCCACAGATAATTTAGTAATCGGAAAAGCTGGAGTTCGGTCTTTACCTTCTGCGTACATTTCCCACGCCCGCTTGCTAATTGCCTGCACCCAGTCCGTGTCGGGTTTGTAACTACCAAGCATGCCTTTCCAGCCATTGTCGGCTACTGGATTATGGCTAGCGGTCACGGCAATAGTGGCAAGCGCACCGGTCATTTCAGCAATCTTCTGGCCAACTGGAGTCGGTGCAGTATCGAGATAAATAACATCGACATCGTGATCTTGAGCCGCTTGTATACTTGCCGGTGCCAGACGCAAACCAGATGGTCTACCATTACCGTCACGCAGGACTACGGCCGGACCGTCATGTCCCGCCTCTTGCTGGAGAGCAATTAAAGCTGAAGTCAGCCAATAGTGCGTCAGCTCATTTTGGTGCCCCATGTTTGGATTACGCAGGTCTACTGGGCCACGAAAGCCGTCTGTACCGCCCAGGATTTTTTGTTCACTCATATCAAAATTATACAGTTGTAGCTATAGAATTGAGCACAAAAATGCATCAATTTATTGATACCGGATATCTATTTTTCAAGAATAATTGGCTGCCCTGTTTGCAGGCTGTGAAAGGTTATGTCAGCCTCGGCGAAACGAGCTTGCAGTGATTCATACATGCTAGTTCTTGCTGCATCACTCCAGTGCCAGTCATGAATCGGCAACACGTGCTGTGGCTTGAGTGACAGTGCTAACTGCACCGCATCATTGGTTGAGCCCCACGGTGCCTGCACAGGTAACGCCAAGATTTCTTTCGTCTCGCTAAAGCTGTGGCTGTCGCCGGGATGCGTTAATTGGTCAAGATAGTGCACGCCTATCTCCTCTGGCGCATCAGCCTCACGATATGGTCGAATCGCTTCGTGCGGAGATTCGAATATGACAATTCCGGCCGAGGGCTGATTGCTCGCTGGAATACCCTCAGCTAGCAACATAGCCACAACATCTGTCGGCGCTGTAATGCGCACTTCGGGAAACTTGCCAACAAGTTGCTTTATGAGTGGCAAGCTCATGTGATCAAAGTGAGAATGCGTGATAATAATGTCATCTAAAAACTTGAGTAACGATACATCCAGTACCCCCTCGGCATAGACACCGGGGTCAAATAAGGTGGTTCGATTAACTGATTCTGGCGTTTCAACAAGCAAGCACGAGTGAACATATTTGGTAATTTTCATAGCACTCCTTTACCGTTCAATTGTACCAAGACCGTAGATTGCGTCTGTAAGAAACGTCGCTACAGCACATTCATGGCCACGAGTAGCAATATGACCACACCTGCCCCGATTCGGTAATATGCGAATGGTTTGAAGTTGTGGTGACTAATGTACTTCAGTAGCCACGATACACTGATAAGTGCCGTCACAAATGCGGCCACCATGCCTGCTAGTAATGCCGCAGGCCCGCCCGCTAGCTGGCCCAGCTGATCACCGTCTTTTACAAGCTTGAGACCACTCGCGAGTATCATGACCGGAATACTAAGGTAGAACGAGAATGCTGTTGCCGTTGGTCGATTCAGGCCGGTAGCTAGACCAGTCACGATGGTAGCACCTGAACGAGACACGCCCGGTACGATTGCCGCACTTTGACCAATACCTACTAGTACCGCTCGCCGGAATGAGATACCGCTAATATCGGCGACTTGCTCGCTCCGCCCAACTGGCTTGCGATCCACTAGCCATAAAATAACGCCACCAACTATCAATGTGCAGGCGACGACGACTGGCTTCGTGATGCTATCCATAGAGTTGTTGAGCAACAGCCCCAGTATGCCAGCGGGTATGGTGGCTACTACCAGTAGCTGCCAAAAGCGGACAGCTTCACGCTGCCAACGAAACAGACCAGTAACTTTGCTGAGTAAATCACGCCAGTAGAACCAAACGATTGCTAGGATAGCGCCTAGCTGCACCACAACTGTAAATAAATCTTGCACATCATGAAAACCAACCAACTTCTCAAAAACTATTAAATGCCCGGTGCTGCTGATAGGCAAAAACTCCGTGACACCTTCAACAATTCCCAGAATGATCGCAATAAGTATATGCATGACTTTAGCTTTATTTTACCACTAGTTAACGAGAAGACACTTTGAATTTACTGAGAACATCCAGAATTTCAGTTCCGTACGACTCAACTTTTTTCGGGCCAAAACCCTTGGTAGCACCAAGCCCGGCCATAGACTGCGGTGGACTAGCCGCCAAGCTCGTGAGCACGCTATCGTGCGCCACAATAAAGGCTGGCACGCTGTCGGCTTCGGCACGCTTACGGCGCCACTCTTTAAGTTTGCTCAGTAACTGCTCATCAACAATTGGCTTGGCCGGCTTTGGTTCGTCAGCCTCGTCGGGTGCATCAAGCGTGATGTTTGCAAGCGCGGTTGAACGCGTACGCAGTTCGGCATCAATCTCGTAAATCGCTGGGTGCAGCTGCAATGCAATATTATTAATACCCTGCAGATACACGCCATCCATGCTACGAACTCGACTCAGTGCCACGTAGCCCATGCCGGGCGTGAAGCTGCGGCTCAAATCCATGATAGCGCCGTCGAGGCTCATACCCTGGCTCTTGTGAATGGTGATGGCCCACGCTAGTCTTAGCGGTAACTGACTAGCGGTTGCCCGCACTCGGTCATCTTCGGTCAAGTTCCAATCATGTGGCTCGACTGTAATTTCACGGCCGTTTTTTAGCTCTACCACGGGCTGTGTTCCAGCAAATGCCACCACCCGCCCCCGAGTACCATTCGCGAAGCCCTTGCTAAAATCGTTTGCTACAAACATTACCTCTGCACCAATCGCAAGTGTAAGATCTTGTGGCGCTAATATCGACTTAGTGAGCGATTCAATTTTTGCTGCCGCGCCGCTTGTTTGCATATGGAACTCATGACGCTCACCAGGCAATGCTTGCAGGTGACGCTGGTTTATAGTGTCCACATCGATATTATGTGAGTACAGCCGAGTAACTACGACATCTGCCGGCGGCTCCTGACCAATTCGTTCACGCAACAGCTCTTCATGAAATTCATTTACATCACCACGACGCATAGACTCCAGCAAATCAAGCAAACTGTCACCGGCCTGCGTTTGACGATGCTGCTCTGTTAGGTAACAAATTTTGGGGGATAATTCCTGCCAGGCTCGGCTTTGGTGCGCAAAATCTTCTGCCCCACCACCTCGAGTAATTGGTGGTAACTGGAAAAGGTCACCCACCAAAATCACCTGTATACCTCCGAATGGCTCATCACTTTCACGGAACATTTTAGCCAGTTGATTCACCATATCAAGTCGTGAACCATGCAGCATGGATACTTCATCAATCACCAGTACATCAGTGTTATTGTAGCGTTTTGCTAGACGGCTATTCGCCTTCAGCCGCGACAAATCCCAATCACTTAGCTGGTCACGGATACCCAGACCTGACCAGGCATGAATGGTTGTACCCCCGATGTGGGTTGCAGCAATGCCCGTACTGGCCGTCACAGCAACTCGCTTGCGCCGACGCATAGCACGCCCAATAAACTCATTCAGAACATAGGTTTTACCAGCACCAGGTGCACCAGTCAGAAACACCGACGCTCCACCCAACATAATTCCCAGTGCCTGTTTTTGCCTCATAGGCTTTTTATTATAGCGCAGGACTGGACGAAACCGAGAACGCACTCGTTCATTACGATACTTTGCTTCACTTGTTCAGATATTTAGGATGCAGATTTTTTACTAGTTGCTCGCTTGCGGTAGTCTCTGTATTCAAGCTCACGCCTATGGTGATCCAAACGCTCGACGTACTGTTCGTACTTATTGTACAGACTTGAATACTTACGTGTTGGCGCAAGAAGTTTGAGTAATTTTTTTTGCTCGTCCAGGTACTCTACTAAACACAGGAAGTCACCGTCACCCGACACTACAATCGCTTTGTCGTAGGTGCTGAAATCTTTCATAGCCCACAACACTAGCTCAGCATCAATATTGCCTTTTACTGGGCGTTTTTCTGGTTCAGTTTCGCCGTCTTTGAGCTCTTTCGGCTCCTCATCCTGGACGCGAGTCATATCAAACGTTGGCTTCAGCACTATGCTGTAACCCAGCTGATGTAGCTGCTCATACATAGCCTCGAACTCAGGCACATAGCCTATAAACATATACGCCTTGGTAACACCGTATTCGTTGGTCAGCCACTGGCGAAATTTTTGCCAGTTCATCTTCCAGCCATCCTTCTGAGTAGTGACGTTGAGGTTTTGACTGTCGATATATGCGTAGATTTGCTGCGGTCGCTTGTTGCGTTGCCTCATACGCACATCATAGCACTATCTGTATTAACTTGCTTCGACGTGTTGCTGCGTACTGACAGCTTCGTGAATGAGGCGTAGAAATTCTCGGTAATCTTCGTGATCACCAGCGCGCACCTCTGGATGTACATTGTCAGCGACTTTGGTAAACAGGGCGTCGTGCCGGGGTGCAATTTTTTCAAATTCACCGGCTTCTACCCACTCTGACTCGAGTGCGAGATCATCTACCAACACGACGAGTGCATTCTCCTCACCTGTGTCCGTCAGTCCAAAGTAGACATCTTCACGTGCATTGGTCATTTGGTTGCTGTGGCGATAGCGAAACAGCGATATGCCAACTCCCGACGCAGCTGCCTGGCGGCGCAACTCCAACCTTTCGTTACGCGCTATGTCGAATGCCGGTAGCTCAAAATCCAAATGCCCTGCCCAGTAACGAGCCTGCGTTAGGTGATGTTTATCGGCCTCAACTGTAGTTGCCGAGGCTTGTTCATGAGTAGCTTTGTCGCTCATCTTTTGATTCCTTTTGTTACAAATTTGTTATTTGTATAGGATCGTCGATTATGGCGGTTCTATAACTCAGTTATACACCCACAAAATAGACTGTCAATAGCCGGTATAGCTGTATTAGGCCAACCGTTGCTTACGGGCTTCATTTGCCCAGTGGTCGGCTAGCTCGTTACCCGTATCGCCTTGGTGGCCGCGAACCCAGATGAGCTCGGCCTGGCTTTGCCGGTAGAGTGGGCAAATTTCCTGCACGATGTCGAGATTTTTAATTGGACCACCACTTTTTTTCCAGCCCTTTGCTTCCCAGGCAAGGCTCCATTTGGTGATGACGTTTATCCAAAACTCACTGTCGGTATATATCTGGCATGGCTGATTATCTGCGTGCTTTAATGCCGCCATAATCGCATAACCTTCCATGCGTATATTGGTGGTCTCTGCCCCGCTTGGTTCACCACCAAGAACAACTGGCTTATCGTCTAATACAACTGCAAAGCCGCCTGGGCCAGGATTGGGGCTCGCACTGCCGTCGGTATAATATGTCAACATTACTACAGTCTAGTCTAGCACTAAACATTGGCCAAATTACCTCTATTATTTCGTAGTTTTTACACCGCCGCCACATGTAGCGGTAGTGCTTAAAACTTGACACCATTTTGTGGTTTGGTAAGCTAGAACCTGTGTCTTTTTCCATGTGAGGTGGATGAATTACACAACTATCTCTGTTGCCCCTGGCGCTACGGCGCCGCACAAATATTAAGCATTTTGGGTAACACGACAAGAGATAGGCTCGTTTACGAGGCAAGTTTTAGGAAGAGCATATATACTCCGGAACATTGCGCACCAAACGAGTTCTAACACGCAACTGACACTTTAGCTTCAAGCCTCCAGTCACGACTGGTGAGTATTGGCTTGCGTGATAAGGAAGGAAATATCCCATGTTCGTAGTCGCAACCGCAATCGCGGGCTTATTAAGTATGCCTATTTTGGCAAGCAATACTCCCAGCTCGAGCACACTGCTCAGTGCTAAATCAAACCAACAAATAGTTGTAGTCAGCGCAGCTGATACTACGACCAAAGCTCCTGTTACAAACGCCGCAGCGACCGATTCGGCAAAGAAGCCAACAATCGTCAGCGTCAAACCGGGTGAATATCTCAATAAGATAGCCAAAGATAATGACACCACTGCCCTGCGCTTGTTTTACGCTAACACGCAAATCAAGGACCCTGACTTGATTTATCCTGAACAGAAACTTCGCATTCCGGCAGCAGATGAAAAGCTAAAGGTACGACCAGTGCCTACCAATCAGCAACTCGCCACACCGACGGGTGCCGAATCAGCAAAAGCAGCTAGCCCACAATACCGTACACGTACAGCCGCACCAGTAAGTGTAAATAGTACCGGCGTCTGGGACCGAATTGCCGCCTGTGAATCCGGTGGTAACTGGCATATCAACACCGGCAATGGATACTACGGCGGGCTACAGTTTAGCGCAAGCACCTGGCTCGGCCACGGTGGTGGTGCCTATGCTTCTCGTGCAGACCTAGCCAGCCGAGATGAGCAAATTGCTATCGCAAAAAAGGTACAAGCCAGCCAAGGCTGGGGCGCATGGCCCACCTGTAGCTACAAAGCTGGCGCACGCTAGTACGCTACACGTATTTGTCTTACCTATTATTAATAGCCCCGCATGGTCGGGGCTATTTGCGTACAGCCACATAGACACAACAATATATATATCGACTGTGCTTCCAAGCAAACTTTCAGAAATTACCTATACAGTTGTGGCCATAAGGAGACGAACGCATGCAAACAGTACAATATTATCGAGATTTTAATGGACCTATGCTGGATGGAGCCGATCGCCACCACGGTATTTTGGGACTACTATTCGGGCTAATATTCTTGGTGATTATCACTACGGTTGCGTACTATCTGGTGCGTGCCTTGGCGACGTATGTAAAATCGCACGAAGCAGCGCCCGGTCGTGACCCACTTGATATCGCTCGTGAGCGCTTTGCTAAAGGCGAGATTAGCAAAGACGAACTAGCCGAGATCAAAAAAGAACTCAAGTAGTCCTATTCGTTACTTGCCGCGAGATACGCGGCGTTGCAAGATGACTGACGACAATGCAAGATTCACCAGCACAATATACACGGCGTACGGCAAGCTGACCCAGTTATAACTATCGAGTGCCAGCAGCGCAAACACCGCACCAATCCCTGATATCGCAAACGTCTGCCATGTTTCTTCGTTTGGTTTTTGCCAGGCGTGTCGAAAGGTTGGCAATGCTCCGATAAAATCAATTCCGACTGCCGCTAGCACACCAATTGTGGGTGAATCAAATAGCTGCCACAGTATAATCCCTACTACTGCCCCGATCTGACACACCACATCAAATCTCGTATATTTAACGTAGCCGTAACGCAGACCAAACACAACAACCAGGCCAGTCTCCACAACCGCAGCGCTCGTAAATATTGCTGCCACATACTCATGTGCGGCAATCTCTGCTGCCGTCGCAATCCCGGTTAGCAGTGTCCATGTCAGCCACGATACAATATTTGGCTTTGTAGTCCCTTTTAGTATATCTCTGAGGTACGGCAATACTGAGACAACAGTAATTATCGTCGCCAGCACAAGAAAAACAGTTTTCATAATACCCGTATAATAACATCCACTATGGAGGTCGGTGCTAAATTTTTAGATCCAGTTCAGTAGTACTTAGTTACGGCTGCTCAGGTGCGGCTATCCAGAAAGCGCCGTAGGCAACCAGGCCTGCCCCGCCCGCAAAGATGAGCGCCAAAAATGCAACGCGAACAAAAACAGGGTCAACAGAAAAATACTCGGCCAAGCCGCCACACACGCCGGCAATCCTGCGGTCCTTTTTAGAACGATATAAATGCTTTGTCATAACTCTATTGTAGCACTCGCTCTTAGTTCAAAATTTCTTTGAGTAGATCATCGTCGTCAGCCGGTTTGAGGATTCGTTTGGATTTTATTTCGTAACGAAGGCCTGTCATGGCTGACTCTATATAGTCATCGTTCATAAGATTTATAAATCGGTTCAAATCTTTTTCGTCGATAATAATAATTGCTCCGCTGTCGTCGGTCATAATCGGCACGCCCATTTCTTCGGCATGATTCACTAAATCGTCCTGCTTAACAGTGCTGGGTTGAATATTCTGAAGTTTTTTGATTGCCGATCGGTTGCCTTTTATGAGCGACTGCAAGCTCAACCCCTCTGCGAAACTTAGTCGGAAATTAGCTTCAATTTCACGAACTTTGGCAGCGGCAATACTTGCTTCCTTGGCGTCATAACCAAACAGTGACTTTAATTTGGCCTGATTAAATACGTACATGTCTTGGTCCAAGATCAGTAAGTGGTTTTCTGGTCCAACACGCAGTGCTGCATCGGCATCAAATGGCACAAACTTGCCTTCCCGAATCATCCAGCCGGTTTTGCCACGAATGACTTGCGACTGCTGCAGCTGTTTTATGACATAAAATGACTTTTCCATTTCCGGATGGCTCACGCGTGCCAGCACGCCTTTCATACGCTTGATGTCATTTTCTTCGTCGTTAAACAGCTCAATTTCGTGTGCTTGCGTTTTGAGCCAGTTCAGCACTTCCCTAGCCTTTTCAACATTTTTGAGTCGTGTGCGCATTAGTACATGCTCTTCTGCTTCGGCCTCTTCAAAGCCACGAACTATCAGACCTTTGTCGGCACCATCCAAAATATATTCCAAAAGCCCATCAATAAATATTGGCTCCATTTGCTTATCCAGCGCCTTGCTGCGAGCCGTTTTGTACACTACAAAATTTTTACTAAAAAAGTAGAGGTCTATTTTGAGGTCATCTTTGTACTGCACCAGATTGTTGGCCCATGCAAACACGTCCGTCTCTTGATAGTTGGCATCCTCAGCGATTTCTGGAGCCAAAATATCAACAGGCACATCCTGCTTCGTTAATGCCTTTGGCGACTGAACGTTGTCTTCATCATGCATGCTATGACCCGATCCTAACTAGCTCAAATGTTTGTTTGAGACTTACTTTATTATTTGTAATCTGCGCCCTATTTTACAGGTCAGCCAACCAAATGTCTGCTGTAAAATTCTCTGGATTGTTACCAAACCGCTTTTGGCTTACCGCAGGAGCTGTGACATAATCTGCCTCAATGCATTCACACGAACATCACCCACATGAGCCTGACCACAGCCTGTTACGACGGATTCGTAGCATCTCGTGGTTCAACTATGCTATCGGAGGTGCTGAGCTGGTTGCGGGCGCCCTAACCAACAGCTCAACGCTAACCATGGCCGGCGTACACGACGCATCGGATGGAGCATTATATAACATGAAGCATCGGGCAGCACGCGAGGCAGACCCAGCTCGAAAACTACAAATTCGCCGTCGTGGCGCGGCAGCCCTCATTGGCGTAACACTTGGTATTGGTAGTGCAGAAATTGCCTACGATACTATGCATCCAGAGCATCGTCCCGAAATGGCGGCCGCGAGCATAGCGATTGTTGCAGCAGGTGTAAACATTGCGGCCGTCGGGATCATGCATAGCAAACGCCACCACCACGATGCACACGATAGCTGGAAGCATATTGCGGGTGTAGATTTGCCCGGCGCGCTAATCACGCTCGTGGTCACTCCGCTTTCTGTAAAATATCCCGAACTAGACGTTGCTGGCACGGCAGCTCACATGATATTAGCAACCGCCGTAGGCGCTACTACCTTGCACGGCATCGAACACTCCCACTAATGTCGTTGCCCAAAATTGCGAGCAGGTGTATGCTGTAATGCTAGGCCAAATGGGGCCAGGCGAACAAAGCACTGTAGTAGCGGCGGACAATCCTGTGTGCTCGAAAGACCCAAAGCGTCTCCGGGCGTAGTTTCAGCAGTTAGGTCCGCTCCCTTTTATGAAAGTATTACTTACGTAGCAGATCCGATATTGGCACGCGCTCTTGTTCGGTCGTATCACGACTACGGACTGTTACCGTATCTTTTATCTCACCCTCTAAAGTATCGAAGTCTACGGTTACGCAGTATGGCACACCTATTTCATCCATTTTGCGGTAGTTTTTACCAATATTGCCGCTGTCTATCCACATGACTGCACCGTGCTTTTTCTTGAGTGCATCATATACTTCCCGAGCTTTTGCAACCAGCTCAGGTTTGTTTTTTGCTAGTGGTAACACAGCGTATTTCACTGGCGCTAAATGCTCTGGCAATTTTAGATAAATACGCTTTTCGCCGTTGATTTCGTCTTCTGTGTAGGCAGCAGACAGCACGGCCATAACAGCACGCTCAACACCAATGGTCGGCTCAATTACGTGTGGCACAAATGGCTCACCACCATCTTTTGGCCGATATTCCATGTTCTTTTTGGCTACACGCTCAATATTGCCAAGGTCAAAGTCAGTACGATATGCAAGACCAGCCAGCTCTTCCTTGCCGATTGGATAGTCAAACTCAAAATCCACGGTACGCTTGCTGTAGTGAGCACGATCATCACCTTCCACTTCTAGTTCGTGGATAGATTCCTTTGGCAGTCCAAGTGCGTCAAAGTAGGCGTGCCACTGAGCTTTCCAGTGATCAAAGTTCTCTTCCCAGGCATCTGGGTGTACAAAATATTCAATCTCCATTTGCTCAAACTCACGGCTACGGAACACAAAGTCACGTGGACTAATCTCGTTACGAAATGCCTTGCCCTGTTGCCCAATACCAAACGGCATATCCGGGTAAAAACTATCAACGACGTTCTTGTAGTTAGTAAAAATGCCCTGCGCCGTCTCCGGTCGAAGGTAGCTAATGCTGTTTTCATCAGCCACTGGACCCACGTTGGTCTTGAACATCATATTAAACTGTTTGGCCTCACCAAACGTACCAGACTGACCACAAGTTGGGCACTTACTGGTGTCAATTTTGTCAGCGCGGAAACGACCTTTGCAGTTACTGCACTCAACCAGTGGATCGGTAAATGTGTCGACGTGGCCACTTGCCTGCCAGACCTTTTGGTTCATAAGAATTGCTGCGTCTACGCCGTACATGTCATCTCGTGCATCCACAAACATGTGCCACCACAAATTCATGATGTTTTTCTTAAGCATGACGCCCAGTGGGCCATAGTCCCAGGTACCGGCCAGACCACCATAGACATCACTGCCCTGGTATATAAACCCACGGCGCTTGCACAAACTGACGATATCTTCTAATTTTACTTCGCTCATTGATGGTGATTATACCAGAGGAACGGAGGAAAACAGAAGTTCAATTCTGTTTTCTGAATATCTCACGGTATATCGGAAGGACCTAGGAAATTCTGAGCATACTGAAGTTCAATACGATTCTACTACTGCAATTGATCGCGAGTAACCATCCATTCAACAAAGGCTTCGCCGCCCGGTATGGTGTGCAGGGCTACATGCGGATCTCGTGCGCCACCTATCGCTGGGAGCGCCCGCACCGCATAGTCAACACGAAATTCACGCTCAGCTGGGGTTAGCGGCAAATGTAATAGTGGCTCTACCGGCACAGCGCCAGCAACATCTCGCCGTCTGGCAGAACCAATACCATTAGCGCTAACCGCTCGCATATGAGCAGTACTGTGTAGCGCTATTTCAACTACATCTTCGGGGTCTAGCACGAACGCAATGGACGCGACACGTTCTGCCCGTGGTGAAAATTGTGCCGATACATTTGTCCGGGCATCGTTATGTTCATCTCGATTGCACAGGCGGATCACACTCAGCCCTATGAACGACTCAAGCGGCACTTTGTCGGCTGACTCAATAAACTTATATCTCTCAGCAATACGTCCTCGAAGTTCGGTCGCAAGTTCGACCATACCTGCATCGAGTGGATTTGCGCCACCCATAGGCACGCGAGTTCGCTTGACACCCGCTCCGGTCATATGGTGAATATTACAGATATAACCACCGTCTTTTTTACGTGGTGTATTTTCGCAAGGCTCACCACTTACGACATTAAACTCTGCATCTGCCACAAAAGCACTCCATCTATGACTACTGAATATACTGCTGCTGCCACAAAAGCACAAGTTGCTGGATGCGCGGAATAATCTGACTCGTGTTACCTACCTTGGCAAGGGTTGACGGCGGATTAGTACTAAAGAGCAGTCGCATCAGCTTAATATCATTGGCGTCAAATGCTCCACCACTACGCTCAAAAAACGCATCATCATCAAAACTAAATTCATACCGTTGACTTGCAACCAGTCTCTGCCCCGCAGCGTCAGTCGTGAGATTTGGGTCAATTCCACCGAGTCGCAGCAACTGCGCGGAAAACCAGACACGTACCAAGTCAGCATCTATCGTGGAGTCGTCAAGCGCTTCGAATGCCTGCTGCAATAAATCGTAATAACCAGCCTCTGGCTCATCTTCGGTCATTGTATCGAGCTGCTTTATGAGTTCGTAACCCAGCTGAACTCGCTCCATTTGGCCAACAATTGCACCGTAGTGCTTATCCAAGCGTGTGCTTACAAGTGTTCCGATATCACCTTTTCCCCGAATGAAGGTAATCTGACTCACACTAAACAACTCTATACCGCCGGCAAGCTTAGACTTTACTCGGCGAACGCCTTTGGCCATAAGGCGCAACTTGCCCTGATCCGGTGTTAGGACAGTAATTATTCGATCCGCCTCACCATAGTTTATACGCCCAAGCACAATACCAATTGTAACTATCTGGTTCATGCGATTGCTTGCGTTTTGACTGTATCGACGGCACGCAGGAGGTCCCGCAGCGTAGTCAGTGGCTTGTATAGGTATTGGTTGATGCCCAGTTGCTTTTGAGTGACAGCAAAGCTACCCGTAAATCGTGTTGGTGATATGTTGGTATGCACTAAAACTGGCACTGACTGCCAGTCCGCATACGACCGAAACTCGTACAAAAACTCTGCACCGCTGTGTGACACTAGCTGAAGTTCAAGCACGACAACCTCCGGATCAAAGCTGTCCGCCATGATAATGGCAGATTGCGCTGACCCGCATGTCTGCACCACATGTCCGGCCGTCATAAGTGCCTGATGATATGTTTTAGCCAACACACGGTCTGGCTCAATTAGAAGAACTCTGCTCATATCAATTGCAGCTGTGGGTTTGGTTGTAGTATGGTGCCAAGACCGTGTAGGTTATGGTGGCGCGAAATGGTCAGCTCTGAGTGCATCGCCTGCAAGATTGCATCGGCCACAAAAATGCCCGCTCCACTTGAAGGCGAAAGTTGGGTCAGTGGCTGACTAGCATATCCCTGCAGTTGTCGTCCTTGACGTAGAGATGCAATTGATACATTCGGCGCATCGCAGTAGACGCCAGCCACTACGCCGTACCGGCACTTGTGCGCAGAAAACTGCAGTCGCATCTGCGGCAAATCGTTGGCCGGAAGCGCTTCTATTAGTGCATAACCTAGGCTCACTAACGCTGCCTGAAGCCCTTTTCGATGTGCCATAACAGGGGTAAAACGACCGCCAATATTCAAGTCTAACCTAACGCCATATGCCTTAGCCATGGGCAGCAGCTCGGCAGCCGCATCATAGAGCACTGATGACACGGAAACAGGCTCGGTATCAAACACAAAGTCCGGCTGACTAGCCAGCTGTACGCCAAGACTATAGTTATCGATCAGCTTTAGTGCACCGTTGGCCGCCGTCGAGATACCGGTTAGCTGCTCAGTGCTTTGGCTAAGTTGGGCTAGTTCGGCCTGTCGAGCAATTTGTAAAAACGGCACTTTGAGCTGTTCTGCCAATGAAAGCAGTAATTGCTGCGATAAAACCGATGCCGGACCTGCGTCCGCGATTGATCGCGTCACGCTCGTTACCCTCTTACCTTATGGGCTTAGTATATCACGATGTTTACGGCGAAAATGAGATGTTTGGCAGGATGTATTTCGTAAAGTCACCGAGGAATGCATCCGACTCAGTCCAGATTTCAAGTGCATTTGCCCGCAGTGGTAGCACTATTAGCGTACCCTTCTTTTCATCATGAATAACACCGGTAACCTTGGAACCAACTACACCTGGTACTTGCTTGAGTTTATATGGGCTCACCTTTACCGTACCCTCATCAACACCAGACTTATAGTTTTCCATAATGGTGCTATAGCTATCACTGTTTACGCGAACTCGAAGAGCGAAGGTTGAAGTATCACTCGCTACACCGGGAACCACCCCAGGATTAAAGTAGCCGTCAACAAATGGTGCGCTATCGGTATCAGTAACCACGTAGCCACTCCAGGTTTTCGGGTATTTCACAATAATACCACCGTAGGCGTCAGGACCTTTATATGTTTTTATCGGGCTTTTGGAGATTTCGGCGAATTCTTTGTCGTTCTTTATTTTTTCAGCATTTTTGGCTGCGGTTTCCGCAACCGTAATTTTGTCTTCTACATTTTTCTTGTAATCTTGCATGCCAGAGTAAGCCCAGATAGCAAAACCTAACGCTCCGATAAGCAATGCCACTGCCAGTACCAACGACACAATAAGCGCAGTTGATCCCGATTGAGTTTGACGCAATTTCATATTGCTCATGGTAAACCAATCGCCCCTGTCTGACAAGTCACTTATACTCGTACAGTAACACGCCATTCTTTTGATGCTTGGGCTTTTTGCTAGGAATAGCAAAGGCAAAGCTCACAAGCTTGACTGGATGATTAGATTGTTGAGTAATTTTTTTATCCAACTTAGTCATGTAGTTTGGCAATATAAACGCAAAAATTCCTGCGTGATCGGGCCAGCTCGCTTGCCAGTAGTCCCCCCATACTATACGTACTTGTTTTCGGTATCGCCACGTTCTGATACGTGCAATACCTACGAGGATAGGATTCAGCTCGTAGCCAACACCGTACCAGCCACGCTTTGCAGCCGCCGCAAGCACCCTGCCATCACCACAGCCAAGCTCAAGCATAGTTTGGCCTGGCTGTAGCGCCAGCATATCTAGTGCAATATCAATTTGTGGGCTCAGAGTTGGCAAGTACGGTGCGCCTCGTAGTAACACTAAGCCAAAGCATGCTGCCAAAATCAGCAAGACTAAGCTTAGCAACCACATCGTCTAGTCTCGCTTTGTTTTGAGCTTCGTAATACTATGCTCGGCCACGCTTAGACGCTCCTCGAGCTTTGCCAATAGTTTAGTTCCCTGCGCGTGTAGACGTAGGGCTTCATCGACATCAATGTCATCAGCCTGCAACTGCGACAACACTAGTTCTAGTTGGTCACTCAGTTCACGGAATGTTGGCTGTGATGCGCTCATAGTCTATTTATTGTACCTCAGCCTGTACGGTGCCGTCATGTAGCTGGATGGTTAGCGACTGCCCTTCTACTAGCTCATGCTTACTGCGAACTGTTTTACCGCCATTTGTCTGCCGCACAATCGCGTAGCCGCGCTGTAGCACTGCCGCAGGATTTAATAATTCCAAGGTCTGCCTCTGTAGCCGCAAGCCCTGCTGCCATCGTGCAAGTGCTTGAGCAACTTCACGCTGCAATTCACGCCCATAGTCCGTGATAGCTCGCCGACTTGTTTTGAGCGAGGATGCCAGGCTCTGTGTCAGCTGCGTGCCTGCAGCTGTTAGCCTTGCCCGCACCTCACGCTTGTCGGGAGTAAGAAACTCGGCAGCATTGCTCGGCGTGCTAGCCCGGCTGTCAGCAGCAAGCTCAGCCAGACTTACATTGACTTCATGCCCAATGGCAACCAGTGTCGGGATACGACTTGCCGCAACTGCACGCGTAACTTGCTCGGTATTAAACGCCCAGAGGTCATCTGCACTGCCACCGCCACGAGTTATCACTAGAACTTCGGGGGGGCTAGCCAAAGCATTCAAATCAGCGATCGCTTGCACAATCTGTCCCGGCGCAGCCTCACCCTGCACCTGCACATCAGCCAAGATAATATCTAGCCCACTCCATCGAGCACTTATTATCTTTAAAAAGTCAGCGTAGGCTGCCGATTCGCTCGAGGTAATAATGCCGATTCGCTCTGGCGGGTACGGCAGCGCTCGCTTGCGTTCTGACTCAAACAAACCTTCTTTGGTTAACTTTGCTTGTAGCAGATCAAATGCTTTACGAATGGAGCCCTCACCCGCTGGCTGCATGCTGAGCACCGTAATACTGAATCCAAACTGTGGATGCAGCCGTGGGTTGCCACGCACTTTCAGCATCATGCCATCTTCAAGTGGGCCACTCATTTGATACACCGTGCCGAAAAAACGCACACTGGCAGTTTCATCCTTAAGATCAAAATAAACCCAGCGATTTTTACTCACCCGAAAGTTTGCCAGCTCACCCACCACCGAGACAGACGGCAAAGCATATTCTAGTATTTGATTGTGGAGCGCTACGAAGTCACTAACACTCAACTCTACTTCTGGCTGCAACTCAACCGGACCCATGACTCGCAGCCTCTTCGTCGTTCGAACCGCGCTGAACCGCTCGATGATACAAAACATAACCCGGCGGCAATTGAATAACAGTGTTCAGTACTCGATACATGACCGTAACGGGTAAACTGATAGCCGGCGAAATGCCAGCCGTCGCTAGTACGGCAGTCATGAGTCCCTCGTAAATACCAACACCGCCCGGCAAGACAGATACCAGTCCAGCAAAGTTCGCCACGGCGTAAGCCAAAATGATCGCACCTAGATTCACCCATTCGCCAAATGCAACGTACACCACATATATAACCAGCACTTCGGTCAGGTTAACCACAAACGCCCACCAGAATGGCGATGTCAGCTCGCGGCGCTTCGTGCGAAGTTTTTCATAACTATCGTGAAATTCGTCAAAGGCATTGCGTGCTTTGCTAATATTAATAGTCTCGGGATGTCGGGGACGTACCAGTTGAATAATGCGATTGAGTATCTTCGTCGCCACCGTAAAGAAGCCATTTATCCGTGATTTACTGCCAATGATGTAAACGAATGCGGCCGTGCCCGCTAGCACCGACATGGCTAGCACCGTACCAATAAACATCGTTAGGTTACTCGCCTTACCATTGATAGCTAGCGCAAACATGCCGCCAAACAGCAGTATCTCAAATGACAAAAATAGCAGCACCAACTTCATAGTCTGCACTAGTGTTGCCTGAGCTGCTCGGGCGCCCAGCGCTCGCATCCGCAGCCCGAAATAAGATATGCCAGATACGCCGCCACTTGGGAAAACATGGTTCACAAAGTTCAGCTCAAGGGAGACTTTCATCAGCGACTTATAGCTCAGCTGTGTGCCCACGCTGGCGAACATTTTTTGGTACATTTTGGCTTGGGCATGATACCCAATTGCTTCCAGCGGGATAATCAAAAGCAATACCCAGACATTCACTTTGCGCAAATTTTGCAGCGTGTCCGCCAATTGTCCACGAATAGCAAATGCCAGACCCAACAGAGCCACAATAGTGATTATATTAACCAGTAGCTTCCAGTTGCGCTTGAAGAAGTGCATGTTCATTACCTGTATTATACCGAAAGCACGCAGGAACGCATGAGCATAGTTACACTTTCCGAGTAACGGTAGGTTATGTCGGCAAGATATACCCGAGAAGAGTCGTTTCCCTGTATACTAGTAGCAATGAACAGTTTAATGATATTGGGGCGACAGCCTGCACTTGGCATAGCCGAGCTTGAAAGCTTGTACGGCGCCGACAAAATTACTGCGATCGGCAGCCAAGCAGCCTTGGTTGCGGTAGACCCTTGCCTGCTGGCTTTTGATCGCCTGGGTGGCAGCACAAAATTTTGTAAACATCTGACCACGCTCGATACCACCGACTGGAAGCAAATCGAGAAGTTTCTTCTGCAAGTCTCGCCTGGCCACAGCCAAACTATGCCCGAAGGCAAAATGACACTTGGCCTGAGTGTAATCGGCCTAGATATACCGCTCAAGCAACTCGAAGCAACTGGCCTTAGCATGAAAAAAGCTATCAAAAAGACTGGTCGAAATGTGCGCCTCATTCCAAATAAAGCCGCTGAACTCAACACCGCCCAGGTGCTACACAACAAACTAACCAGCCCGACTGGCTGGGAGCTGGTATTTATAAAGAATGGTGAAAAAACCGAGATAGCGCAGACGGTAAAAGTACAAAATATTACCAGCTACACCGTACGTGACCGCGAACGACCGAAGCGTGATGCTCGCGTTGGCATGCTGCCACCAAAACTTGCCCAGATTATTATCAATCTGGCGAGCGGCCAGTTACCAGAGGACAAGCTGGCAAATATCTGTGATATACCTGCTGGCGAAAAAATCCCCCGACCGCAATTAGATCAAACTGTCCTGGATCCATTTTGTGGCACCGGTGTGGTGCTGCAAGAGGCTGCCCTGATGGGCTACAACACCTATGGCACTGATCTGGAGCAGCGCATGGTAGACTACACCACCGCCAATCTTGAGTGGCTTCGTACCACCTACGGCCAAGATGTAGCTGCTGAGCTCGAAAAAGGTGATGCCACCAGTCATGAATGGAAAGCAACTTCCGTTGATTTTGTAGCCTGTGAAAGCTACCTCGGTCGCCCCTTCACTACCAAGCCGGGTGATGAAATCCTCAACCAAACTGCCAGCGAATGTAATCTGATTATTAGAAAATTTTTGCGAAATATCCATGGGCAACTCCAGTCTGGCACTCGCCTCTGTGTAGCCGTACCCGCCTGGCAGATCAGAACTGGTCAATTTAAGCACCTGTCACTTCTTGACTCTCTCGAGGAACTTGGGTATAATCGAGTAAGTTTTGAGCACAACCGGGAGTCAGATTTACTCTACTACCGAGAAGATCAAGTTGTTGCTCGCGAATTACTAGTGTTAATAAGGAAGTAATATGTCACACGTCAAAGCTGGCGGTACCGCCAAAAATGTCCACGATAGTCCCGGCCAACGCCTTGGCGTTAAGATTTATGGTGGCTCTAAAGTTAAAGTCGGCCAGGTTATCGTTCGCCAAGTTGGCATGAACAAGCGTGGCGGCAAAGGCACCACAGTTAGTCGTAACTTTACGATTCACGCTGCCAAAGATGGCATCGTACAGTACAAGACTCGTCAGTTCCGTCTTTTCACCGGCCGCTCAGTGCCTCGCACCGAAGTAACTGTCGTCTAATCTTTATTGACCAACCTTAAATCTTAACGCCTTGGCGTTAAGATTTATGGTGGCTCTAAAGTTAAAGTCGGCCAGGTTATCGTTCGCCAAGTTGGCATGAACAAGCGTGGCGGCAAAGGCACCACAGTTAGTCGTAACTTTACGATTCACGCTGCCAAAGATGGCATCGTACAGTACAAGACTCGTCAGTTCCGTCTTTTCACCGGCCGCTCAGTGCCTCGCACCGAAGTAACTGTCGTCTAATCTTTATTGACCAACCTTAAAAAGAGCCGCAATTGCGGCTCTTTTTAATGACTAGACTTGACCATCAATGATCATGCCTGCTGCTGTGCGGTGTTGGGCAGCATGAATCTTGTAGATGCGAACATTTCTCTCGTCATTTGTGAGGGTTTCGCTACCGTAAATTCGTTCTTCCTGACCATAGTCAAATGAACCATCTAGCATGGCAAGTGCTATACCAACCACGTGGTCACGCGAACGCAGATTCTTAGGTAAGTTATGTAGCGCGTAGCTATCAGGACTCTTATTTTTGTTCAGACGTATACGATCTGGTACTAGCGTATTAGAAATAAGCTTGCGGTCGGTTGCTGCTCCAGAAATCAAACTGTCCGGACCATATTGTTTTTGCAATCGCTCAGCACGTACCCTATCAATTCCTAATGATTCTTCTACTTTAATGTGCGCGCCCATCTGCGTGCTTACTTGCTCGGCAGGGCTAGCACTACACCATGCATCAAGTCGATTACGAAGCACCCACGTGGCATATTCACGCACTTTTGGATCGTGCGCCAAAAGCTCTTTCCAACGACCACTATCTTCTCGCTTAGCCGGGTCAATGCCGTAGTGACGCTGTAAGTTTTGCCAAATAGCATCCTCATGCAACGACGCACCTGGTTTAAAGATATTGCCGGCTTCTGGGTACTTCGCAGACAGCGCGCTAATACTGACTGCTTTGCGCTCAGTCTCAATGCGCTCCTGCTCAGCTAATTTATATTCAGCCGCCCTGGCAACCTCTGCTTCGGCTTGGCTTTCGAGTGCAACCATAGCATCGATCGTAGTATTGATATCAGTATCCGACAGGCTAGGCGTGGACTCGAGGTGACCGCCACGACTCTTGCGTCCCATTACTGCCTTGTGAATCCCGCGCAAACGACCAGTTCGTTCTTGACCAGAGATTGTCTCTTGGTTTGTTGGGGTCGATGCCAGCTCGATTGGGCCGCCGTCCGCATCCGCTTCAATTCGGACGATATGTACGCCTTCACTATTTTCAAAATTAAACGTTGCATCTGTGCGGCCTACACCCATGGAAGCACCGTCTTCAATACGAAAGGCGTGAAGTTGCGAGCTACCATCCTGGTTAGCACGACTACGAATCATAAACAGTGTGCCATTACGCTCCACCATGGTCGCAGAGTTACCGTCAGCGCTAAGTGTCCCGAGTATATTAGGCTTACCTAATACCCCACGAGCATTTATCGCCATGTGGATAGGACTGCCTGGAGCTAGTTCTCGGCTGCCACCGCTATCTGTAAGGCTATCTGACAGCGAAATCTCTCCAGCTGCTATCTTTACTCGTTCTGTCCATGCATCAAAGGCTATACTTTCACCCTTTTGATTAAAGTGCTGCCGCAGTAAGTTGCCAGAAATATCACTGGTAACATAATATGCTCCACTCGAATCCTCTGTACCGTCGGTAACTGCAAAACCACCTTCTGCAGTCATACCTCGCTGAGCAATGTAATCCATCTGCTCAGCAACTGAGCCACGCATACTTAAAGTAGCGTCCCCATCGGGGCGTACGGGATTCATATGTGTATCTGTTAGTGTTTCTGACATGTTTGTTTTTTAGTGTTATTACTAAATAAACATTAGCAAATTATTGCTATTTTGTCAAGGTTAGTAACAGATGTAACTATTTGATACCGAGGTGGTACTTGACGCGCTCTACCACGTCAGCGATGACCACTTGAGATTTCACGAGATAATCGTCTACGCCAAGACTGTCGGCGCGCTCTTTGTCGCTCTCTTGGCTCAGTGCTGTCAACATAATAATCTTGAGGTTTGCAGTATCGGGAGTGTTACGCAGTATGTCTAGCACATCAAAACCACTCACTTTTGGCATCATAACGTCAAGTAGCACTAGGTCTGGCTTAAAATTGAGTGCTGTGGCCAGTGCGTCTTCCCCGTTATCAACACGTCTAACTTCAAAGCCCTCGGTCTCAAGACGGGTTAAATACACATTCGCCAGCGCATCATCGTCCTCGACCAATAGCAGTCGTTTTGGGTGTGTAGTCGTAGGTTCCATACTGTTAACGCTAACTTATTTCACGCCGTTTTGCAACAAACTCTTCACAAAACCATCAAACATTGGGTGTGCTCGGTTAGGGCGAGACTTGAATTCTGGGTGTGCCTGCGTAGCCAGGAAGAATGGGTGGTCAATCGCTTCAATCATCTCTACCAAGTTGCCATCTGGGCTCAGACCGGACGCCGTAATACCCCAAGACTCGTACGAATCACGGTAGTCGTTATTGCACTCGTAGCGGTGTCGGTGACGCTCTACGATGGTCTCTGCGCCATATACTTTGGCTGCCAGGCTGCCTTTAGCTAGTTTTGAGGTGTAATCACCGAGACGCATGGTGCCGCCGGTATTGTGCTTACCCTGCTGATCGGCCATGGTACTAATAACCTGAGACTTGCTTTTACCGTCTAACTCTTCGGAGGTAGCCTTGCTGAGTCCGCCGTTGCGAGCTGCGGCGACTACCGCCATTTGCAGTCCTAGGCATAGTCCCAGATACGGTACTTTGTTGGTCAAGGCAAACTGCGCAGCCCGAATCTTGCCCTCTAGGGCGCGCTGGCCAAAACCACCTGGCACCAAAATGCCATCGTACTGCTTTAACTCCTTGGCGACTTTTGCTTCGTCGGTATCAAATAGCGCACCATCCACCCAATCGATATCAATATTGCAGTCATTATGCCATGCGGCAGACTTTAACGCCTCAAACACAGACATGTAGGTGTCGGTGTTGTCCATGTACTTAGCTACAAAGGCGATCTTGACCGTACGGTCAAAGGTATTCTCGGCACGGGCCACAACCTCACGCCACGCCGTAAGATCAGGCTTGTCGGTCTTGAGGCCAAGGCGAGTGACTAACACATCGGTGATGCCCGTGTCTTCAAGGGTCAGTGGCACTTCGTAAATACTTGGTGCATTCGGTAGTAGTGCAATGGAATCTTGGTCGACGCCACTAAACAAGCTCAGCTTTTGCTTTGCGCCATTACTAGGCAGCTGTTCACTGCGTGCAACAAGTATGTCTGGGGCAATGCCCAGGCCGCGTAGCTCGCGTACAGCATTTTGCGCTGGCTTAGTCTTGGTTTCGTTACTGGCACCCAGATGTGGAAGATACACGACATGCACGTAGGCACAGTTCTCTAGGCCAACTCTGATGCCAAGCTCACGGATTGCTTCGGTAAATGCCAGTGATTCGTAGTCGCCCACCGTACCGCCAATTTCTACGATGTGCACATCAAAGCCCTTGCCTGCTTCAAGAATCCAGTCCTGAATAGAGTTCGTGACATGCGGAATAATCTGCACTGATTGACCATCGTACTTGCCGGCGCGCTCGTCTTCAATCACCTTCAGTAGTACACGACCGCTCATCAGCGAGCTACTTTGCGTCAACTCTTCGTCAATAAACCGCTCGTAATGCCCAAGGTCTAGGTCTGTTTCGGCACCATCTTTAGTCACAAAACATTCGCCGTGTTCGCGTGGGTTGAGTAATCCGGCGTCAACACTCAGATACGGATCACATTTTTGGAGGTTAACTTTGAGGCCGCGGGCTTTAAGCACATTGCCGAGTGAGGCGGCGGTGATACCCTTTCCTAATCCAGAAAGCACACCACCAGTAACAAAAATATACTTTGT
>CAZYFP010000009.1:0-28885 GCA_964647125.1 uncultured Candidatus Saccharibacteria bacterium
TGGCGACCGTTCCGGCGATTGTTAGAACACTTAAGGAAATTGAGCGGCTAGAGATTGCTCTGATAGAAAATGTACAGCGAGTAGACTTGTCGGCATTAGAGCAGGCGGCATCAATCGAGCGTTTGCACGATCAGTTCAGCATGACCTACGAGCAAATAGGTAAGCGTTTAGGTAAAAGTGTGCCGGCAATAAGCAATACAGTGCGACTGTTACAATTGCCAAAGCCAGCGCAATTGGCGCTGACACAGAAGCGGATCAATGAAGGTCATGCCCGTGCAATTTTGGCCCTGAAAGATGCTCCAGAGTTGCAAGCACAATTACTTGAAACGATTGAATCACAGGGCTGGTCAGTTCGTCAGGCGGAGCGATTCGTAGCTAGTGTAAAAGCGGGTATTAAGGACAAGAAGGGTACGCAAGCACGAGTATCAACAGAGACAAAGGAAACGAAATCGCTCAGTAAGCACTTAGCTACACCAGTTCAAATTCGGCGTACAGCAAAGGGCGGCAAGCTTGAGATTCTTTTCACTACCGACGAAGAACTAGCGCGAATACTTAGTTTGATTGATCGGCAAAACTAAAACACTTGTATATCACTGAGTGGAAGGATGCGAGCCACTAACTTACCTACGATTTGACTACTGTCTATTGGGCCGAACGTGCGTGAGTCTAAGGAGTCTGGTCGATTATCTCCACATACGTATAGCTCATTATCTTTGAGTGTTAGGTCGATGTCACCGCTACTGTAGGGGATGGTGGTTTGTGTTGCGTAGGGTAGTGTTTTGTCTGGCTGGAATCCATCCGGATGTTCGTCGTTGTAGACCGTAATGTAGCCATCCTTGACGACAATCCGGTCGCCGGGCAAACCAATAACACGTTTTACCAGCTGACGCTTATCTTCTTGGCCAAATTCTGAGAGGCCAGATTGTTCAAAAATAACCACATCACCACGATTTGGAATGTATTGGTGGTGTGTTATGCGGGCCCATGTGCGCGGCACCTTCCAGACAAGGAGCCGGTCTTTGTCTTGCAGGGTTATCTTCATGCTTGGGCCGTCGACGGCGTATGACTGGAATACGAATGCTATGAGTAGTAGTGCGATTGCAAATGCGCTACCGAGAATGGCTGATGTGGTAACGAGCTCATGCAGAAAGCTTTTGCTTTTGGATGGCTTGCGATTGGGTTCAGTCGCTACCTCTGGCATGACTACAGGTTCACGCTCGATGGGTTGTTTATTTTGCATTTCCATTCAGAGTATTACTATACCTTATTTTCCTCGGTAGGTGTAGTGTTTGCGCATCTAACCAGAAGCGGTATACTGTCTGTAGTAAGAGTTAGTATGGATAAGACACAAATTCCAAAGCGTTCTCGCCAACAGGGTGAGCGCACAACCGGTGATGGATATAGGGAATGGCCGCAAGTAACACGACGGCCGTATATTTTTTTGGATTCCGTACAGCCCTCAGTGGGTCGTGCGACAGCTGCTTCGCATGATGACTCTGTCCGTATTGAGGTAAGACGGCCGCAGCCGGTTGCCGCACCAACTCACCACCCCATAGTCACTGCCGAAGTGAACGAACAGACGTTACGGCTTGATATGCGCGTACCCGGGGTTGAACAGCTATTGCGTCGCCGACCAGTAACCATACTGAGTCGCTGGCGCTTCATGCGCACCCCGGCGTTTAAGGCGGCTGCTGCTAGTTTTGGCGTACTACTTGTGATGGGTGGTTGGCTAATGGGGCAAGCTTACTTTAATTTGCAGCGCTCATTTCAAGGCAGCAAAGCGACTGTAGTTTCACTGCAGAAGAAAGTTGATCCAAGCTTACTGAAAGGCGAAGGCGATGGTCGAGTCAACATACTACTGCTTGGTAACGGTGGAGTTGGGCACGAAGCACCCGATCTGACCGATACGATCATTATTGCGAGTATTGACCCGGTTAACGGTAAGGTGGCGCTTGTTAGTGTGCCGCGTGACTTTTGGATATCGCTACCTGGCCACGGTAGTATGAAGATAAACGCCGCATTTGAGACGGGTAAATACGACTACTTAGGCAAAGTTGACTCGAGTAACTCGAACGATAAGGCAGTACAGGCAGGGTTTGCGACAGCCGATCAGGCTGTAGAGCAGGTGCTCGGAATATCAATTCACTACAATGCTCTCGTAAACTTTATATCATTCAAAAAAGCGGTTGATATCCTCGGAGGTGTCCCGATCAATGTACCAGAACCGCTCGTAGACCGAAGTATGGCATGGGAAAACGGTTGGAATGCCACGCTTGCTAAAGAGGGCGCTCAGATATTCAACGGCAAAAAAGCATTACTATATGTGCGATCGCGTCACTCTAGCTCTGACTTTGCCCGATCTAACCGACAGCGAGCTGTCCTAACGGCTATCAAGAATAAGGCCGTAACACTAGGCACACTCAGTAATCCGATAAAGATCTCACAGTTGATCAGTACGTTCGGCGATAATGTCAAAACTGATCTAAGCATCAAGGACGCTGCACGAGTGTACCAGCTGACGAAAGGCATTGCTGACAAAAATATTGCTTCAATTGGTCTTGGAGACGGTAATACCTTGGTGACAACCGGACGGGCAGGTAGTCAGTCTATTGTGCTACCTACCGCTGGACTTACTAACTACACAGAAATTCAGAAGTATATCAGGCAGCAGCTGCCAGATGGCTATATCATAAAAGAGCATGCCAAGGTGGTCGTGTTGAACGCTACAGGTAACCCAACTATGGCAAAAGATGAAGTTAAAAACCTAGCGACGTACGGCTATTCAGTCGTAGATGGAGGAGCTTATCCATCAATACAGACGGAAACCCAGGTAATTGATTTGTCGCATGGTACAAAGAAGTACACCAAGAACTATTTACAGAGACATTATAGTGTTACGGCCACGACATCGGCACCGGGGGGTGTACAGATGACGGGTGCAGACTTTATAATAGTCCTTGGAAATAATGAAACCACTCGTTAGCAAACTACAGCCCACAAAAGGGTTTTCGCATGCAGTGTACTTGGGCTTGGTGATTGCGCTGCCTTTGATACTGTTTGCTGTGCTTCGAATTAACTACCTTGGGTTACAGCTTGCCCTGGCTATAGTGCTGCTTAGTAAGTGGCGCATTTTTGCTCTCCGACCGAGGTTCTGGCCGGCAATTTTACGAGCAAATGGAGTTGATATAATTGTCGGCGTCTCGATAGTTTTATTCATGCAACTGTCAATTCATCAACCGTTTGTGCAGCTACTGTGGGCTGCGTTATATGTGATCTGGTTGCTATACATAAAGCCTGGAACGTCGATATTTATGGTATCTATGCAGGCATTTATTGGCCAGCTAGCCGGTCTCATGACGTTGTACCTTGTCTGGGCGGATGGCCCATTGTACGGATTGGTTGGCATATCGGCGGCTGTAAGCTACCTGGCTGCACGACACTTTTTTGATAGTTTTGATGAACCATACTCACGCATGTTGGCATATTTGTGGGCGTATTTTGCAGCGGGGCTGGTATGGGTGTTGGGACATTGGCTGTTATTTTATAGTGTGGTCGCGCAGCCGGTCATTATCTTGACCACCGTTGGCTATGGCCTGGCAACGCTGTACTACTTTGACCACCATGAAAAATTAAACAAGGTCTTAAAACAGCAGCTGTTGGTGATTATGTTGCTGATCGTTGTGGTGCTGATAGTATTTTCTGACTGGAGCGATAAAGTAGTCTAGCTGTGATCCCGCGTGGGTGGTGCTAGCTAGGTGAGGTAAAATGTTGCACAAGCCCATCTTGCATAACGAGATGATAGCCTGCTTGAGTAGCGATGGTGGTAAGTGTGTCGTGTTGTGAGAGCAGTGACTCGGTAAATATGGATATATTTTTCGCCTGAGCTGACGCGAGTTGATCAAACAATGTACGGTACAGGTCAAGTCCGTCGTCACCGCCAAACAATGCTTTCGCCGGTTCATATTTTGCTGCTTTATTTATCCTGTAGGCATCAGGCACATAGGGCAGATTTGCCAGGATAGCGCAGCCGTCTCCAAGATAGTTTGCTGGTATGGCATCCAGAAGATCACCTAGCAAAAACATAATGTTACATTTATGGCGCTGCGCATTTTGCTTTGCCTGCGCTAGGCAGTCTGTGTCAATGTCGGTAGCTATTACTTTTACGCCTGGTTTTTCTAGACTAGCGGTTATAGCCAGAGCACCAGAACCCGTCCCTATATCAATGATAGTATTTGGATTTACTAATTTGACCATATCGATTATTGTCTCTGTTTCGGGACGCGGTTGCAGGACGTGTTCGCTGATTTGAAATTCACGTCCGTAGAATTCGGCTTTACCGCGAATGTAGGCGAGTGGAAGGTGGGTTGCTCGTTGATCGATCATTTTTTCAAGATTTTTGAGCTTCACCTCTGTTAATTGGTCGTCAAGGTGAGCCAATATTTGAGTACGATTTGTGTTCAATATATCTTCGAGTAATATTAGACAGTCAAGTCTGGCGCTTTCGATTCCTGCCGCGCGTAGCTTGGTTGTAGCGTCAACTAGCCAATTCCCGATTGTCATTTATTCCTCAGTAAGTAGTTCGTGTTCGGCATGTTGCAGGTTTTCGATCAGGTCATTAATATCGCCGGCTAGCGCTGCAGGAATATTCGAGCGGGAGTAACCAATACGATGGTCGGTGATGCGATCCTGCGGGAAATTGTAGGTACGGATCTTTTCACTGCGGTCACCACTACCAATAAGTTTTTTTCGAGAATCACTGAGTTCTTTTTGCTCTTCGTCGATCTTGAGTTGGAGCAATCGTGACCTAAGCACCCCAAGTGCCTTAGCCTTATTTTTTATCTGGGATTTTTCATCTTGGTTACTGACTACTAATCCGGATGGTAGGTGAGTAATGCGTACGGCTGAGTCCGTTGTATTAACACTTTGGCCACCATGGCCACCACTGCGGTACACATCAATACGAAGATCATTAGGATTTATTTCTATGTCGGTTTCTTCGGCTTCAGGCAGCACTGCAACGGTGACGGTTGAGGTATGGATGCGTCCCTGGCTTTCGGTAGTTGGTACGCGCTGAACGCGGTGGACGCCAGCTTCGAACTTGAGATTTTTATACGCTTCGTCACCGCGTACCGCAAATATTACTTCTTTGAAGCCACCCGACTCACTCGGGCTTTCACTGATAAGTTCAGTTTTGTAGCTGTGGGTCTCGCACCAGCGGATGTACATGCGGTACAGTTCACCGGCAAACAGGGCAGACTCGTCACCACCAGCGGCAGCTCGGATTTCAATAATCACATCGCGGTCATTATTTGGATCTTGCGGTGTTAGCGCTTCGGCGAGTGCCTGGTCATTTAGGCTAATCTTGGTTGCAACTTCGCTTTGCTCTTGCTTGGCGAGTTCAATAAGTTCGCTGTCACCAGACTGCAACATTTCCTTCGCCTGATCCAGGGCATTCTGTAGCTGATTCTTTTCGTCGAATAGTGCCAGCAACTGTTCGAGCTGACTGCGTCGCTTGGCTAGTTTTGGATACGACTTATCACTAAAAATTGCTGGGTCTTGCAGCTGATTTTCTAGGTCGGTAAATTCTTGACGAAGTTGTTGTTCTTTGGCTTCCATGGTGACTTTCTGTGGTCATTATATACAAAAACCACCCGAACTGGTTAGTCACGGGTGGTTTTGATGAAATGTCGTTACTTGGTAGGTGCTGGAGTTTTGTCGCTGGCTTTTTCAGCTTTGGCTGATTTGCGGGCGGCTTGCTTTTTAGCGGCTGCGGCGCGCTTTTCTTGAGCGGCTTCACCAGCTGCGGCGCGGGCCTTAAACTTGTCAACACGACCTTCGATGTCAAGGATGCGCTCCTCACCAGTGTAAAACGGGTGAGAGCTGCTGCTGATGTGAACCTTTACGAGCGGGTACTCAGTACCATCAATAGTAATTTTGTCGTCTGTCGCGACAGTAGAACGTGTCAAATATGTTGTGTTGTCATTGAGATCCTGAAACACAACTTGACGATAGGTTGTTGGGTGAATGTCTTTCTTCATAGTCGAGTAGTAAGTATACAGATCTGTTAGCGTTTGGTCAACGGTCAAAATGCGACAAGTGAATTTAAGCCAAATGCACTACATGCTCAGAAGGGTTGCGGACGCGTCTCTTATCTGTTATATTGATAGTTACATAAACCTAAGCAGGTTGGAGTGAATTCTCCTGTCGATCGTCGCAGCTTGCGTCCGACAGGCATCCATACCGAAGAACAAGAATTCAAGGAAGGACCTAACAATTATGGCTACTGTTGATGTAGACATTAAAAAATTACTTGAGGCCGGAGCACACTTTGGTCACAAAACAAGTCGCTGGCATCCTAAGATGGCCCAGTACATTCACAGTAAGCGAGGTGGCTCGCACATTATTGACCTGACAAAAACAGTTGATTCGCTCGACAGCGCACTGCAGTTTTTGACCGAAACGGCTGCTGCCGGCAAGCAAGTACTGTTTGTGGGCACCAAGCGTCAAGCTCAGGACATCATCAAGGAAGCAGCTGAAGCTACCAACATGCCATTTGTGGTAAACCGTTGGCTCGGCGGCATGCTGACTAACTGGAACACCATTGGCGGTCGAGTTAAGCACATGAAGAGTCTAGAAGAGCGAATGGCGAATGGTGAGCTAGCCAACAAGTACAGCAAGCTCGAAGTGCAGCGCTTCCAAGAAGAAATTGATCAGATGAACGTTATATACGGCGGCATCAAAGAAATGAACAGCCGCGTCGGCGCTGTCTTTATTGTGGACATCGTGCACGACGTAAACGCCGTTCGTGAAGCAACCAAGATGGGTATTCCGGTCGTAGCTCTCGTCGATACTAACGCTGATCCAAGTAGCGTAAAGTACCCCATTCCTTGCAACGACGATGCTATTAAGGCTATCCAGCTGGTAGTTGGCTACGTGCAACAGGCAATCGAAGCTGGTAAGGCTAAAGCCAAGCAGCCTGAAGATAAAACCGAAGCGAAATAAGAAGGGGGACAGAACATGGCAGTAGATATTGCAGCTGTAAAGCGACTAAAAGATTTGACTGGTGTTGGTCTGACCGATGCTAAAACCGCACTTGATGAAGCCGGTGGTGACTTCGACAAGGCACTTGAAGCAATGCGCAAAAAGGGTATGACCAAGGCTGAAAAACGTGGTGAACGCGAAGCGCGTGCTGGTGTTGTGGGTACATACAACCATGACAACCGCATTGGCGTGTTGGTGGAAGTAAACTGTGAGACGGACTTCGTGGCCCGTAACGACGTGTTTACTGACTTCGTAAAAGATATTGCAATGCACATTGCGGCTACTAATCCGGAATATGTCAGTGCCGACGAGATTCCTGCCGAAGAGCAGACTCGCGTAACCGAGGAGTTCAAAGAAAAAGCTCTCGCTGACGGCAAGCCTGCCGACATGGTAGAGAAAATTGTTGGCGGCCAGGTACAAAAGTACTTTGCTGAGCGTTGTTTGTTGGACCAGCCATTCATCAAGAATCCTGATGAGACGGTCGGACAGTATGTAAAAGAGCACAATGCTCGTCTGGGTGAAAATATTATCGTGCGTAAATTCTCACGCATCGAACTTGGTGTTGGCGGTTAAATATACCCAACCCAACCACAAAAACAGCGGTAGTAAATACCGCTGTTTTTGTTTATTATAAGGATATAAAGAGGTATATATGGATCCAAACCAAGCAGTTACCAGTGCTAAGACAAAATTCACTCAAGCGGTAGAGCACTACCAAGAAGAGCTAAAAAAGATGCGCACAGGACGAGCAAATGCCAGTATGCTGGACGGTATTATGGTAGATGCGTACGGTGTAGAGATGCCACTGAATCAGGTTGCGACTATTAGTGTACCGGAGCCACAGCTTTTACAGCTGAGCCCATTTGATCCGGGTAATATCCAGGCAATTGCGGCTGCGATTCGCAACAATCAGTCGCTGGGCATGAATCCTTCGGATGATGGCCGAGTTGTGCGCGTACCCGTGCCACCGCTGACTGAAGAACGTCGTCGTGACATTGTAAAGCAGGTCGGACAAAGGCAAGAAGATTGCATGATTACCTTGCGGAATATCCGCCATGATGCACTGGCTGCAATCGAGGCTGCTAAAAAATCCAAAGATATTGGCGAGGATGACGCAAAACGACTTACGAAGCAGGTTGATGATGATATGAATGCTGCTCGCAGCAGCGCAGAGCGTGCCACTAAGGCCAAAGAACAAGAAATAATGACGGTCTAAGCGTAAACGCTTGCTACAATAAATACATATGGCAGTTTTGTTACTAATAATTAGTCTGATCTTGTTTATTGGACTTGTGGTTGTTCACGAACTCGGGCACTTTATTGTGGCCCGACGCAACGGCGTTGAGGCCGAAGAATTTGGCATTGGTTTTCCGCCACGGGTATGGAAAAAACGGATCAAAAGTAAGCGTGGCGATTTTGATTTTACGCTAAACCTGCTGCCACTGGGCGGATTCGTGAAGCTTAAAGGCGAGCACGACACTGACACCGAAGCTGGATCATTTGGAGCTGCCAGTGTTTGGGTGAAGACCAAGATTATGGTTGCCGGTGTGGTTATGAATTTCATCACAGCTTTTGTGCTTCTGATAATTGTGGCGTTGGTCGGTTTGCCAAAACTGGTCGATAACCAATTTACGATCGAAAGTGATACTAAAATTTCTAGAAATGACGTGTATGTTGGCTATGTTGAGCCGAAATCTCCGGCATCGAAAGCCGGCCTTGTGTCCAGTGACAGACTGATCGGTTACAAGATCGGGGATGACACCAAGATACACACATTTGCCACAGCCCAGCAGTTACCAAAGGTGACGGACAAATATGCCGGACAAACACTGACGTTTGTTATTGAGCGTGATCGTGTCCAACAAGAGAAACGTGTGGCACTGCGCAGTGACGCAGAAATTGCGGCTAGCCTAAAGACGGATACGCCCAAAGGTCACCTTGGCATTGCGCCATCTGAGCTAACATTGCGGCGTTCGACTTGGTCGGCACCAATCGTAGCAGGTGGTTTGATGGGGCAGTTTACATCGCTGACATTCCAGGGACTCGGCAAGGCACTAGCTGGCCTAGGTGGAATTGTTGCCGGCGCCGTTACCGGCAATACACCAGCACGACAGGCAGCGCAAACCGAAGCATCGAATCAAGTGTCTGGCCCGGTCGGTATATTCTTTGTACTTAAAAGCGGCAGCATCTTGGGTTACCAGTACGTACTATTCATTATCGCCATTATTTCGCTAACCTTGGCTATCATGAACTTTTTACCAATTCCGGCCCTCGACGGTGGTCGCATGTGGTTGACGCTCATTTCACGAGCGTTTAATCGGCCGTTATCGCAACGAACCGAAGAACTAGTGAACGCGACGGGCTTCTTCCTACTTATTGGCCTGATTTTGCTAATATCTTTTGTCGATGTCCGGCGATTCTTCTAAGCACGAAAAGCGGGCCCGTCCGCCACTGGGTGGTTGGCCGGCGGCATTACTGAGTTTACTAGGAGCAGGTTTTATCTATGCAGTCATTCCTACTATTGCAGCGCTGCTGATAATTGTATTTCCACTACTCCAGGGTCAAACGCTCAAGCACATCGAGTCCTGGCTGAGTCATTCTATTTCTGCGCAATTCTTATTTTTCCTGCTCGCAGAGACTTTGACGGTGCTCGTCATATTCGGGCTACTCAAACTATTTGGCTGGAACTGTAAAACCATCGGGCTGACAAAGCCAAAGTGGTTTCATCCGCTGCTAGGCATTGCCGCCGTTATCCCATACTTTGTACTGTATATTTTGATGGCCAAAGCGGTGAGCGCACTGGTACCTAGTTTTGATACGGCGCAGAAACAGGAGATTGGCTTTGAGTCTGCCCAGGGTGCATTACAGCTGACCATGGTTTTTCTTAGTTTGGTGGTGCTGCCACCACTTGCAGAGGAGATAACTATGCGCGGGTTTTTGTATACGGGGCTTCGTAAGTGGTGGCCGCGCATCGCTGCGGCACTTGCGGTTAGTGTATTGTTTGGCGCAGCACATCTCAGTGAGGGGGGTGCGGCTGGGCCGCTTTGGATCGGTGCGCTTGATACGTGTATATTGTCGCTGGTACTGATTGGTTTGCGTGAATGGACAGGGAATTTATGGGCGGGCATCACCTTGCATGCCGCCAAAAACTTTATAGCTTTTTTGGCGCTTTTTATTTTTGCGACCAGGTAAGTTACAATGTTCGCATGAGCACATCATGTCGAGTTGTCCCCATAACCCCGGACCCGGTACCGGCTAGTTCCATTGCATAGCTTTTTTACAGATATAACGAGGACAACATCATGAATTCAACCAGGCTTTCACAACTTTTCACCAAGACCACCAAAAACGTACCAGGCGACGAGCAAGCACGAAACGCACAGCTGCTTATACAGGCCGGCTTTATTCACAAGGAAATGGCCGGGGTGTATGCGTACCTACCGCTTGGCAAGCGCGTGTTGGATAATATTGCCCAGATTGTACGCGAGGAAATGAATGCCATTGGCGGTCTTGAAGTACAGATGACGGCACTACAGCCACGCGAACTGTTTGAAAAGACTGATCGCTGGGATGATAAAAAGGTCGACAACTGGTTTAAGACTTCACTCAAAAACGGAACTGAACTGGGGCTTGGCTTGACGCACGAAGAGCCAATCGTTGATGCCGCAAAGGACTTCATCAACTCCTACAAAGATCTGCCAATCTATGTGTATCAGATTCAAAGTAAGTTTCGTAATGAGCTTCGTGCCAAGAGTGGACTACTGCGTGGCCGCGAATTTTTGATGAAAGACATGTATTCGTTTGCTCGTACGCAAGCAGAGCACGACGAACTGTATGAAAAAGCCGCTGCCGCGTACAGCAAGGTATACGAACGCTTAGGCCTAGGCGACGTAACCTATCGGACTTACGCCGATGGAGGCATCTTTACAACCAGGTTCAGTGACGAATATCAAACAATAAGCCCAATAGGTGAAGATACAATCTATGTTGATGAGCAAAAACGAATTGCCGTCAACGAAGAGGTATTTACTGATGAAAATCTGGCAAAGATGGGCCTCAACAAGGCTGATTTAGTTGAAAAGCGCGGCGTAGAAGTCGGCAATATTTTTCCACTTGAAAGCAAGTATACTGACGCCCTCGATGTCTACTACACCGATGAAACTGGGCAGCAGCAGAAGATTATTATGGGCTGTTACGGTATAGGTATCAGTCGTCTGATGGGTATGATAGCTGAGCATTTTGCAGACGATAAGGGGTTGGTATGGCCAGAGGCAGTTGCGCCGGCTCGAGTCTACCTCGCACGACTAGGTCAAGATGCTGCCGTAGTGCAAGCGGCTGATGCGCTGGAATCAGCCTTGACTGCCGCAGGGATTACGGTACTATATGATGACCGAGATGAGCGGCCCGGCAAAAAATTTGCTGATGCTGAGCTGCTAGGTATACCGTATCGAGTTGTCGTTAGTAGCAAAACCATTGCCGCTAGCGGATACGAAATAAAGGGTCGCATCAGCGATACCGCTGAGCAGATATCACTTGATGATCTGATGCAAAAATTGAGCGTTTGAGCGCTAATACTAGTAGAGGGATTCAAGCATAACGGGTATAATAGGTGTAAAGGGGAGACATTATGAATAAACTATTTCGACTGACAGCCGCTGGCATACAAGAACTTGAAGATGAGTTGGCATCACTAATTGCAAAACGTGGTCCAATTGCTGAAGCAATTAAATCCGCCCGTGAGCTTGGGGATTTGGCTGAAAATGCTGAATACCAGGCAGCTCGCCAGGAGCAGGAGCGCACCGAATCTCGTATCTCTGAGGTAGAGCACATTTTGCGTAACGCCGAACTTATAAAGGAATCAAAGGATGGCAGCAAAGTGCACCTCGGTTCACGCGTAACACTTAGTAACGGCGGCAAGAAGAAAGAATTTCAGGTTGTTGGTACGGTTGAGGCGGATCCACTTGAGGGTAAGATTTCTGACGAGTCACCACTCGGCAAAGCCGTCATCGGTAAGAAAGTTGGCGATGAAGTGGAGATTGTAACGCCCGCCGAAACTGCAACGTACAAAGTTGTCGAAATAAGCTAGTATCAGGCGACAGTTTTTTTGAAAAAGCCTTCACCCCAACGTGCGGGCTTTTTTATTTTGACTGGCTAACAGATACAAAATAACGTATACTGGCCGTAAATGCAGTGGCTGAATACAATAGTCGACGAACTGATAGCTCGCCATCCTGATGGTGAGATTTTGATTGAGTCAGGCGGTTCGCCATCGGGCACGCATCATATTGGTCACATGCGTGAGTTTGCAACAGCTGATGCAGTTATGCTTGAACTACGTCGTCGTGGGCGACAGGCTCGGCATATCTATTTTGTTGATGATCTTGATGCCTTTCGTAAAGTGCCTGTCGATATACCAGAGACACATGCCCAATATCTGGGTATGCCGCTCTGCGACGTCCCGGCGCCCGATGGCTCAGATCAATCATATGCCGATTATTTCTTGTCTCAGTTGGAGCGGGCTACCGCCGCACTCGGTATCGAGGTAGAGTTTGTGCGATCACATGTGAAATATCGCAGTGGCTTTATGGTGCCGGCTATTGAACGTAGCCTAGAGCGAATTCCCGAGGCCAAGCACGCGCTGGAGACTATTTCTGGCCGAAAGCTTGATGAGCAGTGGACACCCACTCAAATTCTTGAATCGGGCCGTCTCAAGAACCGAACATTCGTATCGCTTGATAAAACAACCAAAACGGTCACCTATCTCGATGTTGAGGGCAATGAAAAACAGGCCAATTACGAGAAAGGTGAAGTAAAGCTTGACTGGCGACTGGATTGGCCAGGCCGCTGGTGGCTACTCGGTGTCATGTGTGAGCCGTCGGGTCGTGACCACATGACAAAAGGAAGTTCGTACGATACCGGTATCCAGATTATGAAGGATGTCTACGAGGGTGAGGCGCCATATCCCATCGCCTATGATTTTATTAACATGGTTGGCGATACTAAAAAAATGAGCGCCAGCAAGGGTACCGGCCTGGATGCCGAAGAAGGCTCAACAATTATGCCAGCTGAAGTAGTTCGCTACTTTATTTTGCGCTCACCGCCGCTCAAGCGGCTGTACTTTGATCCGGTACACGGTGTGGTCCAGCTGATGGATGAGTACGCCGCACTTGCAGCCAAGCCAGATAAAACCGAGTCAGAAGAACAACTGCTCTACATCTGTACTCGAGGAACAACCAAAGAGACGGTTAGTCGAGTGCCATTTTCTCATCTGGTTGCAAGCTATCAGTCGGCGCTTAAGGATGTTGATAAAACCATTGAAATTATCGCACGAACCGAACATGCCGATATCGCTCGCGAGGAAGCTGGCATCATTCGTGAAGAGCTAAAGTTTATTGATGAGTGGCTGCGTCTTCGTGCACCAGATGATGTTAAGTTTTCGTTGCAAGACAGCGTCCAGGCCGATCAGTTTAGCAAGCAGGAGAGGCAGTTGTTTGCGCATTTGGCTGAACGAGTTACTGCGGCGCCAAATGATGCTGATGGTGCGTGGTTTCACAATGCAATTTACGAACTCAAAGATGAGATTGGTCTTGGTCCCAAGGAGATGTTTCAAGCACTGTACCGCCTTATTATCGGTAAGACATCTGGGCCACGTGCTGGCTGGTTCTTGAGCATTTTGCCGCGAGACTGGCTGATTGCTCGTCTAAAACTTGAAAAATAGCCAAAACTATAAAAAGTATAGTATTATACGTTTATGGTTGAAATTAGTGACGAAGAATTCCAGAAACTCATCAACGAAGCGTTGGATAGTTTACCCAAAGATCGCATGGATTATGTACAGAACGTCGCTTTCCTATTTGAAGATGAACCTAGCGAAGAGCAGAGGGTAAAACTTGAGTTACGTAATGATCAGACGCTGTTGGGTTTGTACGAAGGCGTGCCGTTGTCGAGGCGTCAGGGAATGACTAATGTCTTTCCGCCGGATAGGATAACATTATTCAAATGGCCACTTTGTGCAAGCTCAGGTTCGCTTAGTGAACTAAAAGAACAGATTAGGCATACGATGTGGCACGAGTTGGCACATTATTTCGGGCTCGACCACGAGCAGATACATGAGCTAGAGTAGAGACATGACAAACTTCACACTTGCGGTACTAATTGGGACAACTCGTGAGCAACGACTATCGGATAGGGCTGCACGATATATTGCCAAATTAGCTAGTGACCGACCCAATGTAGAGGTGGTATTGGTTGATCCCAAGGATTTTAATTTCGCAGGAGATGGCAATGACCCTGAAGGCAAGGATGCGCGCTACAGCGAAATAGTCGCAAAGGCTGATGCGTTTTTTGTGGTGACGCCGGAGTATAACCATAGTTTTCCTGGTTCACTCAAGCGCATGCTTGATAGTGAACTTGCACTCTACAACCACAAGCCTGTGGCATTTGCAGGTGTAAGCAATGGCAATTGGGGAGGCGTGCGAGCGGTGGAGTCGCTAGTTCCGGCTGTTCGTGAGACTGGGCTTGTGGTTATGAGCTGGGATGTATACTTTCCGTATATCCAAAATATTTTTGACACGGACGGTCAGATACAAGATGAATTCGCGGATCGTTACCGCAAAAGCGTCACGAAGTTACTTGATGAGCTACTATGGTTTGGCGAGATGCTAAAAGCTGCTCGTGCAGAAAAAGATACTACGTAAAGAGGAGTGTATATGAAAGTCACATGGAACAATCAAATTATTGCTGAAGCACCAAAAGACGAGCTTATTTATATCGAGGGTAACTGGTATTTTCCGCCCTCATCAATCAAGCAGGATTTTTTGCGCAAAAGTGATACTCCATACACCTGCCCGTGGAAAGGTGTCTGTCAGTATTTCGATGTTGGTCAAGCTGATAGCTGGAGTGCAGATAATGCTTGGAGCTATCCTGAGCCGTTACCAACTGCGATTGATACGGTACATAAAGACTTCAGTAATTACGTTGCATTCTGGCGTGACGCAGTCGTCAGTGAGTAGTGTTTTAGCGTAGTTTTGCGGCGAATTTTTGTCGTAACTTTTGGATCTTTGGATCGATCACAACCTGGCAGTAGCCAGCGTTTGGATTTCGATTGTAATAATCTTGCATTGATTCGTCAGCCGGCCAGAACGTATCAAAAGGTTCAACCTGCGTAACTATAGGGTCTGACCAGAGGGGTGCGGCATAATTTTGTATTATGTCACGGGCTATGTCGTGTTGCTGCTCATCGTGATAAAAGATAATTGAGCGGTATTCGTCGCCAACATCATTCCCTTGGCGGTTAAGGGTTGTAGGATCGTGCATGACAAAGAATATCTCTAAAATTTCCTGATAGCTAATAATGTCAGCGTCAAACTCGAGCTGTACTACCTCTGCATGGCCAGTATCGCCTTCGTATACGCGGCTAGAGGTGGGATTATCGACGTTTCCACCACTGTAGCCAGAGGTTACCTTGGTGATGCCGTTGATTCTTTGATAAAAGGCCTCGAGGCACCAGTAGCAGCCTCCGCCCAGTGTTGCAAGTTCAGTCATAACTCTAGTGTAGCTTATATCTCATGAATATCGTGTTATAGTTTTGGGTAATGAAGAAACGGAAAAGTGTAATAATTTTTGATTTTGACGGTACTATAGCAGATAGCTTTCCAGTTGCGCTCGATATATTCTATACGCTGACTCGAACGAAGTTTTTGTCCAGCTCCAAGATGACCCGCCTAAAAGGAATGAGCTTGGTGCAAGTTGCTAAAGAATTGCGAGTGCCGCTTTATGCAGTGCCATTGTTAGTGTTGCGTGGGCGTTACACCATGCGCAAACGTATGAAAGACGTGGCTCTAATTGCCGATATGGAGCAGGTAATACGGACGCTGGCAGCGCACCATACATTATTTATTCTTAGCTCAAACAGTACGCACAATATCTACTCAGTGCTAAAACGGTATGAACTTGAGTCGTGTTTTGAGGCTGTGTATGGCAGTGTTCGTTTGCTTGGCAAGGCACCCAAGCTGCGTAAAATGATTCGTCGCTATGATCTTGATCCTGCTACTACTTGGTATGTGGGTGATGAGATACGTGATGTACAAGCCGCCCATGCGGTGGGCCTAAAAGTAGCTGCAGTTGACTGGGGCTATAATAGTGCCAAAGCACTAAAGGCATGCCATCCAACGAAATTGGTTAGTACAAGTGGCGCGTTACTTAAGTTGTTAAACAAACAATAGTTATTTTTGACTACTGTAAAAATCTGAAATATAGTATTTTGATCAAGTAAAATTTCTTAATGCTTGTACTTATAATTACAACGCAAATATGTGCCATGCGATCAGCAGAAAGCCTAGGATGCTCCAGATATGAGCTGGAGTGTCTGATTTTGGGACAGGTATAGCAGTGATCGTACCCATACGGGAAGTCCTTGCTGCGAGCTAAAGGCAGGCAGGTATGCTCGTAGTTTGCGCCTTCCGTGGCATGTAATGATCGGCTTAAGGGGCTACCGGAGCAGTGAGTGCAAATCAAAACGGGAATGAAAAACATTGAATACAAAAATAGTGCAATTAGATTTTGGGAGCCCGCTGCTACAATGAATGTATGAGCTATATTCGTCAACGAAGCCAACCATACCAGCCCGGACAAGCTGTGCCGTACAAATTGAGTAGAAGCAAGATAGAGCTATTCATGCAGTGCCCGCGTTGTTTTTGGTTGGACGTACGGCTCAAGATTACCAGGCCCAGTAGTCCGCCATTTAATATTAATAAGGCAATCGACGAACTATTTAAAAAAGAGTTTGATCGGTATAGGGCTGAAGCCAAGCCACATCCACTCATGTCCGACAATCAAATAAAGGCTATTCCGTACCAACACAAAGACCTTGATACCTGGCGTTATAACTTCACGGGCATTACGACACTACATAAAGCCACAAACTTACACATATTTGGTGCAGTTGATGATGTATGGGTTGATGAAACGGGACAGTTAATAGTGGTGGACTACAAGGCAACCGCCAAAGATAAGCCTGTTACGCAGCTTGGTCCAGAGGGGACGTGGCAAGATATGTACCGAAGACAAATGGAAGTATACCAATGGCTTCTGAAGCAAAATGGCTTTAAGGTCAGTGACACCGGCTACTTCGTATATGCCACCGGGCGTAAAGACCTGGATGCATTTGATAATAAAGTTGAGTTTCAGACATTCGTGTTTCCACATCATGGCAACAGTGAGTGGGTGGATCAGACTATTATAGATATGAAGGCCTGCATGGATAATGACAATATGCCACCAATAGGTAGCGCCGCCATGGGTGGTCCGTGCGAATTCTGCAGCTATGCTCGAGCTCGTACTGAGCTTACGATTGCTGCCGTAAAACAAAGAGCAGCAAAGCGTAAATAGGGTATACTAACCGCATGTTAGATATTCAGTTTATTCGAGACAATCCAGAAATCGTAGCCCGCAAAAGTAAAGAAAAAGGCTACGACATTGATGTAGCACAATTGCTTGGCTTTGACACTGAGCGACGTGAGCTGCAAACGCAGGTTGAAGAATTGCGCCGGGAGCGTAACGAGATTGCTGCAAGTATGAAGGGCCAAAAGCCATCAGAAGAGCAGGTCGCAAAAGGCCGTGCGGTAAAGGAACAGTTGGCTGACCTTGAACCAAAACTCGAAACAATTGAGCTTGAGTTTGTATCGTTACTTAAAACAGTGCCGAACATGCAGCTTGATGAAGTACCGGTTGGTGCGACTGAAGCAGAGAACCTTGAGATTCGTACGTGGGGAGACAAGCCTCAGTTTGATTTTGAGATTAAAAATCATGCACAAATTGCCGAGGCAAAGGGTTGGCTGGATACCAAACGCGCAACCAAAATTGCCGGTGCGCGCTTTGTCTATACTATGGGCGATTTGGTCCGGCTAGAATTTGCTCTATGGCAGTTTGGTATGGACGTTTTGGGTAGCCAGCAGATTTTGCAGCAGATTATTGACGACCACAATTTGAATGTAAGCGCCAAGCCGTTTACTCCTATTTTGCCACCGGCTGTAGCTAAAAAGGAAGTATTTGAGGCAACTGGTCGATTAAACAAAGAAGAGCAAACCTACAAGATTGAGGACGAAGATTTGTGGCTAAATGCCAGCGCCGAGCACACTATAGCGCCAATGTATATTAATGATATTTTAGCCGAAGATATGCTGCCAATTCGCTATGTTGGCTACACCACGGCATTTCGCCGCGAGGCTGGCACATATGGCAAGGACACCGAGGGCATTTTTCGCTTGCACCAATTTAATAAGCTGGAGATGGAATGCTTCACTACGGCCGAGACATCCTATGATGAGCACCTGTTTCTGGTAGCGATCCAGGAATATTTAATGCAGCAGCTCGGTTTACCGCACCATGTGCTTGAAAAATGTACGGCCGATGTTGGCCGCCCAAATGCTAAGGGTGTCGATGTAGAAGTGTGGCTGCCTAGTCAGAATACCTATCGTGAGACCCACACCGCCGACTACATTGGCGACTATCAAGCGCGCGCCATGAAGACGCGAGTCCGTCGGCAAGATGGTAAGGTAGAGCTAGCGCATACCAACGACGCAACAGCGTTTTCGCAGCGTCCACTTATAGCCATACTCGAAAATTTCCAAACTGCCGAGGGCAATGTGATTGTGCCAGAAGTACTGCGTCCCTACATGGGCGGCCGCCAAGAAATTTAGAAAAGCAGTGAGATATATGACAGGCGCTGTGCTGCGCATACTGCTAAACTAATAGTGAGCCTGTCAGCACCTATTAACACTGACACTGCTTGAAGGGGGAATAGTATGATCCAAAAATTTGAACTGAGCGCCACACAATTGGAGCTGGATGATCGTCTCAAGAAATACGTCACCAGAAAGCTCGCTACTATTGATAAGTATCTCTCCAAGCACATTCGCCCCAGCGCCCACCTAGAAGTTCGATTGAAAGAGCACAAATCGAGTGGTCAAAAGCAAAGTATTTGTGACGTGCTGCTATACCTGCCTCATGACACCATAAAAATTCGTGAGTCGACTCAGAATATTTATGCGTCTATTGATATTGTTGAAGCCAAGTTGAAGCAGCAAGTACGTCACTACAAAGAGTTACACACTGATGGTAAGCGTCGTCGTCGACTATTCGCTCGTGCTGGTGGAGCTGCAGCTATTGAGACAATGTGAAGTGTTCGCATTTTAGTCAATAAACCGCTACAATACATACGAATAACGCCAAAATCGTAACAGAGGGAGCGAGCGAATCGTATGCATAGTGTGTTTAAGAAGGTTCTTGGGGATCCACAAGCAAAGACTGTAAAACGTTTGCAAAAGCGTGTTGCTGACATAAACAAGCTAACGGACACGTACAAAAAGATGTCCGACAAAAAGCTGCAAGAGCAGACAGACGTACTTAAGAAGCGGCTCAGCAAAGAGTCACTTGATGCACTGCTACCAGATGCGTTTGCCGTTGTCCGCGAAGCGGCCGGTCGTACACTTGGCATGCGTCATTTCGATGTCCAGTTTATTGGCGGCATGGTACTGCACGAAGGTAACGTGGCCGAGATGAAGACCGGTGAAGGTAAGACCCTAACCTCAACAGCGCCAGTCTACCTCAACGCGCTGACCGGCAAAGGCGTACACGTCGTTACGGTTAACGATTATCTTGCACAGCGTGATGCTGGCTGGATGGGTCAAGTTTTCCATTTTCTCGGCCTGTCTACTGCCGTGATTATGTCGGAGTTGTCATACATTTATGACCCGGCCTTTACAAATGAAGACCACGAAGACGAGCGTTTCCGCCATTTGCGACCCTGCTCACGCCGCGAGGCTTATGCAGCTGACATTACCTACGGGACTAACAATGAGTTTGGCTTTGACTACTTGCGCGACAACATGGTTCGTGAAGTTGATCAACTACGTCAGCGGCCACTGCACTACGCTATCGTGGATGAGGTTGACTCGATTTTGATCGACGAAGCCCGAACGCCACTTATTATTAGTGCGCCAAGTGTTACTAGTGGTAACGCCTATTCTCAGTTTGCCAAAGTTGTGCGCCAGCTAAAAAAAGATGAGCATTTCGAAACTGATGAAAAGCGCAAAACAGTTATTTTGACCGACGAAGGTGTTGAAAAGATCCAGAAGGCGCTTAGTATCGATAACCTGTACGGCTCGGAGCATATCCGTACAATTTATCACTTACAGCAGGCGCTCAAAGCTCAGGCGTTGTTTAAGCGAGACAAAGACTACGTAGTGACCGGCGATGGAGAGGTAGTGATTGTCGATGAGTTTACCGGACGCCTTTTGCCTGGCCGTCGCTATAACGAAGGTCTACACCAGGCTATCGAAGCCAAAGAAGGTGTGGAAGTCCAAGAAGAGTCAATGACCTTAGCTACTATTTCATTCCAGAACCTCTTCAGACTATACGAAAAGCTATCTGGTATGACCGGAACAGCGCTAACTGAAGCCGAAGAATTTCACCAGATCTATAAGCTGGATGTTGTTGAGGTGCCGTCAAATCGTGTGCTGGCTCGTATCGACAAGACCGATCGTATTTACCGCACAGAACTTGCCAAATTCAAGGCGATTGCCCGTGAAGTAAAGGCGTTGCACGTCAAGGGTCAGCCAGTACTAATTGGTACAGTTTCAATCGAGAAGAACGAAATACTCAGCAAATTGTTAACCAAAGAAAAAGTTCCGCACCAGCTGCTGAACGCCAAAAATAACGAGCGCGAAGCAAAGATTGTGGCTAAGGCTGGCGAGAAGGGTGCAGTGACGCTAGCTACCAACATTGCTGGTCGTGGTACAGACATCGTACTCGGCGATGGCGTAAAAGAGTTGGGTGGATTGTTTGTGCTAGGTAGTGAGCGCCACGAATCACGACGTATCGATAACCAGCTTCGTGGACGTGCTGGACGTCAGGGTGACCCCGGAACCACGCAGTTCTTTGTAAGCACCGAAGATGATCTGATGCGTATATTCGGTGGTGAACGTATTGCCGGCATTATGGCTCGTCTGAGTGTTGATGATGAAACACCGATTGAAAATCGCCTGATCTCACGTAGCCTCGAAGGGGCTCAGAAAAAGGTCGAGGGCTTCCACTTTGACCAACGTAAGAATGTTGTCCAGTACGATGACGTCATGAACCGCCACCGTAAGGCGACCTACAGTATGCGTCACGAAATCTTGCAACAAGAGGACATCAGCAAGCGTATCAAGCAAATGATAACCGACGAGGCGCTTGCAATGGGTTCATCATCAATGCTGACTGAAGAAGGTTTTGAAGATGTGGTTCGCGAAGTATTCCCACTTGATGAAGCACAGCTCGATCGTCTGTTCGATAGCGAGCCAAGTAAGTTCGGCGAAGTACTAAAAAACCAGGCAAGTGAACTGTATGAGGGCCGCGAAACTGCCTTTACTGCCGAAATACTACGTAAAGTAGAGCGCGATGTTTACTTACAAGTGCTTGATAACTTATGGATGCAACACCTAGAAAACATGGATCACCTGCGTGAAGGCATCCACTGGATGGCAGTTGGCCAGCAGGATCCGCTGGTTGAGTATCGACGTCGAGCGCAGCTGTACTTTGAAGAAATGCAGCAAACACTTCGTCATGACGTACTACGCGCACTCTTCCACGCCCAGCCAGTCGATGAATCGCAGCTATCTCACATGGCAGAGACTGAGCTAACTCGTGCTGCTCGTAATTCTGTCGACAACGTTGACCAAATATCAGAGGGCGATAGTGACTTTGCCGAAGCAGACTTTGAACGTGCAACCGACCCGGCTCGCCGAGCAGAACAGAACGAAGCCGCCAAAAAAGAAGCCGCCAAGCGCAAAAAAGCCCACAAAACTGAACGCAAGCGTAAGACTCAAGCACGAAAGCGAAAGTAGCGGCTAAGCTGGCGTGAAGCATACAGTTACCGAAATTGTACTAAAGAATGGGGCCAAAGGTCTGTTAGTGCACGTACCAGGCGCGCCAGTGCTGACTTGTGACATCAGTTTTCGAGCCGGTGAATATCTGGTGGACGAGAAAAAATGGGAAGTACCGCACCTCATGGAGCATGTGCTGCTCGGTGCTAACGAATTAATCCCACGCGCTCGTGATTTTCAGGCTGAGCTAGAAAAAAATGGCGCCTACAGTAACGCCAGCACAGGCGTGTACGACATAACGTATGAGACTGAATGTGCGGATTTTGAGTGGGAGCGAGTGCTGGGACTACTGTTGGTGGCTATTACGAAGCCGTTATTTTTGGAAGAAGAGTTTGTGGCAGAATTCGGCAATGTGCAAGAAGAGATGGCGGCTCGTTCTAATAACCATTTCCGCCGTTTGAGTCTAGAGATGCGCAAAGAGTTCGGTTTGCTGGTAAAGACTGACACCGAACGCTTAAAACTCATGAAAAATGTCACGGTTGATGACGTGCGTGAGCATTATCGCCGCACCCATGTAACCGGCAATATGCGTTTTGTGGTTGCAGGTAATATGACTAGTGGGCGGGCCAAGGCTATCGAGGCGATGTTTGAAACGATTGATCTACCAGAGATTGGTAGCCGCTTCGAGCTGCCATCTGAGCAACCAACATTACTAACCACACCGGTGTATGTGCCAAATGATACTGTCGAGAACCTTTACTTCTACATGGATACGTTCATGCGCCGGCGCATGAGTGACCGAGAAAATGACGCCCTTAACTTGATAAACACCGCACTGACCGAGACGTTGTATTCCAAAATTCTTGGTACAGCCCGCGAGCGTGGATTGGTGTATGGCATGAACTCTGGCCAAAACCAAAGTCGTGACGTTACTAACTGGTGGTTTGGTGCCCAGGTTTCTAACAAAAATGCCATCCCACTAGCCCATATAATGGTCGACGAAATTAGCAATGTGCTGGCCGGCAAGCTGTCAGACGAAGATCTGGAGGCTACAAAGCTATATGCCCTTGGGCGCTATCAACGCGGCGCACAAACCGTGGGCAGTACCGCTAACGGTTACAGTGGCCGCTACTTTTTCGAAGGCATTATCGAAGACTATGATGGTATTCCAGAGCGCATTCAGGCTGTAACTCAAGAAGACATCGTGGCAATTACTCGTGCTATGTTTGCCGACAATGTCTGGGGTTTTGGGGTGCTTGGTGACTGTGGCCCAGAGTTTTCAGCCAAGCTGTCGAGCCAAATTTCAGCCCTATGGGCCGGTGAAGCTAGTAAAGGGAAGTAGTCATGGAGCAAGGCCAGATTACTCGCGCAAATGCACTCGATCTGCAGATCCGCGAAGCTATGGAACAGTTAAAAATTCCAGCGCTTGCAGTGCAGCTGCAATCCCTGCGTGATCAAAGCCAGCAGGCAGATTTTTGGCACGATTCAGTAACTGCACAGTCTGTTATGAAAAAAATTTCCAATCTGGAAGCACGGGTTTTGCCATGGCAAAAACTAGCGAACGAAGCCGCCGATATACTAGAACTCATCAAGCTCGAGGATGATCAGATTGTTGTCGAGCTAATGAATCAGCTCGATTTTGCAGAAAAACAGCTGGAGGCACTCAAGTTGTCGCTGCGCTTTAACGGGCCATTCGATGACCATAACGTTATTATGAATATTTACGCTGGTGCGGGCGGTACCGATGCGCAAGACTGGGCGGGCATGCTGCTGCGTATGTATGTGCGGTGGGCGGAGCAAAATGGCATTAAGACAGATATGATTGACGAGTCCGCAGGAGACGAGGCAGGCATCAAAAGTGCTACGCTTCGTTTTGACGGCGCACAAGTATATGGCAAGTTACGCGGTGAGCACGGCGTGCATAGGTTAGTGCGCCAGAGTCCGTTCAATTCAGCGGCCTCGCGTGAAACCAGCTTTGCTAAAGTGGATGTCTTGCCAGAAATTGACCAACCAGGTGAGGTTGAAATTGATGACAAAGATCTGAAGGTTGATGTATTTCGGGCGGGTGGCCACGGTGGGCAGAGTGTGAACACGACCGACAGCGCCGTGCGCGTAACGCACGTGCCGACTGGCATCACGGTCAGTATTCAGAATGAGCGTAGTCAGCTGCAAAACAAAGAGACTGCTATGACTATCTTGCGCTCTCGTTTGGCTCAACTACAGCTTGAGCAGCATAAAGATACGGTGAGCGAGCTAAAAGGCCCTAGCAGCGCCAACGAATTTGGCAGTCAAATTCGCAACTACGTGCTGCACCCATACAAACAGGTTAAAGACCTACGTAGCGGCTATGAGACAAGTAGCCCAGATGCCGTGTTGGATGGTGATCTAAACCCCCTCATCGACGCCTATCTCGACTACACAATTGCCGAATAGCCGGCAGTGCGCTTTTTTACTACCCCTAATCAGTTCATTGTTTCTTGATTAGTCCTGAAATCCGTAAAACTAGTTCCTGTGCGGGTTACTTGTTATAATAAAGCTAATGATTCTGTTGGATCGGGTAACCAAGACGTACAGTAAAAATATGGGCTCCGCCCTGGAGCGCATTAGTTTGCATGTGGAGCCCAAAGAATTTGTGATTGTCGTGGGGCAGAGTGGTGCTGGCAAGACAACCTTGTTACGTTTGTTGACCCGCGAAGAGCGACCAACTAGCGGCAAAATAATTATCGGTGGCATAGACTACGACAAGCTGAAAGACAAAGACATCCCGTTGTTACGCCGAAAGATTGGCGTAGTATTCCAGGACTTCAAACTTTTGCCAAACAAGACTGTATTCGAGAACGTAGCATTTGCCCTCGAAATTGTCGGTATGGGTAATAAGGAAATAAAGCACACCGTGCCAAAGGTGTTGGATATTGTAAACCTGAAGGGCAAAGAGAACCGAATGCCACTAGAACTTTCTGGTGGTGAGCGACAGCGCGTAGCAATTGCGCGCGCCATTGTGCGGCAGCCAAAGATACTCATTGCCGATGAGCCAACCGGCAACCTCGACCCCAAACATGCCTGGGATGTTATAAAAGTACTGGAAAAAATAAATCGCTACGGTACTACCGTATTACTGACGACGCACAACGAAGAAATTGTAAACAAGCTAAAGCGACGAGTTGTGACGTTTGAGCACGGCAAGATTGTAAGCGACCGAGCAAATGCGAGCTACAAGGTATGATTGGTAGTCGACGCTCCCTCATTACGTTTGGCCGTATAGTTCACAGCGGTATCGTGAACTTTATTCGAAACGCTAGCCTGGCTATTGCTGCTATGGCTGTCATGGTCGTAACGCTGACTATCATATTATTTTCGCTTGTTACGAACGCTACATTTACTAACACGATTGCCCAGATCACTAACCAGGTGAATATATCGATATTTTTGCAAAACAATGTCAGTGATGCCGCTGCACAAGAGTTTGCCAACGCCATCAAGAAGCAGCCAAGCGTTAAGAAAGTCGAATATCTCAACAAAGCAGATTCACTGCAAGCTTTTATCGAGCAAAACAAGGATAACGAGGGAATCATCGAAGCCGCATCGGTGGCAACAAACCCAGTGCCTGCTACGATTCATGTCTTCCCAGAAGATCTCAACAAGATTGATTCAATTCAGAAGTTTCTGACAACTCCCAAAAACCAAGCGCTGCAGACTAAAGATTCACCGTCGTATCAGGGTGACCGTAAGGAGGCGATTGATAAGATCACGCATGCTACTAATGTGCTGCGGCAAATTGGCGTGGTGACGGTGGCAGTGTTTGCGGTTATATCCGCGCTGATCATTTTCAATACAATTCAGATGGCTATCTTTAACCGCCGGGATGAAATACAGATCATGCGTTTGCTCGGTGCTAGTACTAGCTACATCCGTGGGCCATTTGTGGTCGAGAGCATTATTTACGGGGTTTTGTCGGCGGTGATCTCGGTGTTAATTATTAACGGGGCATTTGTGGCGGCTAGCACGGCGCTGCAGGCTAGCAGCCTCGGCTTGCTCGATATTCAGTATGCTAACGCCTATTTCTCGGCACACTTCTTATGGTTTTTGACACTGCAAATTGCTATTGGTATACTACTGGGTGCTGCCTCATCTACTATAGCGACCCGGCGGTATCTCAAATTCAAAATAGCTAAGAAATAAGAACAGTCAGTATTAGATGCTAAGCCAACCTGAGGGCAGGTTTGCTTGGTGCCCGGTAACGGGGGAGGGGTATTTACAAAATACATGAGCGGTGGTACATTAAACGTGAGCATACAAAAAACAAATATCATGCTAAAACTATTACAAAAAACATCGGTCGGTTTACGTTTGGCAGTACTGTTTACCGCAGTCGCCTTATTTGCTGGTGGTTCTAGTTTGGTTCGAGCAGATTCATTTGATACTAAGATCAAGGCACTCCAGAGTAAAAACTCAGATAACAAAGCAGTGTTGAGTGATCTGGGCGCGCAGGCCAGTAGTTATCAGGACGAAATCAATAAACTGCAGGCGCAGATTAGCGCACTCCAGCGCAGTATAAATGCCAATGAAGCAGAGCAGGCATCCCTCAACAAGCAAATACTGGAAAAGCAGCGTAAAATTGAGCAACAGCGAGTTGTGTTGGGTGAAGTGCTTCGTTCAATGTATGTTGATGGTGACATATCAACCATTGAGATGCTGGCTACCAGTAATAATCTGAGTGATTATGTTGATAAAGAAGAGTATCGTAACTCTGTTCAGAATCAAATCCAAGACACACTAGCTCAGATTGCACTACTGCAAAAGCAGTTACGAGCAAAGAAGGTGAAAGTTGGTCAGCTTATTGACGATCAAAAAAGCCAACAGGGTCAGCTAAATGCAAACAAACAGAAGCAGACTTCTTTGCTTGCCTACAACCAACAACAACAGAGCTCGTACAACGCGAAAGTGCGGGCTAACCTGGTGCAGATTAGGAAGTTGCAAGCTGCCCAGGCAGCTGCCCAGGCAGCATATGCGGCCAGCCATGGTGTGAGCTACTACGGTACCGCCGGCAATGGTGGTTATCCAAACAAGTGGGCAAATCGAGCGCAAGATACGGTGCTTGATGACTGGGGTATGTACAACCGAGAGTGCGTGAGTTACGTTGCTTGGAAGGTAAATTCGGTTGGTCGTCATATGCCACGTTGGGGAGGTGACTATACGAATCACCTTGGCGGCAATGCGTATCGTTGGATAGACAATGCAGACATCGACCATATACGTCGCACCGGTTCGCCACCAAGTCCTAGTGCTTGGCGCCCTGGTATTGCAGTTGTGTGGGACGATAATGATGGTGTTGGTAGCTATGGACATGTCGCATACCTGGAGTCTGTTAACGGCGATGGTTCAATAGAGGTTAGTCAGTATAATTTCTTTAGTCGTACGCTTGGTCACGGTAAATTTAGCCGCATGCACTTGTCGGCTAGTGATGCAAACCAACTCGACTACATCTATTTCTAGGCCGATTCCAACTGAGTATGTAATAATAAAAGCTATTGCTTTTGTTATTAACTAATTAGGTGACATCAGTACCGCGGAGGGTTTGTGCAGGAAGAAAAAGTGACAACTACTAAAGTGTCTAAAAAATGGCTGTCATACAAAAAAGAAGCAGGCATGATCCTAGTGGGACTGGTACTATTTGGTGCAGGCATTTTAATTGGACGCGGCGATATTTCGTTTCAGTCCAAGATTGCAACCGTAAACCCGGGTCTGCCAGCCAAACTTGATTACTCGTCGGTTGATGAAGTCTATCAGCTACTTAAAAAGAATTACGATGGCAAGCTTACGACACAGCAACTCCTCGATGGCCTCAAAGACGGCCTTGCCAAAGCTGCTAACGATCCGTACACCCAGTACTTTAGTGCGAAAGAGGCTCAAGAATTCACCAACCAAATTGACAATACCTTTAGCGGTATTGGTGCCGAACTGGGGCTAGACGCCAACGACAACCTGATAGTGGTGTCACCCATCAAGGGTTATCCGGCCGACAAGGCAGGTCTGAAGGCCAAGGACGTTATTGCCGCTATCAATGGTAAAAGTACTCAGGGTTACAGCGTAGACAAGGCCGTACTGCAAATTCGTGGCAAAAAAGGCACAACCGTAAAACTGCAAGTCATTCGTGATGGCAAGCAGCTCAATTTTGCGATTGTTCGTAAAGATATCAAGCTACCAAGCGTCACCAGCAAGATACTTGAAGGTAACATAGGCTACTTGCAGATAAGTACCTTCGCCAACGACGCTGGCGACCTAGTAGACAAAGCCGCTAGCATGTTCCGCCAAAAGCACGTGAAGGGCATCATACTGGACCTACGCGGCAACCCAGGTGGCTACGTCAGTGCTGCAGTGTCCGTTTCTAGCCAGTGGCTGCCAGATGGAAAGCTGATACTCCAGCAAAAGCATGGCGGCAAAATAATAGAACAGAATAATTCTGAAGGCGAACATAAATTAGTCGGTATACCTACCGTGGTGTTGGTGGATGGCGGTAGTGCTTCGGCCTCAGAGATAACCGCAGGTGCGCTGCGCGATAACAAAGCGGCATATATCATAGGTGAGAAAAGTTTTGGCAAGGGCGTTGTCCAGCAGGTGATTTGTGTAACTGGCACTGCGGATGCAAACGGCAGCTGCCCAGCCGATGAGCTAAAGGTAACAATTGCTAACTGGTATCGCCCAAATGGTAAAAATATTAACCACAAGGGTATTACACCGGATAAAACGGTGAAGCTAACCGACAAAGATATTGAGACCGGCAACGATGCGCAAAAGAACGCAGCGCTTGAGTATCTGAAAAAATAACAATACTTTTAGGCGCATTTACTCTTGTGCTGTGGTGAGTCGTAAGGTACGATAGGTGTAATATTTGGGTAATATAGTACGGGCGGAAATGAGTCGGCCAACAAAGTATATTTTTGTTACTGGTGGTGTGCTTTCTGGATTAGGAAAGGGTATCA
>CAZYFP010000010.1:0-13042 GCA_964647125.1 uncultured Candidatus Saccharibacteria bacterium
TTAGGCACGCCGCCAGCGTTCATCCTGAGCCAGGATCAAACTCTCCAAAAAAGAACTTGATACTAAACTTCAGTCAGAATCTGACTTACTGTTGAGCCCTCGACTTTCGCCAGGACTCGTGTTTAAAACATAGTTCAAAAATATGAACTGACGTTGATTTGCACTATTCAATTTTTAAGGGACTGTGGTGACTTTTCGAAGACACTAATAGCAGACCTCAAAAAGCACTCGTATGAGAATACGCTATTCCCGCCTCTTGTGTCAAGGGTATTTTGGCCATGGTTGTAGTATTACCTACAGCACAAGAAACAGGCCCTTTTGTGGCTGCTGTCTTCGTAAGCTCTCACTCTCGATTCCAGACTGACTGACACATGACACGCCGGGATATTTGCTTTATACTCTTCAGTAGCGACGAAAGGAAGTACATGCCTCCACAAAATCAAAACCTCCCCCGCCCCAGTAATCTTGCTCCAGATTCAAATAGCTATCAACTACCCCAACAGGCACCGTACCTACCACCAAGACCAAAACAACAAGGCCCCAAGCTAGCCCTTATATTTTCAGTACTAATCGTAGCAGTGCTGGTAATTGGACTAGTTAGAGTCCTGCAAAAGCCGGCTACCGACCAACCACTGCAAGGCGCTGCTGATAAAGTCAATCAAGAAAACATCGATGGCATAAAGGCCGCCTTGGACAGCTACTATGCCGAGGGAAATGCCGACTTCGGCTCCTACCCGACTTTGGTACAACTTAACGACAGTGACTGGCGCGGTGAGAATATGTCGGGCGTAGATGTAGCAACGCTATCACCTACCAAGGACAGGGCAGGCCTCACGTCGAGCCAACCGAGCGCCACCCAATACGCCTACCAGCCCGCACCGGCTGGCTGTACTAATACGCAGGCTAAACCGTGCAACTCGTTCACGCTCAGTGCCCTACAGAGTTCCGGCAAGCTATACAGCGTCAAATCCGTAAATCAGTAACAAGCGTGGCTTCTTCAGAAGGCATCGTTAGGTAGCCGCTCTAGTTTTCAGCTGGTTTGTCAGCGTCAGCAGACTCAATTTCTTCTTCGTCTTCGGCTTTATCGACCAGTGCTAGAGACACTACTTCATCACCCTCGTTGAGGCGCATGATTCTTACACCCTGTGTAGCGCGGCCAAGAGCCGGAATATCCTTAATGCCGAGACGAATGGTCTGACCATTTTGTGAAATAATGATCACTTCTTGATCGTCATTGTTGTCACTAAGCGTCTTAACACCGATAAGTTCACCAGTTTTATCGTTCACAATCGCACTACGGATACCAACACCACCTCGTGCGTGTGGCGTAAACTGGGCAACCTTAGTCCGCTTACCGTAGCCGTATTTACTAATGACAAATATGCTCGAGTTTTCTTCGACAACATCCATACCAATCACCCGATCTCCAGCGCGCAGACGGATACCGCGAACACCGCGAGCCACACGACCCATTGGTCGAGCACCCTTTTCATGGAAGCGAATTGCCTGACCTTGACTGGTTGAAATAACAACTTCGTTATCACCACTAGTCATGCGGATCCACTTCAGCTCATCACCGTCATCGAGGTTAATAGCAATTAACCCAGATTGGCGGACATTGTTGTATTGCTCAAATGGAGTTTTCTTTACGACGCCACGAACCGTACACATAATGAGGTTTGCGGCACTGTCGCTCTTGCTAACATTTATGACGGCACTGACTGTCTCTTCTGGCTGCAATTGCAACAAGTTGACGATTGCTACACCCTTAGCGCTCAGAGAGGCCGCAGGAACCTCGTACGTCTTCAACCTGAAGACTCGACCCTTATTCGTAAAGAACAGTAGGTAGTCATGCGTAGATGCGTTTACGACGTGCTCGATGGCATCTTCTTCACGAGTGGCCATGCCACGACGGCCCTTGCCCCCGCGACCTTGCTTTTTGTAGTCAGCAATTTGGCTGCGCTTGATGTAGTTGGCCGCAGTCAATGTCACTACAACTTGTTCGTCGGCGATCAAGTCTTCGTCGCTCATTTTGCCTAGTTCGCCATTGATAATCTTGGTACGTCGTTCGTCGCCGTACTGCTCTTTGAGCTCCAAAAGCTCTTTGCGAATAATCGCAAGTATCTTCTTTTCATCGGCCAGAATCGCTTCAAGCTTGGCAATCAACTTCTTAAGTTCAGCTAGTTCGTCCTCAATCTTCTGGCGCTCAAGCCCAGTTAGTGCGCGTAGCTGCATTGCCAAAATGGCGCGGGCCTGAATCTCTGACAGCTTAAATTTCTCGATTAAGTTTTTCTGGGCCTCCTCGCTACTCTTGCTAGCGCGAATGACCTTTATAACCTCGTCAATGTGGTCGAGAGCGATCTTAAGACCCTCAAGAATATGCGCGCGTTCTTGAGCTTTCCGCAGCTCGAATTCGGTTCGCCTACGTATAACCTTCTGACGGTGCTTGATGTGTTCGCTGATGATTTCCTGCAAACCCAATACACGCGGCTGGATACCGTCGATCAACGCCATCATATTGAAGTGGAAACTGTTCTGAAGTGGCGTTAATTTATAGAGCTGATTTAGCAATTTCTTCGGGTATGCATCTTTCTTCAGGTCGACAACAATGCGCACCTGCCCACGAGCGGTCTCGTCACGAAGGTCAGAAACACCAGTTATCTTCTTGGTATTTACAAGTTCAGCGATCTTGAGCACCAACGTCTCTTTGTTGAGCGCGTATGGGATCTCGGTGATAACAATCTGGTGACGGCCTTTGTTACCCTCAACAATTTCTGCGACACCCCGGGTTACCACACCACCTCGTCCAGTCGCATATGCCTGGCGAAGTGCATCTTTGCCATACAGCACACCACCGGTTGGGAAGTCTGGTCCTTTTACGTGTTGCAATAAATCGTCCAGAGTTGCATCGGGATTGTCGATTAGCTCCACCTCCGCATCAACTAGCTCACCAAGGTTATGTGGTGGAATATTGGTTGCCATACCAACGGCAATTCCTAACTGACCATTGAGCAGCAGGTTTGGCAGCCGAGCCGGCAACACCGTAGGCTCACTATTTTGAGCATCATAGGTTTCACGAAAATCAACCGTTTCTTTATCAATATCAGCTAGTAGTTCATCCGCTAGACGGTGCATTTTGGCCTCGGTATAACGCATGGCAGCTGGTGGATCTCCGTCCATACTACCGAAGTTACCCTGTCCATTTACTAGTAGGTAGCGAGTAGCCCACGGCTGCGCGAGGCGCACCATTGAATCATAAATACTACTGTCACCGTGCGGGTGATACTTACCCATTACTGCACCGACGACATTAGCACTCTTGCGGTGTCGAGCGCCGCTGCGCAGACCATCTTCGTTCATGCTGTAGAGAATGCGGCGGTGTACCGGCTTGAGTCCATCACGCACATCAGGCAATGCACGATCAATAATCACACTCATTGAGTAACGAAGATAACTATCCTCCATGACATTCTCGACAGATCGAAGCTCTACCGTCTTGGAATGCGTCTGGGTAGTGGTTACAATCTCACCGTCTATGGCAAGTTCTGGCATATTAATCGGTTCTGGGTTAGGTGTAATGTCGGTGTCAGCCATATTAGATGTCCAAATCTTTCACAAATTTAGCGTTTGCCTGAATAAAGTTTTTACGTAGCTCTACCTCAGTACCCATCAGCTTCGTAAAGATCGCGTCAGCCTTTTCAGCATCTTCAACTTTTACCTGCACCAGCACGCGCTTCTCAGGATTCATAGTTGTCTCAAACAGCTGCTCAGCATCCATTTCACCAAGTCCCTTGTAGCGCTTTTGCTCGATAAAGCCAGCCTGCTTTGATCGCTCGTCAGAAGCACTTAACTTCAAGCCTTCCTTTTTACGACGAGCAATTTCAGCATCAAGCACAACGTCTAACTGCGCTTCGTCGTAGATGAACACTGGGTTCTTTCGGCCAGGACGCACAAGTTCAAATAGCGGTGGTTTTGCAAGATACAAGTGCCCACCATCAACGACTTCTTTCATGTAGCGGAAGAAGAATGTCATCAGCAAAGTACTAATGTGGCTACCGTCAACATCGGCATCGGTCATGATAATGATGCGGTGGTAGCGAAGACCACTGACATCAAAAGAATCTTCGATACCAACTCCAAGTGCTTTAATAAGCGCCAAAATCTCGTTATTTGCAAGCATTTTATCAAGCCGAGCCCGCTCAACATTTAGCACCTTACCACGCAGTGGCAAGATAGCCTGTGTTTTGCTGTCTCGTCCGGTTTTGGCAGATCCACCAGCCGAGTCACCCTCTACGATATAGATCTCGGAACTTGCTGGGTCTTTACTGGAACAGTCAGACAATTTGCCAGGCATACTTGCACCATCCAAAACACCTTTGCGAAGAATATTCTCACGGGCAGCACGGGCTGCCTTGCGGGCACGAGCGGCCAGTAGTGATTTGCCGATAATTTTGCGGGCAATCGCTGGGTGCTCTTCAAGGTAATACGCTAAGTACTCGGCAAGTACTTGCTCGACATACCCACGAATCTCAGGGTTACCGAGCTTACCCTTTGTTTGGCCTTCAAACTGTGGGTCCGGAAGCTTCACAAGAATAACAGCCGTCAAACCTTCACGAGTGTCCTCACCGGATAGGTTTTCTTCTTTCTCTTTTAGGAGACCATTCTTACGAGCGTAATCGTTGATGACACGCGTTAAGGCAGAACGAAAACCAGTCAAATGTGTACCGCCGTCTGGGTTTGTCACGTTGTTGGCAAATGCCTTGATGGTTTCGCTATACGCATCTGTGTACTGCAAGGCAATTTCTACCTGACAATCCTTAACTTCTTTGTCGACGTAAAAGATATCGTCGTCTACCACTTCTTTGCCAACATTAAGGTGCTTCACATAACTCTTAATACCACCCTCAAAATAGAAGCTGTAGCGTTTGCCCGTTCGTTCATCGACAAGAGAGGTACGGATGCCTTTTGTTAGGTAAGCAGCGTGTCGCAACCGATCAAGAACGGTGTCATAATTAATAGTAGTAGTCTCAAAAATAGTGCCGTCTGGGTAAAAAGTTATTTCTGTGCCGCGCAAGTCGGTCTTACCAACAACCTTTAGATCGCTCTGGGGTACCCCCACTTTGTAGAACTGCTCGTGTATTTTTCCTGCCTGGAATACTCGGACATGCAGATCGGTTGACAGTGCGTTCACTACGCTAGATCCCACACCGTGAAGACCGCCAGAAACCTTGTAGCCACCGCCACCAAACTTACCACCAGCGTGCAGAACGGTCAGAACGGTCTCTACGGTACTTTTGCCGGTTTTACTGTGGATGTCAGTTGGAATACCACGACCATCGTCAAAGACACGCACACCGCCATCGGCAAGTAGCGTCACGGCAACGTGGGTGGCATGCCCAGCCAGAGCCTCGTCGATACCATTATCGACAATTTCCCACACCAAGTGGTGCAGTCCTTCGACGCCAGTTCCACCAATATACATACCCGGTCGTTTACGAACCGGCTCCAAGCCTTCTAGGACCTGAATCTGCTCAGCACCATAGTCTTTTTGTTTCGCCACTACGTTATAACCCTCGATAACTTTCTTAGTTTTCCCACTTCCCTATAGTATAGAATACCTTTTCGCCACTGACAACCTTTCGAAGTTGACTAAGCTTCGGGTTCTTTGTATACCAGGTTGCCGTCTTGATCGATTACGATCGTATCATTTTCGTCATTACGATTAATCGTTTTGGGATGAGGCTGAATTTTTGGCAGGTTTTGCTGCCCTAATGGCTTCGTGGTGCTGAGTGTTGGAGCAGTACTTTCTGCAGCCACTGGCGAAGCAAGATTTTTACGAAGTTCTTGTGCAATCTGCTCAACTTCCTGCGATGATTGAATTTCACTCGATATATTTTTTACGACCGGCTTGTGAAGATCGTGCAGTGGTTGTATTGTCTTATGTTCCGAACCATTTTTACTTGCTGTTCCTGGTGTGACTGAGTTGCTAACAGGTGTGGAATGCGGCTGACTACCTGACTCAACCACGCTTGGCTGCGGCGGAGTATGCGGAGCGAGGGCTGGAGTAGTGACAGGTTGTGCCACCGATTGAGGCAAAACAACTTCGGGTTTCGCTACTTTGCGCTTACTAAGCCACTCATCAAGGAACGAAGCCTTGGCTGGTGGTTGTGGACTTCCAAGACCAGCTGGGCCAGAAGCAGGAACTGCGGTTGGCGATTGGAGACTTGGTCCTGCACTGGCCTGCCACGGACTCGCCGCAGGAATACTGGGCGTTGTGACGGCCGTTTTCATACGCTCAAAAATATCAGCTTCAACTTTAGCTTTCGGTCTTCCATATTTGACTGATGACAGCTGCTTAAGAGCCGCTGATAGACGATAATTCTCTTTTCCAAGCGGAGGTAAGGTCATCATGCTAAACGGCTGTGTTGGTACACCACCAACCAGTGTTCTCACAATGGCATTAAAGTTAGGAACCCTTAGTATATCCTCGGCACTAAATGTCGGCTGGAAATATTTCGACAACATTTCGACATCATTTTGGCCCACGCGAAACGACACAATTGTACCCATATTACCGAAGACTGCGTCACGAATTTCTTCTGTCAGCTGCGTCGTGAACTGGTTTGCGACAATCAGGTTTAGGCGAAATTTTCGGGCTTCGGACATAATCGTCGCAAACGAGTCAGTCGAGAAATTCTGAAACTCGTCAACATATAGTGCAAAATCTACGCGTTCATTTTCCGGAATATTCGCGCGGCTCATAGCTGCCGCCTGGAATTTCATTACAAAGATCATGCCAAGCAACTTTGAGTTGAGCTCACCAGTGCGACCCTTACTCAAATTAACGAGCAGGATTTTTTTATTATCCATAACGTCTCGTAGGTCAAATGAACTCTTTGTTTGTCCAATAATATTACGCATCATTTCGTTACTAAGAAAGGCCCCAAACTTGCTCACAAACCAGCTAACCACATCACCAAATTCATTTGATTTTTGCGACTGCGGCATCTCCTTTTGCCAGAATTCTAGAACACTTGGATCGGTAATGTATTGTAATTTTTGCTTCACATACTGAGGGTCTCGGAAGAGTTTTGGTATGTCTATAAAGGTACCGCCGGCAGGGTCAGCCATAACAGCGAGAGCGGCATTACGGAACAGGTGTTCGTAACGTGGCCCCATTATGCCCTGATGTTGTGGATCATACAACTTATAAAGCATGTTCAGCGCTTCTTGAACCAAGAAATCTTTTTGGTCAGGGTCATTGAATTCAAATAGGTTTAATCCCATTGGATAATCCATGTCTGCTGGACAAAAATAGATCACATCATCGACACGTTCACGCGGCACCATGGCAAGCAGGCGTTCGGCCGTATCACCATGCGGATCAACAAATGCGAAGCCATTCCCGCTTAACATATCTTGGAGGGCAAGGTCCTCAAGAAAGGTTGATTTACCAGTACCTGTTTGGCCAACTGCATAAATATGTCGTTGACGGTCAGGTACTGCGATTCTGATCGCTTTTTTGGCTCCTCGAAATACATTGTATCCAAGCAAAAGCCCTTGTTCAGGCATATTTCGGGGGCCATCAACTTGCTTAGAGTCCTGCCGGGTAAGTTGCGATGTTGGTATGTTTGATTGATCAGGAAAATGGAATAATGTCGCCAGTTCTACTGAGTTTAGAATCATCTGATTCTGGTCTTTTGGAAAAGCCCTCAAGAGTAGCTCCGCAGTTAATTCTTCGACGTTTTTCTCTTTTACAAACTTAAAACCGTTTTTACCGGGGGCATCGTATAGCGAAAATGAAGCAACTATATTGCTCAGAAGTGCATCAGAGCGCTGCTGTGTAGGCGATGCCACGACAAGCCGAATGGCTGTTTCAAATCCAGCATATCTCGTCTTATCTTCAATTGCATCGACAATCGATTTGTCCAGTCCAGATATATCATCCTTTGGCGCCTCCTTTTTCTCTTCCTCGGGAGCTTTAACCATCGCAACAGCAACCTGTTTTAGGGCATCACCAACTGCGCTGTAGCCAGTTTTGGTATTATATTTACCTTTACGCTTTTTGGTTGCGATGTCGCCAGCTGTTTTTAGCCAAGACTTATCCGCAGGGCGCATGAGTATTTGTAACGCGACGCCATCGTCATTTTGTAGATTTGCGAATGAGCTCAACAGTGGCTGCATGGTATCGCGCTTTATGTCTTGATAGGTGGCGATCGGGAATGCAAACTTGTCTTTCAGTTCAAATTCGCCACCTGAAACACCGCTAAAGGTGGTGTTTTCGTGAAATATATTGAAGTCGTGGATATTTTCCAGACGTGTCGCAGGATACGCACTAATTACCGCCTGTTTGACTACTTCGACCATCTCGACTGGCACGGAAGCATACATGCTGACATGGCCGGCTAAGCCGACAATCTCGAAAGCAAAGTGCAATTGACCCTCTTTTTTTTGCTTTTTGCTGTCTTCGAACGTGCTGGCGATAATGTTATATATCGTTTGGGCTTTTGATATGCTTTCGTCGGTTACATCGCGCGCATCGCGCCCCCCGCCAACAACATCTTCACTTTGGGGCGGCAAATGTATATACAGCGTGACAAATTGAATGCCTCGCTCGTAATTTCGAATGTCCTGATGGACGCTTTTTGCCGAGAATAACATTGCTTATACCTGGGATTTTGGTCGAACAGTACCGTCGCTGATACTAACCAGACTTCCCGCCCCCACTTTATTCAATAATAATACCGTACATTTTAGTTAAATAATCTTCTTTGAGTTTTGCAAAATCCGCTGACATCTGTCGCGGTGACTGGGTGGTATTCATGAGCACCGTCAGCGCTTGACGCACGGTGTCGCTGGGCTGCCCTTCGCTAGGCGCTAAGCCCAAGGTGGCACTTGGTACATTTGGCGCCACACCAGTACTCGACTGCACACCAGGAACACTCGGTAGCTGGTCCGTCTGATTAATCGGCTGATCTTGCATACTAGATAGTATACAGCCTCGAGAGCACTATCGGCCATATATACAGACTATTTACGATGCAGCCCGAAGCGTAAACTATAGAAATAGCCCACGACAGCGATAACGGCAACCACCGTCATATCTCGGAGGGTTAACTGACCCAAAGATGCCAACGCAATAGCAGTCACACTTAGGCCGGATAACACCGTAGTAAGTCTACGGCGATACTGTCGTACTCGAGGTAAGAGCAGTCCAAAAAACCCAATGGTTACATACCAAAATAATGTTACATCCACAGAAATTAGCAAAAAGCCAAGAATAACAACCAATGCTGGACCATTCAACGGGGTGGTATAACAAAAAACAAGACCGTTAACTGCTAACAAGGCACTGCACGCAAGAATGTATCGATAACGCTGCGTGTCCGCTTTAACATGCTGGGTTGGAGTGGTGATCTTATCCATAATCTATAACTAACCATATCATACTAATTAAAGAGAGGCGTCGCTTTCGCGACGCCTCATCAATTGGTTAGTGATACAAAACCGCTCTAATATAAAGATTAAATAGCGCTTGCAATTCACTAGCCGTGACTGACCGCTCTTAGTGCCTGTAGGGCACAAAAGAGCGCTGGCGGATAGCTCTCCCTGCTTTTTCCGAATTGTAAGTATTTTTGTTTTTGTAACTTACTGTTCATAATCTACTACACTTGGCACGAAATGTCAATAGGCTTATGCATTTTTAGTCACTTAATTTGTATTTTAACTGTCGACTAATTAGCTACTAAAACTGGCCGGCACGGGCACAAGAAAAAGTTATACACATCAATTTAAAAAAGGTGAAAAAATAGCGTTGACAAAGCGCAAACGGTTTCCTAAGATAGGGTTAGCACTTGAATAAAAAAAGTGCTCAAAAACAAAAACGAATCTGTAACAACCACTTCTCGCAGGTGGTTGTTCTTTATTTAGGACCCTTTCGCAAATAGCTCTGAAGCTTTTGTTTATCTAACGACTGAGTATTACAATGTGGGTATGAGTGCGAAAGTCCGGAGCGTCATTAGCCATGGCACAAATGGCTTGCTGGTAGACATTGAGTGCAGCTTCTCAAATAGCCTACCCGGCATAGTGATTGTCGGCTCGGCAGCCAAAGCCGTGGATGAAGCTCGAGAGCGCCTACGCGCCGCTTTTGCTAGCACGGAGGTTAATCTGCCACGCAAGCGCATTACACTAAACTTAGCTCCAGCGGACCTACCCAAAAATGATAGCGGACTGGATCTAGGAATGGCAGCAGCGATTCTGTTAGCTAGTCAACAAATCAAGATTCATAGCCCTCAAACAACAGCCTTCATAGGCGAGCTTGGGCTTGACGGCTCAATACGAGCAACTCGCGGTATCATAGGTAAACTACTCTCGGCTCGAGACAAAGGAATAACCGACTTCTACATCGCCTCTGGTAACCTTGCCCAGGCGAAGCTAGTACCTACCATTCGTTTGCACGTGGTTGAAACCCTGTCTGATCTCTATAGGCAGCTTGACGGCAGTATCCATCAAGCAATTCCCATCGAAACGGGTAACGCCGACTCGTACAACCCGACCACTACTGCTCAGTCGAATCCGTTTGCAGATATAGTCGGGCAAGTACTGGCTAAACGAGCACTGGAGATTGCGGCAGCAGGTGGGCATAACATATTGTTTAGTGGCCCTCCCGGCACCGGCAAGACAATGTTAGCCAAATGCCTGCCCGCTCTTCTTCCACGCTTAACGCAAGAAGAAATTATAGAGGTAAGTCAGTTGCACAGTTTGACCGGTACTGATTTTGATCAAATTCTTACAGTTCGACCTTTTCGGGCGCCACACCACAGCGCCAGCCACATATCAATAACTGGCGGTGGCCACAATCTCCGGCCGGGCGAACTAAGTCTAAGCCATCGTGGCGTCTTATTCCTTGATGAATTTCCAGAATTCAACCGAGCAACCATAGAGGCTCTACGGCAACCACTGGAGGATAGAACCATCAGTATATCGCGCGCCAAAGATAGCGTGACCTACCCTGCCGACTTCATACTCATCGCCACAGCCAATCCCTGCCCTTGTGGTTTTTATGGAAGTAGTAAGCCCTGTGTATGTCAGCCACACCAAATCCAGCGCTATCAACAGCACCTATCTGGACCGATTATCGATCGTATAGACCTATTCGCGAACGTACATGAGGTTGACCATGCCCGTTTACTTACGAAACAAGATGAAACTGGTGGCGATACTCAAAGCCGCATATCAACCGCGCGAAAAACTCAGCAAAAGCGCTTTGATAGCAACACAAAGTTAAATGCCAATATGTCCAATCAGGACATCAAGCAACGCGCTAAACTCCAGCCAACTGCCAAGGAGCTCATCGATACGGCCGCAGCAAAACTTGATCTATCAGCTCGTAGTTATATGCGAGTTATAAAACTTGCTCGGACAATTGCTGACCTGGACAACAGCGATACAATCGAGACTCAACACATCAGCGAGGCACTCCAGTTTAGACCAAAATCTGCCACACTATGAGTTGACCCCTGTTTAGTAATCTGTTAAAATGTTGCGAGTAACAAAGAAGCAAAGTAAGGAGACGCTCTTATCGCCAAACCAACTCGTCTGAATGGATCCATTCAGGCAGCGCAGCTCAGAGTCATCGATGCCGAAGGCAAACAACTTGGTGTTTTTACCAAGCAAGAAGCCCTAGACCTTGCCCGCGAACAAGGATTGGATCTGGTCGAGATATCGCCAGATGCCAAACCACCGGTAGCAAAAATTGTCGACTGGGGTAAGTTTAATTATCAGCGTACAAAGCAGCTGCAAAAGAACAAACGCAGCACTAAGTCGCTCGATATGAAGCAAATGCGCTTTGGCCTCAAGATCGGAGACCATGATCTAGGGGTTAAACTCAACAAAGTTACCGCGTTTTTAGAAGCTGGCCACAAGGTAAAGATCACATTATTTTACCGAGGACGTGAGCTTGCGCATAAAGACATCGGCTTTAAGCTAGCCGACAAGGTAATCGAGGGGTTCGGTGATACAATAGTAGTCGATCAGAAGCCACAATTAGCCGGTAAGCAATTAAACTTTGTCATCCGGAGCAGTGGTAAACCGCGTGAAGGCGCAAAAACGGAGCAGCAAGGAGAATAATTATGCCCAAACTAAAGACCCACAGCGGCACCAAAGACCGCGTTAAATTATCAAAGAATGGGAAAGTCCGCATGGGCCACCCAAACAAGAACCACTTTTTGCAGAAAAAGAGTGGCGCTCGTAAGCGCAGCTTGGCCGGTCTTAGTACTGCCGACGGTGCGAACGTTAAGAACATTAAACTTCGTCTAGGAGCTAAATAATGCGCGTTAAACGAGGCGTTGCTGCCCACAAAAAGCACCTGAAAATCCGCAAAGCAACTAAAGGCATGTCTCACCCTAACCGGGCGAGTATTAAGCGTGGTCGTCAAGCCGTAACCAAGTCATTGCAGTTCGCTACTCGCGACCGCAAGAACCGCAAGCGAACATTCCGCCAGCTGTGGAACGCGCGTATTAACGCAGCCGCTCGCCTAAATGGCACGACATACAGTGTGCTAATTGCTGCTCTCAAGGGCGCAAACATCACACTTGATCGTAAGATACTGGCTGAACTAGCGGTGAATGAGCCAAAAGCTTTCACTGCAGTCGTTAAAGCTACTAAAAAATAGCAAAATCTGGGTTGCTCCAACTAAAAAACCTCCGACACTCGGAGGTTTTTTAGTACTAGGCTACCCGTAAGCCGGATTTTGTTTTAGCCAATCATCTATCTAGTTCTGCCGTTGCCAGCAAAATCACGCGGATCTTATGACGAATCCTCAGCGGGACACTTTGAGCGGTAAGCTCCAAGAATCCATCTCCTTGCAGCAGGTAGGGTTTACCTCTGTTCTACGTCACCGCAGAACACTGTGAGCTCTTACCTCACTCGTTTCATCGTAGCCAGCAAGCTGGCTGTTTCGTTTCTGTGGCACTTTCCCTAAGATTACTCTCGGTTGCCGTTAGCAACTACCCTTCCCTATGCTGTCCGGACTTTCCTCCTC
>CAZYFP010000011.1:0-12288 GCA_964647125.1 uncultured Candidatus Saccharibacteria bacterium
ATCTCTAGCCGCTCAATTTCCTTAAGTGTTCTAACAATCGCCGGAACGGTCGCCAGTTTGGCAAGTTTGGCCGCACGCCAACGACGCTCTCCAGCAATAATCTGATACATATCACCATCAGCAACTACCACGAGTGGCTGGACAATGCCGTGCTGTTTTACTGAGATGGCTAGTTCCTGCAAGGCATCCGTATCAAAGTGTTGGCGGGGCTGACTGGAGCCTGCCTGCAGTTTATTAACCGCTATTCGCTGCACCCTATCTTGAGCATCTAGCAGTAGTGAATCATCAAAATTTTGCGGTATCAGTGAGCCGAAGCCTCGTCCCAGTCCTGTAGATTTACTCATAATTTTTCGCCCTTTGCGCGTTTATGTACTTCTTTGGCTAAGTTTTTGTAGGCCTTTGCCCCTTTACTCCATTTGTCATGGTCAAAAATTGTCTTACCATGACTTGGTGCCTCTGCTAAGCGTACATTCCGTGGCACAACTACGTCAAAGACTTTACCCACAAAATGCTGGTCAACCTCGTTTTTTACCTGTTCCGATAGTGCAGTTCGACTATCGTACATCGTCATTACCACTCCTAGCAGTTCGAGTTTAGGATTCAAACCACCACGCACCATTTGTACTACATTCAATAGCTGGCTTAGACCTTCCAGTGCATAATACTCGGCCTGTACCGGTATTAGGAGACTGTCAGCTGCCGTTAAAGCGTTTACAGTTAACAAGCTAAGCGCTGGTGGACAGTCGATAAATACATAATCGTAGTCGAGTGACTCGAGCGCACGGCGAAGTACGGTTTCACGCTCAGGCTGGTCAACTAACTCAATTTCCAACGCAGCCAACTGAGCGTCAGTTGGCAATATATGCAGCCGTTCGGCAGCAGGCTTTACCACGTCTATAGCTTTTGCCTGCTGTAACATAACGTGGTATGTCCCTTTGTCGTCAACATTGTGCGACACACCCAATCCGCTCGTGGCATTACCTTGTGGATCAAGATCCACAATTAGAACGCGCTGGCCCTGCTTCGCCAAATAGGCCGCCACGTTAACAGCCGTCGTTGTTTTGCCCACACCCCCTTTTTGATTTAGCACTGCGACAATGTGTGTCATGTATGTGTTATTTCCTCTAACCATAAGCCTACCACTTCTCTCGGTTAGAGTAAACTAGCCGTATAATACCAGCTATTTAATACTGCCACTATGGTGCATCTAGTGATTGCTGTGTCTGGTCGTTAAATGTCTTGCCACCGCGCAGTCTCATGCCAGCGTTCGGATGATAGTTGAGCTGATAGTAGCTAATGCTCGAGCCACCACTTTCATCAAAGGTAACCGACTGACTATCGTCCAGGACAACCGGTACCCAGTAGTAGCTTGCGCCACTCCCGTTAATACTGAGTGAGTACTTAGTGTCTGTACTACCGAAGCTGGTCTGATTACTGACTGCGCTGAAGGTAGTGTTGGTCGTGCTCGCCCATGAAAAGCCTACACTGACTGAACTGCCATATGCATTCTGCAGATTTACATTGGTAAAGTAGTTAACGGGCATGGTCGGAGCATCGGTTTTGAGCAGCACAGAGTACTGCGCGGTGTTAGCGCTGACTTGTAGAATGCCGTAGTCAACATCCACCACCGGGAAAGCTCCTGAAACCCAGCCACCGAGCTTATATACATAGCCGTTATACATAGTGAAGGCAGCTCCAAGTGCACCGGAGTTTGAGGTGTAACCACCGGTCACCGTCCAATCACCAATCTTTCCGTTAGGTAAAATTGGTGCATACTGCGTCCAAGCACTGTTACCCCCCGTGGCATAACTGCCACCCATGGCATACATGTAGCCGTTAGTTGCAAACATTATGAAGTCGCCTTGTATGTCCAGTTTTGTCGTACTCGTCCAGCCACTCAGCTGACCACCCGAATTGATTTGGGCGTAGTACACATCACTCTGGAAGCCTCCGGCAGCAGAGTTACCGCTGACGACGTACATATAGCCACCGTATGCAAACATTTCGTGCGCATAGCGAGCCGACGGTAGTGTACTGGTGCCATTTACAGTACCCCATGCGCCGATAGCCCCTGTTGATGCATTCACCTGCGCTGACCTGACCTCGTTAAGATATCCGGCACCGCTGCCAGTATCCCCACCCGAGTAGTACAAGTATCCATTCGCGTACTCCAGCGGCATTGAACTTCGTGCCGATGCGAGCACAGGGCCCGTCTGCCAGGTGCCCACGGTACCCACCAGCCCGTTACAGCCATCTGTAAAGGTTGTTGCGGTACAAATTCGAGCGTAGTTTACAGCGTCTGTCGTATAACTGATGCCGCTAACCAAGTTGCGACAAACACTAGTCGGTGAGCCTGAGATACAGCCACCGGCTATATAGACGTAGCCGTTTGCTATGGTACTACCGAAGCCCCAGTTCACCGTTGGCAACAAGTTACCGCCACCACTCGCCAGACCTGTACCCGTAGTCGTACTCCAAGCCCCTAGTGAGCCATCGACATTAACGGGTGCATACTCAATATTTTGAAGTAGGCTGTTACAGGTGACTGTTCCGGAAGTATACTGCGAACACCCACCCATGACATACATGTAGCCGTTATACACAAAGGTCCCGTGGCCCATTCTGCGCCCAATCATGTCATTACTACTCCCGACCCATGCTCCGTCTGCACCACCAGCGCCGTTATAGATTTGAGCGTATTGATAGTCCAGTTTTACATTACCGGTTGCAGTACAGTTACCGATTGCCGATGCACTGTCACAGCCACCAATCACGTACAAGTAATTGTCGAATATTGCGCTGCCTGCCTGGAAACGAGCCGTGTTGTACGACTGCACCGTGCTCCACGAACCAAACAGGCCTGTACTGCGGTCCAGTTTAGACATGTATACCGTAGTGGTGCCAGCACTTCCTGTAGCTGCTGTCTGGCCACTGACAATGTACAGATAACCATTACTCAACGAGGCATTGACACCTGCAACTGCACCAGTAGCGGCGTAGCTGCTACCAGTGTTTGCATTTGTCCACGACGAGCCCAGCGCACCAGTGCTACTGTTAATAGACACGTACTTTATATCTGTACAGGCGCCAGCTATCGTACCGCCAGTACAGGCGGTAGCGCTAATACCACCCGCCACATAGAAGTTGCCTCCGGTTGCAAACGTCTGCATATCGTAGCGGGCATCTGGTAGTCCTGAGCCAGCGGTTGCAGTGAGAGCAGTCGAAGTTGAGGTGGTAAATCCTCCACTATTATTGAGCGTGCCGTAGTATATTCCCTGCTGGATCACACTATCAGTCTGGTTAATACCACCCGACAAATACAGGTAGCCGTTATAAATCGTCATCGACAGCTTAGACCTGCCGCCTCCAGCAGTTGCGTATTGCCCCACAGTCGTTCCCCCAGCAACAAAGTTATTTGCAATCCTATTCCAGGTACCCGTTGGTACACCAGTGGTCGGATTAAGCGCAATAGACTGGACATCAGCCCAATAGTAGGTAGTACCAGCACTGGCACCACCAGCAATGTATAGGTAGCCGTTGTAGGCCGCTGCAGCCATGCCGTAACGCCCAGCACAGTTACTCGATACACATGTACCAACGTTTGCGCCACTCTTATCAATGGCTGTTGCAAATGTAGACCAACTCCCTATACTGCCATCGGCATTTATGGTCGCGTACCGGGTTGTACCAAGCTCACTAGTAGATGTAGCTCCAATTTTACTGCCACCAATGACATACAGGTGCCCTGCGTATGCTACCGTGGCCCCACGGTAGCGCTCTGAGCCAGAAGCTTCATACGCCGCAGGTGCGGTGTAGCCGCTGGTATCACCAAGACTGTTAGCAATCTTCGCAAATCTAATTGAAGACCTCATATCAACACCACCGTTACAGTTTACGATAGCACTTATGCAACCTCCGACAGAATACACATAGCCGTTATACGTAGTGACACCGTTGTTATTAATTGTCTCTGGTAATGATGTCTCCGCTCGCCAAGCACCAATACTACCGTTAGCGTAGATCGATGCGATGTACGTCGTGGCCGTAGCAACGCCGGCCGTTGCCGTTCCGCCAATGACGTGCAGATAGCCACCGTATGCAATCACAGAACGCTGGCTAGAGGTTACTGGGAAAGCTGAGCTTGCAGTCCAGGATCCAACTGAGCCATTCGATTGAATAGGTGCATATTCCGTGGTCGTTCCATAGGTATTGCATAATTTAGTAACACTATTCCAGCTAGTACAGCCGCCAACTGCATACAAGTAGCCGTTATAGACCGTGCCGCCCCCGCTGAAGTGTGCCGACAGCATATTTGAGCCACCAGAAGACCAAGTGACCGTCCCATCACCCGCTACTTTACCTTTGTCGACTGCACCGCTCGCACCCTGACAAACATTAACTTGGAAGTTTGTACAGCCGCCGAACGCATACAGATAGCCATTATATGCAGCAACAGTGGACCCAAGCCTATGTACGGTCATCGTGCTGCCGGAATCAGCCCAGGTGCCGACAGTACCGTTCGTGTTTAGGCGCGCAAAACGAGCAGTACTCATTCCATTTGCACCATCCCTACCTCCAACTACGTATATGTAGCCGTTGTATGCCGTTACAGCATAGTCTGTTATGGTCACGGGGTTGAATGACCCAGTGGGGGTAGTTCCGTAGTCTGTGGAGCTGTCGGTGTAATGGAATGCACCTAGCTGACCAGTAGAGCTATTAATCTGGGCATACTGCACTGTGCTATAGCGACTAAAATTTGAGCCATTCCACACAAGCTCACCTACAACATATAGGTAACCATTGTACGCTACGGCTGAACTCGGATCATCAACAGTACGATTAGTTCCGTTCGTAGCAGTACTCCATGAGGAGATATTGCCGCTCACCATCGCGCCTCTACTCAGGTTACAGCCACTATAACTAACGTTACTTTCACTGTTGCCACCGCTCCATGAGCAATTGCTAGTGTTCATGACGAAGCTTGGGTCAATACTAAGCGGATAGTGCGCTCGATTTAGTCCGGTTGCATGCACTGTTAGCTTGGTGCCACGTAGACTAAACTTGGTTTTTACGCTAGCAACATCCTTACCGTTAATAGTTGGTGCGGGTATGACGTAATACAGGTGGTCTTTAGCGCTCTTCTCACGTGCCTTTTCTACCAACGCCTTGTCTTTGTCGCTGCCGTAGCTAATGTTGCCAAACAAGTTTGTGTCGCCACCAAATACTCCAATTGAACCATCCTGCTGCAAGCGAGCTTCTAAGCCTTTTGGAAGTTGCAGGTCGTAGCTATACTCTGCACTGTCGCCAGGTGATTCGTACAACACGATGTCTTCTTTTACGCCATCTTGCTTGAAGCTATAGACCAATTTCGAGCTGCTGCCAGCCAGTGGGTACACCACCCGACCGTCGCTAGCTTCGGCACTACCAAGGGCAAATTCTGGCTTGAGGGTTATGTCTAGCTTGCTCTGGGCATCAGTTAGCACCATGCCGCTCGACGAACTAATATTGCTCGGTAGCTGAGCTGTGTAGGTCAGGCCTCCGACTTTTGCAGAGCTACTGGTAGAGCCCGGCAACTGCTGCGCAGCATCTTTATTAAACACCCATGACTGCTTAGTGCCGTCATATGTTAGTTTTGATTTCAAACTTTCTGTTGTGGTACCTACTACGCCTTTAGCATCGGATAGGTCGTAGGTTTTGGCTTTGATGACAGTACCGAGTAGTGGCGTAACCATCGACACTATGATTAAGCCCACTGATACCCAGCTGGCAAGCTTCATTCTTTGCTGATGGCCTAGGCTGTTTTGAATATGAACTTTCACCGCTTTTATGGTCGTCTTCACCGCGGGCTTATGGCGCGTACGAGGTTGCTGCTCACTCACTATCGCTACCTGTTGTTCATGTCCAATACTAACGCTCCGTGCAACCTGCCCCATAGCACGTGCCTGGGCGGGCGCCAGGGCTCGTCGCTCATAGTTCGGCAGCCGTGTGCGGCTAACTGACTGTGTTTGGTGATGTCGTTCGTGCATATCCATTAGTATTTACTCTTATAGCTTAGGGTTATCGTGCCTATACGGAAGCTGTCACCGCTCTTGGCATTCATGCGGATGCGCATAGTCACAGATGTACTACCGGCCGTGTACTTACCGTTTGTGAGAGCCGTCAGACTTGTAGTTTGCCAGGTGTTGGCACTAGCAATTGTTATCGGGTTGCTAGCGTAAGCCGAGTCAACCGACAGGTCGCCGCCAGAGATATCAACCGCACCGCTAGCGTTGCTAGTACTACTGCCCCACGCTTCGATGGTTGGTACGCCCGACCACGAAGACCAGTCACTTGGTACCGGTATCTGCACCACCACGTCGTAACATTGTGTGATCGAGATACCGCTTACAACATTCCAGTTGTAGTAGTTCTTTATCTTTGTATTAACGGTGTAGTCGAGGCCACTGGTCATTGTGCCGCTGTTGGTGCTCGTACAGCTACCATCATTCAGGTAGTCTAGTGTGGCACCTGCGTATTCCGCTGCCACCTTTATGGTCTTGGTGTGCTGCGCAGATCCGCTCAGTATTGGTTCAAATGCCGCACCACCGGTGCCACTAAATACCACCGTATTACCACTATTGCCGATAGTTATGGTGCCATTTGGACTTACGGTCAGCACGTCGCTGCCAGCTGACTGAATCGAGAAGCGGCCGTTTGTACCACAACTAGTTGTACATTGCAGGTTAAACAGGATATTAGGATCGGTTGTAGTGTCTTGGGCATTAATGACAAAGTTCTTTGCATCAGCCAATAGTATTGTTGCTGGGGCGGTAGAGTTGTCGTAGGCAGTCTGCAACGTGTTACCGGCCGTAGGTAACGAACAAGTACCGCCGGTGATGATACCACCCTGGATGACAGCATTTATGAGCACATTACTGCTCGTACAGGTAGTCGTGGCGCCAGCCGTACCGTTAAACTTAAAGCCCGTGGTCGCATTAACGGTGGTGGTTGCAGACAAAGCACCGGTGACATTGGTGTCTTTTAGCAAGTTGATAGTTCCGGCAGGCTGGATCTTAAAGTTATTTGATCCGTCTAGCTGACCACCGTAAATCGTACCGGTACCGAGATCATTTATACTGCCGCCGCCAAGGTTGTTATCAGCAAGGTAGTTAGTGTCAGAACTGCTGTTTTCTATATTGATGGCATAGTTGTTTGTCGTATGAGTAGGGTCGGTCAGCGTGTTGCCCGTTATGGTGTTTGAATCTGAGTTTGATACGTCGATAGCATCGTTCTTTGCAGCAGCACCACTATCACTTATGCTGTTGCCAGTCACAGTGCTATAGCTTGAGCTACTCCACAGCGCAATACCATTAATTGGGCCCTCAATCGTGTTACTCGAAACTACGTTATATTTAGCAGTGCTAGTCCTAACCGCTATACCCGTTGCAGAAGTGCTAGTAGTCCGAATCGTGTTACCAGTAATAACGTTAGAGGCCGTCAAGATATCCATGAAAGTATCTACGTTGCTAGCGTTATCCAGAAGGTTGTTCCCAGTAATCGTGGTATGGTTGGCCGTGTCACTGAGCGCAAAGCCATAAAATGCATCGCGAATAGTATTGCTGCTAAACGTGTTATTTGGTGAAGCCCCGGCTACATTAACACCGTAGTCTGGGTTATTTTCGATTGTGTTGCTCGTGAAGCTGTTGCTAGCACTCGCTGTGACAAAGATACCGGTGAAGGTGCCCTGGACATTGTTATCTGTAAAGGTGTTACTAGTACTCGAGGATACGACTATACCGCTACTACTCTTGTTCGAGTTACCAGTAATGATGTTGTTGCTTACCGTGTTATTAGCACTATTTACAATGCCTATGCCACCGCCTAGGTAGGAGCCAGCAGAGCTCGTGGTGCCCTTAAATGTCTTGATTCGTAGGCCGGTCACAAGGCCACCTTGCACGCCTGCAAAGTTTCCTGCACCCACCGCACCCATACCATCTAGGTATACACCGTACATGTTGCCAGTTGTCTGGTTGGCGATATTACCGTCAAGCTGAAGGTCTCGGACAGTTACCCCTGTTCCGCTACCGCCAGTTGTTGTATTGGTGATGGCTTTGATATCTGCGTTAAAGCTATTTGGAATAGTTATAACCGTGCCCTTGCCACTACCAGCTAGGGTTGTGTTGTTAGGCACAGAGATACTGGCGTTAATGGTGTAGGTACCAGCAAACAGGTAGACCCTGCCGGACTTGCGCGCACCGCTGGTTACTGAAGCTGGATCTGCACGGGTTAGGGCATTGTTAATTTCCGCTTGGTCGCCCGTACCGGTTGCAATGTAGTCGGCTGCATCCTTGTCGGCTTGGCTACTGTTGCTGGCTGCAACTAGGTAGGCATCACTGCCACTCGATTTCCACTTAGTGCCGTTGTACTGCAATAGCTGGTGAGTAGTCGTGTCATAGAACAACATACCCTCAGTTGGTGATGGAATGGCAGTTGCTCGGTTGGCCGTGGTATCACCGCTGATCTTAAGGTATTTGCCTGATGCAACGGTTACATTTTGGCTAAAGGTTGCATCACCACTATTGGCTATTGTCAGCACGTCAGTGCCACCTTTTTGGAGCTGGACGATGTTGCCGCTAGCACCAGTCTTGTTGATGAAGATACTATTGTTGGTGGTGGAGTCGGTCTGGACGGCGGCGGGCGCAAACTGAACATAGCCGGAGCCTGCTGTGGCACAACTTGTTGTATTACATAATGTACCGCTTGTTGGCAGTGTGACATTTGTAGCGCCAGTAGTGGTAAAGAACAAACTGTTAGCAGTTGTGCCGAGCGCAACTACACCACTGTTATTTTGTAGCGTCCATGTCTGATTAGCAGTGAGATCATTATTAGTTATCGTGCCAGTAAAAGCTGCGCCGCCACCGGCCGCAACACTAACCTTCAAGCTATCATTGGTTGGGGTTGCAGTTGAAAGTGTAAGGTTACCTGTTGTAGCAAATACATCTTTATTAAGATTGATCTGCGTTGCATTAGTTGTACCTATGTTAAGTGCACCAGCTGTAGCGGTGTCTAGTAACGGAGTTTTCACGCTTGTACTCCCCTGCAACACACTAGCTATCGCCGTGCCGGTGATGTTCAGATTGCCCGTGTCTGCAACACCAGGAGTTGTACCTTGCAAGGTTACATATACACCGCCACCAATACCTGAACTGCCGCCTACCACGCGCCAACGACTGCTGGCGGAATCGTACACCAGGTTAATACTTGCACCCGCGGCAAGCGTCAGGTCACCGCCCGTACCGGTAATAATGGCGTTAGCGGCCGTAGAGTTAACAGTGTCGTTATTTTTAAGCACAGCAGATTGGCCAGCTGCGTTAATTAAGGTCATGATGCGGCCGTTCACACCACCAGCTATACCCGTAATGGTTTGAGTACTTGCACCAGTAAGGCGGAACAGGGCGCCGGTGCCAAAGTTGACGTTGTTTTGCGAGCCAGTGGTGCTGTAATTGCTGCCACGTTCAAACGCTACATTACCACCATTATTCACGGTCAAATTAGCACCCACGATAACGGCACTATTCAAATTAATCCCTGTGAAACCCTGGATAGTGTAGCCACCAAGGTTGTCTGCCTGACCAGCGTAAGTGTTATCTTGTGTTATAAAGCTTGCATCATTGATGCCCAGTCCACCGAGGTCGTTACCGCCGATATAATTAGGATGGCTGTTTATGTCAAGCTCTAGCGCACCGCCCGTGCTACCTGCATTGATGATCTTGTTTCCAGTAATCGTATTAGAGGTTGAGTTAGTTAGATCAATACTGTTATATGCACCGCTATTAGTGAAAGTGTTGCCGGTGATCTGTGCATTGCTGACGGTATCAAGTAGCAGGACACTGGTAAGGCTGTTGCCCGTGAATGACCTGAGCGACGAACTTGTGACCGAAAGCGCACCAAGATTGTTGTTTGTCACCGTACCAAGTATCGAAGAATTTGTCGCTACAATTGCAGTAGCGATGTTGCTGTTTTGAATAGTCGTGATTGTTGAGCTGTCCAACGTAACAATAGATCCAAGGTTGTCGGTAAAGCTAAAGACACTTGATCCATTAGTAAGGCTGATAGTGCCAAAGAAGGTGTTGTCGCTAATATCCAGGATTGTTGAATTGTCCATATCCAAGACATCACCCTGCAACCACGTAAATACATTCAATCCTGTTAAGCTACCTCGATTTAAGTTTTGCAAACCGCTCAGTACCATCGCATTTTGAGTGCCGCCTGTTGCGGTACTATTATCAAGCGATAAATCTCGTATAGATATATATGCACCAGTACCTGTATCTTGGTTTTCTATCAAGTTATCGCTGCCTGTTCCGCTTAGTGTCTCTAGATAGATGAATGTATTATTACTGCCGCTACCAGTTAGTGTGGTGAAGTTTGGTATATATATAGTAGCGTCACCATTATTGGTTTGCTGGGCATGGTACGTACCCGGCAGCAAGTACACTGTGCCGCCGGCGGCTGCCGTTAGGGCCTGGTTGATTTGTACCTGGTCATCGGTACCATCTGCCTGGTAGTCCGCAGCATCTTTATCAGCTTGGCTACTATCACTGGCTGCCACGGTGATGGCAGTACGATTGTCGCTCACCCACTTCGTGCCGTTGTAGCGCAGTAACTGGTGCGTGTCAGTGTCGTAATACAGCGTACCTTCAGCAGGTGACACTGGGCGCCCGGCAGTATTGCCACCAGCTAACCTCAATGTTTTGCCAGCAGCAACCACTACATTTTGGTTAAGGTTGATCTGCGTTGCATTAGTGGTACCTATGTTGAGGATGCCACTACTGGCAGTATCGAGTGCGCCAGTCCCAGCAGTAACCTGAACCTTTGCGGCCACAGCCGTACCAGAGATATTAAGGTTGCCAGTGTCAGGTGTACCCGGGGTCGTACCTTGCAGCGTTACATATACGCCACCACCAATGCCGGAGCTACCGCCCACCACGCGCCAAAGGTTGTCGGCGGAGTCATATACCAAGTTAATACTTGCGCCTGCAGCCAGTGTCAGGTTGCTACCCGTACCAGTAATGATGCGGTTGGCGGCAAGTGAGCTCCCCGAGTTATTGCTAATAGTTGCCGCCTGGCCAGCTGCGTTAATAATCGTAATGATACGCCCGTCAGTACCACCAGCCAGACCAGTGATAGTTTGTGCACTAGCGCCGGTCAGACGGAAGAGCGCACCAGTACCAAGAGCCACGTCATTCTGTGAGCCAGTGGTGCTGTAGTTGCTGCCTCGTTGGAATGCCACATTACCAGTATTTGCAATGGTGAGAGTTCCGGCTACCAGTACGTTTTTGTTGAGGTTTATCTGGGTAGCGTTAGTTGTACCTATGTTGAGTATGCCGGCGCTAACAGTGTCGATTAACGGCGTCTGGATGCTAGTGCTGCCCTGCAGACTCGTCGCTATGCCCGTGCCAGTTATGTTGAAGTTGCCCACGTCAGCAGTGCCTGGAGTAGTAGCCTGCAGTGTTACATACACACCACCACCAATACCGGAGCTACCACCAACAATACGCCAACGGCTACTACCTGAGTCGTACACCAGGTTGATACTTGCACCAGCGGCCAATGTCAGATCTCCACCCGTACCGGTAATAATGGCATTTGCCGCCGTAGAGTTAACGGTGTCGTTATTTTTAAGCACAGCCGCCTGGCCAGCTGCGTTAACAAGCGTCATAACCCGCCCATCTACCCCACCAGCTATACCGGTAATTGTCTGGGCACTAGCACCAGTAAGGCGGAAGAGTGCGCCAGTGCCAAAGTTGACGTTGTTTTGCGAGCCAGTGGCGCTAAAGTCTGTACCACGCTGGAACGACACATTACCCACGTTAGTCACCGTCAGATTGGCAGCGACCACCACGTTTTTGTTGAGGTTTATCTGGGTAGCGTTAGTTGTACCTATGTTGAGGGCCCCTGCCGTGGCTGTATCTAGCAGCGGTGTCTGCACGCTTGTACTACCCTGTAGTACGCCGGCTATGGCCGAGCCACTGATGTTGAGGTTACCAGTTTGTGGCGTACCGGGAGTGGTACCTTGCAACTGTACGTATGCCCCACTTGCTGCAGAGCCAGTTAGGTAGCCACAGTTGTTGACCACACTGTCTAGACAGAGTGTGCCGCTAGCATTTGGCAGTAGTATGTTTTGGCTGGCTGATAAGGTGTCGAACTGCAAGTTTCCAGCATAGCTGCCTTGTATCACGTTGACTTGGGCCGCACTAGCCGCCTGGAAGGCATATGGCACACTGGTGAGTTTGAGTCGTGGGTTCA
>CAZYFP010000012.1:0-1487 GCA_964647125.1 uncultured Candidatus Saccharibacteria bacterium
TGAACCCACGACTCAAACTCACCAGTGTGCCATATGCCTTCCAGGCGGCTAGTGCACATCAGTTGCAGACAATACAGGGTGGCTATACCGGCACACTTAACTTCGATAATCTGACGGCTGATCGTAGCTATCTGCTACCTGACACATCACTGGCCACCGTGGGCAGCCCAGCCACTATCTGTGTATTCAACGGCGCAACCAGCAACTGTCCTGCAGCTACTGGTTCGGCCTACTACATTCACAATGATCAGGGTCTCCAGACTAGCGCCAACTTCAATATCCAAGGAGCCGATGACGGTACGGATGGTACGGTTGTGGGTATACTTCGAGCTGCGGCTGGTGGCCAGACAGCGGACATCTTCCAGATACAAAATGCTGGCGGCACGCCTATAGCTGCATTCACTGCAGGCGGCGACCTACAGGTTGCGAACTCAATTGACACCAGGACTGGCACAACACTATCTGTCGGCACCGCAAATGCAACGGCAATAACCATCGGACAGTCTGGCGTGACTACTACAGTAGCGGGTGGATTGACCGTCGATGAGGCATTGGGTGTTACTGGCCAGTCGACTCTGTCCGGTGGGTTAACGGTTACTAACGGCGGTAATGTCGCGATACAGCGCAACACCACAGATTACACGGCCACCGGCCAACAAGATAATGTCGACTTTGGTACCGGTGCGCTATTCCGCATTACTAGCGCTAGTAATGTCACTATCACTGGTATCGCGGGTGGTACGGATGGTCGAATAATCACCCTCTTTAATGCAAGCGCCAACACTGTTACTATCGCCAATAACGATACGGTTAATTCTGATGCCGACAAGGTTGTGGTAACGGGTACTGGAAGTAATATCGCGATTTCGGCGGGCTCATCCATTCAGCTTATCTACGACAGTGCTTCGTCGCTGTGGCGTATCGTTAGCTCTGTGAGTGATCCAAGTGGATCAATTCAAAATCAAAATGTTGCTGCTCAAACTGCTGCAAACTTCTGGATAGATGGTACTGGGCGCGTCGACAAATTGCAGGCTGATACAACTGTTCAGACTCCAGATCTAGATACCGCTACTGCCACAGCACTTGGTATCGGTCTGACTAATGCCACTGATATCAACATTGGTCACAATGCCGGTACGCTAGCTATCGACGCAACTAACTTTGACCTTTCAACGGCTGGTGCAGTGACGCTCGCTGGTGGTCAGGCAATTGACCTCAGTAGTAACGGTGCGACAACTTTGACAATCGACACTGGCGGCGCTGCACAACTCAACCTTGGCACGGCCAATGCCAGTGCCGTCAGCATTAGTCGGGCTGGCGTAACTACCACAGTAAACGGTGCTCTAACCGTAACCGAAGCTAGTACCTTCAATGGCACCGCTCAGTTCAACGAGAATGTAACAGTGGCCGCTGGTAAAACCCTGCGACTAGTCGGTGGCAACACTGCCAGTCATGCAGCCGCTCCAACTAGCGCCGGTCAGCTGTAC
>CAZYFP010000012.1:1587-10291 GCA_964647125.1 uncultured Candidatus Saccharibacteria bacterium
TGGCTGATGGTACTGGCGACCAGACAGAGATCAACTACGCGCTTGCCAAGGGTGCGGGCGGTAAAGTGTATCTCTTCCCAGGTACCTACACCGCTAACGGCACCATCACCATACCAAATGGCACGACGCTGTATGGCGCAGGCCGAGAGACTTCCGTAATAAAGCTCGATATTGGTAGCGGAACGGATAACCTGATCGAAACTGCTGGAACCTTTACTATTCGTGATCTTGGCTTGGATGACTCACTTGCAACCGGTGGTACGCAACAGGGTATATATGTAACTGGTGGTGGCATAGTGCAGTCTCTAGTTACAAATGTGTACCTGGGCGGCTGGACGAACGGCGATGCAATCAAGCTGAGCAACGCTGCATATGTCGACGGTATAACTGATAGCGTTATCGAAGGCAACGTATCCCTTATCGGTACCGGGGCCAGCAACTCCACTGTTGTTAAGAGTTTTGCAAACAACCTCGTTTTTGGGTCGTTCTCACTTCTGTCATCATCCGGTGGCAACAGCGCAGTCTATAACATGACCAATAACGCGATTCCAGGTACAACGACCATCGATGGTGCTGGCACGTCTGCCTCATTTATCTCGGGTAATACCCTTAACGATGTTGCGATTACAAACGGTGCAGCGGTAAGCAACTTTGTAAATAATGCGACATCAGACCTAACACTGAGCGATGTGACCAACACCACCGTTTCTGACAATACATTCGCAAACGCCGGCACCGACGCAATTAGCCTAACTAACGCCGACAACATCAAGATCGCTAATAACACCATTACTAACAACGGTGGTAGCGGCTATGGTATCAGCATCGATGCTGCCAGTGATGGGACATACCTGAACGATAACACCTTGGGTGGTTATGCCATCAACGATCTGGGTACCAACACTACGTACGGTGGCCAAGTGGACGGTAGCAATAATTACGTTATCCAGCCTGCCGGCGGTGCTATTAACCTAAACGGCAACTCCAATGTCACTGGTAATCTGACTGTAACTGGTACGGGTAGCTTTACCGGTGGTAGCCTCACTGTGGCGACCACAACTAGTACCGATGACCGTATCATTACTAGCGTGACCACTGGTGGTGTTGCTAGGTTTGATGGCACCATCACCAACCAAGACCTAACAGCTGCCCGTACCTGGACCTTACAAGATAACAGTGGCGTTATTGCTCTAGGCACTGCTGGAAACAGCCTGTTCTTTACAACTACCGGCGCCACGAATGTCACTCTGCCAACAAGCGGTACGCTTTGTAGCACCACCAGTTGTGGTACTGCCGGATCTGGCTACGTCCAGTTTGCGCCAGGCAGCGTCCAGACGGATGGAACAAACAACAACAGCATCTTCATCAACAAGACAAGCGGCACTGGCAACATTCTGGAACTGCAAAAGGGTGGCAGTGATGTCTTTGCCATCGATAACACTGGCAACGCTACCTTTACTGGCAATGTTACGGTAGCTGCCGGCAAGACCCTCCGCATAACCGGTGGCAACACTGCCAGTCATGCAGCCGCTCCAACTAGCGCCGGTCAGCTGTACTTTGACACCGACACCAACCAACTCCTTACCTCTATCTACAACAGTGACACGGCTGCATACCAGTGGAAGGCAAGTAGCCAGGAAGCTATCTTGGTTGCCGCCAACAACTCATCTGTGGCCGACAAGCAGGCTGCTGACTACGTGGCTGATGGTACTGGCGACCAGACAGAGATCAACTACGCGCTTGCCAAGGGTGCAGGTAAACGAGTCGTGCTGCTACCAGGTACTTACGTTGCAAACGGCACCATACTAGTACCGGATAACACCGTACTAGCTGGTACAAACCGCAACGCAACTATTATCCAGTTATCAGTCGGTGGTGGTACGGACAACCTGATCGAAAATGCAACTTCTAGTCACGCTAACATCACCATTCAGGACCTAATGCTTGATGGCTCCCTCGGTACAGCCGGTACACAGCAGGGTATTTACCTACACGACGGTGATATTACCAACCGATCATCACTCAAGAACCTCAAGATGTCTGGCTGGACGCACGGCAACAGCGTAGCCCTCAATAACTCATACCTAGATGTGTTCACTGGCAGTTCTCTCGGCGGCTTATCTGTTGCTGGCACACAAATAAAGAGTTTTGCAAATAACCAGGCTGGCGATATCGCCATCAGTGCTGCCTCAGCTGTCAATACCTTCAGCGGGAATACCTTTAGTAACATCACTTTCGATGGAGCAAACATTGATTCGTTCACCGGTAACAGCCTCAGCAACATCACACTTAGTAACAGTGCTAACATTACATCGGTCAGCGGTAACTCAATCTTTGGCACGCTGACTATATCTGGCAGCTCATCACTGACTAATGTAACAGGCAACAATATAGGTGGTGGTATAACCGCCTCCGGCAGTACGACTATTGGCCTTCTTTCAGCTAACGCCATGGGTCGCTTGTCGCTCACTAATTCCTCTGTAATTACTATCTCTGGCAACAACATCATCTACGCTGGTACCGATAACGGTATTAAGCTGGTAAACACTGACAGCTCAAAGATATCCGGTAACCGAATCGTTAGGATCTCGGGGAGTGCAGCCGCAATCTCTATCGATGCTGCAACTGACGGCACCTACCTATCGGACAACAACATCGGTACGGCTAGCATAATTGACAGTGGCACCAACACAGTTTACGGTGGCCAAAATAACGGCACTAGCTACTTGCTACAGCCAAACGACGACTTTGCTCTCACTGGCAATGCAGCAAGTACGGTCAGCACTACCGCTGGTGATCTAACACTACAGGGTGGCTCGGGTGAAGTTAGCCTTGGTACGTCCACTAAGCTCAAAGCCAACGGTGCACTAAACATCACCAGTGGTGGTGCAAATGCCCTTGGCCTAGACACTGGCGGCGGTGCAGCTATTAACATCGGTGGCACGAACGCAACTAGTATTGTTCTAGGTCGAGCCGGTGGTGGCACGGTCCGCGTTGGTCAAAACGGTGGCACCGTACAGATAGACGGCACCAACTTCGATGTTGGCACCAACGGCCTGGTGACACTAACTGGTGGTTTGGCCGGCGGTGACATTCTGACTCAGAGCACCAATGCCCTCGGTATCGACACCGGTGGGGCAGCGGCAATTAACCTGGGCGCTACCAATGCAACCAGCATCGTCCTTGGTCGAGCCGGTGGTGGCACGGTCCGCGTTGGTCAAAACGGTGGCACCGTACAGATAGACGGCACCAACTTCGATGTTGGCACCAACGGCCTGGTGACACTAACTGGTGGTCTGGCGGGTGGCGATGTCCTTACCCAGGGTACAAATGCCCTTGGCCTAGACACTGGCGGCGGTGCAGCCATTAACATCGGTGCGACAAATGCTACCAGCATTGTTATCGGTAAGGGTAGCGGCCAAACTGTCCGACTCGGCCAAAACGGTGGCACCGTACAGATAGACGGCACCAACTTCGATGTGGCAACCACAGGTAGAATGACTCTGCTAGGCGGCGTAGCCGGCGGTGACATTCTGACTCAGAGCACCAATGCCCTCGGTATCGACACCGGTGGGGCAGCAGCTATCAACATCGGTGCAACAAATGCCAATGCTATCAACATCGGTCGGGCTTCTGGCGGTGGCGCAGTAACTATTACTGGTAATGCAGCTAGCACCTGGAAGACTACCACTGGTGACCTCAGTATCCAGGGTGGTACCAACCTCAACCTCAACACGGTTGGCGCAGGCACCGTTAACCTTGGTCAGACTAACACCGGCATTGTTAACATCGGTGGAAATGCCGCTACTACTGCCATTGTGCTTCAGACGGCTGCATCATCGGGCAACGGTGTGGTGGTACAGAGTTCATCCGCTACAGCCTTCCGTGTACAAAACAGTGGTGCGGGCTTCACGCTCTTTACTGCCGACGCTACTGCTACCAAGCGAGTTACCATCGGTACCACAGCAACACCTAACGGCCTCACGAGTAGCAATGGCGATCTGATGGTTGTTGGTAACGCCGAAGTGCAGGGCACATTGTACTTCGGTAACAGTGGCAGCAATGCTATCTACACTGCAAGTGCTGGTGGACCACTACGCTTCAAGGGTACAGCGCGCAATAGCATCACTACAGCCCTCATACCTGAATATGCCGGTGCAGTCATCACCGGTGATGGCTCGGACAACATCGGTACTATGACTGCAGACTTCTGCTCTGGCTCTAGCTACCTCAATATCCCAACTTCCAGCAACCCTTGTGGTGCTAGCGAAGAGCACAACTACTACAGCTGGACCACTAGCCAGGTTACAGCCCAAGACTACGATATCTATGTCCGATGGCAAGTTCCAAGTAACTACGACAGTAGCGATGCCATGCCTGCAATCAACTTCTACGGCTGGCGCACAAGCACTACCAACGATGCCATCACCATGACTGTCCGAAACGGCTCAACCACCTGTGGTACTGCGACATCGGCCGGCGGCAGCAACGGTGCATGGACACAAGCAACCTACACCACTGGTTCTTGTGGCACAATCACCCCTGGCAGCACGGTACTAACCTTCAAGCTGCGTCTATCTGCGGCTACCAACGACACGGTACGCGTCGGTGAAATTGGTGTTACCTACAACGCACTCTTCTAGGGTTAGCAGCAGATGGTGATTAGCACCGTAGCAAGAGAGTGTTTAGTCAGCGTTAGAGTGATATAATGCTTACGAATGACGGGTGTAATTCAGAGGGGTCTTAAATACGTTCGTAGAGCGGCAATACGCGCTATATATTTCGCTAGGCTGTTTTTTAGTCAGACCTTTCGGGCGTTTGCGATACTAGTAGTCGTTTTCAGTGGTACATTTTTAAGCTTAAAGATCGAGAAGGCGTCAGCGGCATGTCCCGGTACGCCACCTTCTTGTATCCATATGCTACTTTTTTGGGATAGTGCAGCTGCCGTACCTACTGGATGGACCGACATATCCTCAACCTACAACAACCTGTTTCCTAGAGGCGATACAATTGCGAACTTTGGCACCACTGGCGGTACCAGTAATCATATACCAACGACCTCAAGTGTTACCGTATCCGCAACTAACAATAACCAATCGTCGACCGGTGGTGGCAATGGAACGACTCTCGCTACATTAGGGCATACTCATCCGGCACCTTCTATTACTAATATCGCTGACGCTACACCATCAAGCAATAATAATATTCCCGCATATCGGACACTAAGACTGATGAGCTATGATGCCGGTATACCTAACGTCATCCCAGCTGGTGGTGTCGCACTTTTTGACAGTACACCTGGCGTGCCGACTGATGGTAGCTGGACGCGACTTTCGGCTCAAGATGGCAAGATGATCCGTGTTAGTACAACGGCCGGCAGCACCGGTGGGTCTGATACGCACAACTACACACTTACTTGGAGTGGTTTAGGCATGTCGTCTGGTGCAGTGCTTAAGAATGGATTCCTCGGCGCTTCTAACCGCGGAGTGGGGCCACATACTCATGCTGCCCCAGCACCGACCACATCAGCCACCATGAGCAGTCTGCCGCCTTACATAACACCGCTTTTAGCGAAAGCAAATGCCAATACACCGACAATTTCCGTGGGATTTTCCGCGATGTTTGATGGCGACCCGGGTGGTGGCTGGGTGATTCGTTCGCAGAGTAGTGGTAGTGCGGATAACACCACTTTTTATCATCAGTATTTACGTCCAAATACTGCGTGGAATGGTACGTCGCAAGGTAGAGATAACGAGACGCTCACGACCGCTACCGTAGACACCCCCGACGCCAATCCCGGCTTTACGAACCTAGCTGGTCTTTTCCTGACAGGAGATGGTTCATCCCCCGATCATACACATACACTCACAGCTACCTTTAATAATTCAACAGATGTAATACCGCCATATTTTGGAGTGGTGGTTGCTGAAAAAGTGAATTTTATTATGAGTGACTACAGGTGGTATGAAGATTCTGGTAACCAGGATGTAACTGATCCATGGTCAGTCTTAAACGTGGCACAAGATGCACCCATACTTGCCATACCGACGGCGTATAAGCCGCCAGATTTGAAAGACCAGCTTCGCTTACGTGTACGTATCACGGTAAACGGTAACAACTTGGCTGCTGGTGTAGCCCAGTTTAAGATTCAGTATAAGGAAGGGGGAACTGACGGTAGCTGTACTACCGGTAGCTGGACAGATGTAGATACTGCCGGCACGGGCACGGCTGCCTGGCGTTACGGCACATCAACTGCTCCTGGTCATCCTAACGACGGTGACCCCATATCTACCAGCCGATTGAGTCCAGCCTCTAATGTGATGCAGCAGTTTGTGGCCTCGTCTAGCTCATCACTGAACCCAAATGCCGTTAGCTTGGGGCAAACAACAGAGTACGACTTTTACCTGCAAGATAACGCTGCGCTTGGTGCAACACACTACTACTTTAGGGTTCTTGAGAGTGTTGGCACCTTGCTGAGTCAGTACGATGTATGCCCAACTCTTAGCACCAAGCCTCAAACAGGGCAGCAGCTGAAACATGGGCTATTCTTTATTGATGGATACAAAGGAGCGTTCTCGTGGGCCGACTAATTGTTCGGCGTAGGCGACGGTTTGGTGCGCAGGTTTTGCACCTGGCAAAGCTGTGGGCTATCCCGTTGGTTATTTCGGGGATGACAATATTTGTTGTTAATCTTACGTTTGCTGACCCTGCACCCAACCCCTCTGAATTGCAGGTGTACCTGGAAGACGCGGAGCTAGTCCCGCACAGCGAAACAGTAGAGGGTTACCAGCAAGTGTACTATCTATATAACGGTGAAAAAGTGTATGTAACCGAAGGTAACATGAACCACACTAACCCCAAGAGTAGCGGCCGATATATCACTTGGCTGGCCTCTTCGGACGACATAAATAGCCAGGTTTTTTTGTACGATGTACTAACAAATACAACACTTCAACTCAGCGGCTACAGCACCAATACCTACCCTGATCTGGACGGCAACCATGTGGTTTGGCAGCAGTGGATTAACAACGAGTGGCAGGTGATGTACTACGACGGGCTGCAAGTGTACCAAATAAGTAGCGGTAGCGGTGTGGGTGAACCCCGCATAAGTGGCAACGACATTGTATACGCCCAATACGTCGCAGATGACACCACCAAGCCATGGCACGTACTCCGCTATAATGTGCAGTCACAACAAACAGAGGTAATCTTAACCACCAACAACCAAGCAAAAGCTCGGCCGCATTTTAACGATAATGGCGACCTAGTAACTAACTACGACCTAGATTACTTGAGTAACTAATTACGGTGTTAACTTCTCGAGTATTGCCAAAAAACTGTCTTTTAGTTGGTTGCCTTCGTCTGTTCGAAGGGGTGCAGAAATAGCCTGAGCTACCTTTGAGCGAGTAGTGGCATATGCCTTGTTACAGCTGCGCAGTGTGCCTTTAGCCGCTGCTTTACCCCGTTGTAGTTGGTCCGCAAACTCCCCGTAGCATTTTGCGGAGTCTGCTAATGCCTGCCTGGTATCTTCAGGAAGTGTAAAGCTGCCTGAGCCCTGGGGCGCCAACTGTTGATTGACACTAGTGTCGTTGTTTTTGAGCTGTAACGATGCCGCTGCAGCAAGCTGACTCAGTGCTGATTGAGCGGCCCTTGCTCGGCTGACCCCAGTAGACTTACTTAGAGTAAGGTCGGATTCTGGCAAATAGCTAAGTGGCTTCAGTAAGGCGTTGTAACGTCCGATGTACTCTTTAAGTATGTCTGACTGCTGTGCGGCTAGCTGTTTTAACTCCGCGATGACTGGCTTATCGACCTCCTTTGGGGCGTGGCTCAGGGCAGCAGTCAGAGCCTTGTTGGCCTCTGTTAAGTTCTGTTGAGCAGTGCTTAGTAGCAAGGATGCGGTATTGTCTGCGCCCGATTGACTGGCTAGGGCAGTGTAGGCAATATAATTCTGGTTTACAGTGTTACGGAATTGAATGAGGGCCTTTTTAGGTAGCTGCTGGCGGGCGTATTCACGCTGACGCGGTATAAAAACAGTCACCATGTAGCCACCAACCACCAAAACCAGCACAATACCCAGCCTAAGCCAAAAATTCCGACCTATTTCACGCATAATTACATGGTAGCACACAGAGGTGGTTTGGCTTAAATTAGCCACGATGCACGTATGTAGAACTAAAAAGCTAAAGCGCTTGTGGAAAACTTTTGGTGATGAAAATATTACGAAAATATGGCATAAGACGTGGGCGAGCGAACTCAAATGTGCAAAGTGTATAAAATATGTACATATTTCTAGATATGAATAACACTTTTTGATGTCAATAAGTCAACGCAGAAAACGTCACTTTTGGCCTAAAAATAGCTATTTTTGGCCTAAAAACGAGACAATTTTGTGTTCAATACCTGTTGCAATAGAGTACCAACAGAGGAATAATAGTGTAATGAGGATCTTGTATTCTCATACAAAACTCATCGGTGTTTGACCGATGGTACCTTCCTAAAAAACACAAAAACCCAAAAACGAAAAGAAAAATGCGCACACAAACAACTCAAAACAGAGTACCGTTTGCACGCGCCCTCAGGAGTAGACTGCTGAGGGTGTTTGCTGTATTTGGGCTTGTGTGCGCTCTATTTATCGCTGTTCATCCGTCACCCGCCCAAGCAGCCACCCCAACCCTGAACTTCCAAGCACGACTAGAAAACTCCA
>CAZYFP010000013.1:0-3840 GCA_964647125.1 uncultured Candidatus Saccharibacteria bacterium
CACCCAAAACAGATGAGCCGCAAAAACCTACGATAAGTGGTGTCATAAACTATAAATCTGTTATAAACGACCGACTCTCTATCCGCGTCACTGTAGACCAAAAAATTAATTCTGGTACATGCGACCTTAAACTGACTCGAAATTCACCAAAAAAATCTGTTACGAAATCCGCCGAAGTGCTAGCAAATCCTTCGTCCGCCACCTGTAAGGGCTTTGACATCCCTGTATCGGAATTAGGGTCTGGTACATGGAACATCGTCATCACTGTCACAAGCGGGGATAAGAAAGGCGACATTACAGGACAAGTTTCTCTATGAAAATAGCCAAGTTCCCTTATAATTCAAAATCTAGATTCTGGATAAGTGTATTCGCTATTCTCGTATTGCTCCTTACGCCCTTTGTTTCAATCATTTCTCAGGCCCCAACGGCTCATGCCACCCTTGCCGGCTTCAGCGCTGGAAATATTATGGATGATATCGTTATGAGTAAAAAGGATGCACTGACTCAGACGCAGATCCAGTCATTTCTAAAAAGTAAAAACTCTTGTAACGACAGAGGACTGAGCAGGCTTACCGGCTACAATTCTACGAAAGGCTGGCTGAAAGCAGACGGGACAACATATTACTACAATCTTAAAGACGGGCATTTCATCTGTATGGCCGATCAGGACTTTAATGGTGAATCGGCAGCTCACATCATCTGGCAGACAGCTCAAGATTATAATTTGAATCCACAAGTACTCATCGTCTTACTGGAAAAGGAGCAGGGTCTCGTAACAGACACCTGGCCGAACTATAATGTGCAGTATCGTTCCGCAACAGGCTTTGGCTGTCCAGACACCGCTCCGTGCGACGCTCAGTATTACGGGCTTAAAAATCAGATCCGTCAAGCCGCTTCCCTTTTCAAAGAAGTCCTTACGGGAGGTTGGACTAACTACCCGGTGGGTTGGAATTACATTCAATACAACCCGTCTGCTAGTTGTGGGGGTAGTAACGTATATGTCAAAAACCGGGCAACCTCCTCACTCTATCGTTACACCCCTTATCAGCCAAACCAAGCTGCTCTTAATGCTGGCTGGGGAGCGGCCTATCCATGCGGGGCGTATGGCAATAGAAATTTCTACAATCTTTTTACTACCTGGTTTGGATCAACTCATGCCGTCTTCGTAAATCTCCTATCACCACGTTGGATGCAGGCAAAAGGCGACATCTACAAGCGAAATCCTGTGACAAACGAGACTATTGATAGTGTTATCCCGAGTGGATCACAGATATATTTCGGTAAAAAGATTACTGTCAATGGACGCATATACCTGCAGACACAAAACGATACGAACAATGGCCTTAGTAAAGGTATCCTCTACAGTGATCTCGAAGAAGTTCCGATGAACTACATTAATCTGCAGCAGCCTAGATGGATGGAGACAAGTAAAGATTTGATAAAGGTAGACCCTCAGACTAAAAAGTCGCTAGGAGTAACCATACCAGCGGGAACTCAGATATACTTTTCAAAAAAAATAGCTATTGGTGGAATTGAGTATTTGCAGACACAACACGATACGCTTCATCATATACAAAGCGGCATTCCTTTGAGTTCATTACGTAGCACAACACTCTCTTACACCGACTTACTTCAACCACGCTGGATGACAACCAGTGCAACGACGTACTCATATGATCTCAGGGGACTTCAGCCCCAAGGCACAGCCTTACCTACGTCCACTCATCTTTATTTTAATAAAAAGATAGAAATAAACGACGTCTGGTACCTTACTAAGAATGAACCGACGATAGGAACTTTCGTAGGTGTTCCTCTGGATAAGCTTAGTGAGATAAGGCCAACTTATGTCGCAATGAAAGAGCCTCGATGGATGATAATAAATGCTGGATCCTCCAAAAAAGATCCCGTGACTATGACCAACTTAGGAGCGCCATTCACTTACAGCACTGCGATTCAACTTGACACAAAAACGCTCGTTGGCGATACCGTGTACTTACGATCGCGGTACGACACCGCCCACAATCTCAACACTAGCTTCGCAATGGCTGATTTACTCGAGGCACCTGCTAGCTTTACCGGTATAAAATATGTTTTCATGAAAACACCAAGAGACATGAAAACTACGATTGATACATACAAGAAAGATCTTGTCACCGACTCGAACGTGGGCGATAAGATACCCGCTGGAACCATTCTGTCATTCAACATGAAAGTCTTAATAAATGGCAAGTGGTACTTACGTACCGTTGAAGACTCTTCAAGAGGATACACCACGGGTATTCTGTGGCCCGGCAACTTAGTTTAAAATTAGATTGAGTATAAGTCTGTACTATCAAGGGCAGTGACTGCATCATAGACACGTTTTGAATTGTTTCTGTCCATCCTATAGAAGAAGTCCTTTGCCCTTGCCTTGTATTTGTCAGAGATCTTTCCGTCCTCGATGGCTGCAACTATTGCGGCGACAGACGACTCGTAGTCATACGTAACAGGTCCAAAACCATCATTTTCATACGAGAAATAGCCTTCGTCATAAGTATGGTTCGCAAAAAATGACTCTTTATCAAACTGCGTGTATACAACTGGCTTGTTTAGATACACGAAGTCAAAAGCTACACTGGAATAGTCTGTAACAAGCAGATTACCTTCTCTAAATGCCATCTTATAATCATAGGGTGCTTTCTTTACCAAAAAATGGTCATTCTGTTGAAAGAAATCCGCCTGAAGACTGAATGATGGATGCAGATATAGTTCACCTCGCCATTTCGCTTTTTTAAGTGCGGATGAAATTCTGTCATCATTCATCAATGAGTTATAGAACCTGTAGTATTCTGTTTTCTTAAACTGTTCCGTCTTTGGCCGGAGACCATCTTTGTTTTGATACACACTTTCAATAAGATTCCACCGCCACGTAGGTGCAAGTACGAGTATTCCCTTGGGGTCATTTTCTAGAAAATCATAACGGGGCAAGCCCGACAGCAATACTTCATTCTCATTATAGTAATAGTCGCCCTTAAGAACCGATTCATATTCCGCAGGTGCAGATGTTACAAAAAGTCGTATATTCTTGTTGAATCTATTTAGCCAGTCGGACAGGTCATCTTTTATGATGCCGTGTTGTAGAAACACAAAATCAAACGTGTAGAGATCACTGAAGTGGGGCCATCGATAGAGAAAGGCGTTATAGGCATGATAGTCTGCCGATGAAGAAATGACTTTGTCCGCGCGCAAAAAAAGCATCTTGTACTTTAAACTATCTATATCAAGGACATTCCCGAATTCTTTCATACGCTCAAAGTCGGGTGATTTCTTTGATATTACGAAATAGACATCTGCGTTTGGTGATTCATATTCTGAAACGTGTCGAAAAAATGCCTCGCCATTATCGCCAGCAAGACTTGCCCTATCCGACACCAGCCATATTGGACGTTTACTTTTATATAGACCTGAAAAGAAGAGCAGCCGGATAAAGATGTCGATTACAGCTGTATACATTGAACGTAGTACTAAAGCAAATGGTGCCGCCAGGTCAAAGAGAAGCCTCTTCTTCGGCGCAAAAAGCATAAGTGTCCTTGCATCAAGTAGCACCCTCCTTAACATAAGCGCCGCTCTTCGCGGTTGAATGTGGAGCAGTATTGAAACCATGAAGCGTAGTTCAAACCGAATGTACGCAGTCCGACTAGGAGGTGATATTTCTATGGTGGATTTCCCGGTTCTCCATAATACGTTACCTATTTTGGCATATGATCCCGTAAGCCTACTGAGCCGAGTAAACTCTTTCGTATATATAGGAATATCTATCTTCTTTCCAGTGAAGGTTTCGAGTAGTCCCGAAACCATGTC
>CAZYFP010000013.1:3940-9451 GCA_964647125.1 uncultured Candidatus Saccharibacteria bacterium
CTGAGGAGAGAACAGGCTCATGCCGTCAAATAAGTATCTCCCATTCGTGAAAGTTAATTTTTCTTCATAGATTGTTTTGCCGTACTTTTTCTTTAACAAGAAGGTTTTCTGATCAAGACCAAGAAGCTTATTTGAAATAATTATTCTGTCATCTATCTGAGATAGGAGTTCGTAAACCGTCGTCTTATAGTCTTGTTCTTCTGACTCAGTAAGAACGGTTTGCTTTTTCTCTGCCAAAAACTTCCACACCAATTCATTCATGATCACATGTTGGATATAAGAATGTGGTTTATCGTTGCTGTCGCGCCATATGTTTAATAAATAGACATACGCACGCTTCGGTGTGTCTACATAATAGCTTCGGTTGTTCAGTTTTCCATTTATAGCTGATGTACCGCTCTGTCGTCTCCGGTAGTAATAAACCGTGTCGGCAACCACACCATATCGTCTCCTTTTGTATAGAATCTCATTCAAGAACTTGGCGTCCTCAGTCACTGCAAGCTTTCGGTCAAACAGGAGCTTACCAATCGCTTTACGTGATATGACCGTTGTTGGCAAGTGAAGAATCGTCTTGTCTGGTTCATCATCTACATTGATGACACGAGTAGTTTTAAATTTACCATTCGAAGGATGACCACCGTAGGAAGCATCGAAGAAAAGCATCTTCGATGCGACAAAATCAATATCATTTTTGTGTGCCTCAAGAAGTTTGATTGATTCTTCATAAAAGTTGCGGCTGATAATATCATCACTATCCATGAAGTGAACATACGCACCGGTCGCTAATTCTAGACCCGAGTTTCGTGCTGCGCTTACACCCTGATTTTTTTGAGCTACATAGATTATATTCTTCGGATATTGCTTTTGATAGCTAACTGCTATATCTTCCGTGTTATCGGTACTACCATCATTAACAAATATGACTTGGATATTTTTTTCAAAACCAATAGTCTGCTCAAGAACGCTCTTTACTGTAGCATTCAGATAGTCGCCTACGTTATATAGTGGAATTATCACAGAAATCGGGGGCATATTTGTCATTTCATACCCTCCTTAAATGGAAACCTTTCTATAAGCTGTTTCTGTATGCCGTCCAAATTAGAGATTGGTACATAGCTCTCCATTACTCTACGAATTTCATCTTCTTTACCTAGTATAGATGGGCTGACCTCTATCAACTTCCGGCCTGTGGACTCGTAATAATCATTAAACTTGTATTCACCGCCGGTGAGCTTGTCAGAGAGACGCATTCGGTTATTTGGTATACCGTAGCTGTCTGCAAAAATCAATCCGTGCAGTGACGAAGATAAGATATATTTACAGGATGAAATATCATAAGCGACTTTATCTGGCGTCTGAAGCACGTCAACAACTAAATAATCAGGATTATTTCTTATAACATCCAGCATCTTATTATCTACGTCTACGTAGTGTGGTACGACGCCAACCTTATACTTTTTCTCTTTTGCCGCTTTAAAGACGAGATTCACAAGTATCCCCGGGTCACCCAGCGCGGCATTAGTACCGATTCGGCTGAGCGTCCTCGGACCCCTTACCGCATGGAATATAAGATTCGGATTATTATTTGGTTCACCTTCCCGAATAAAGCCACTACCCCACACATTCAGGCCTTGTTCTTTCCGCTCCCGCTGAAGAATGTCGAGAATCGATCCGGCTCCAGCCAAAATGCTGTCATTGACGTCAGTCCAGATGGCATCCACACCCCAGATTGATTTCATTATATACGGCGTTATCTCGTCACCAAAATTAAGCTCAACTGGATAGTTATATCGCCACCAGTAGGTAGGGATCAAAGCTTTATCTGCTCCTGCTGCTGAATTTTCATGGTGCTTCACGACACTATTTATATATTGAGTCTCGTCAAGATTTAATATGGTCTGATAAACCCGTCTACTGTTGTGTTTATCTGTGTATTTAAAGAATGATTCAACCCGGTTAATATATTTTGTTTCCATTTTATTCTTACCAAGCATACTGACAACATTCTTAAGCGTCGATTCGTATTCATACGACACAGGACCAAAACCATTATCTTCATACGAGAAATAACCTTCATCATAGGTATGTGATTCATAAAACTTTTCTTTATCAAACTGTGTATAGAGAATCGGTTTTTTCAGGTAGGCAAAGTCGAATGCTACACTTGAGTAATCAGTAAGGAGTATGCTGCCTTCAGAAAATGCCTTTTGATAATCGTGTGGAAAACTCATTATCTTTACGTGTTTTGAACCTTTAAAGTCTTTAATTTGTTTATTAAGGCTTGGATGAAGATAGAATTCGGCTTTTATCTTATGTGTTTCAAGTGCGCTCAGGAAACGAGGGTCTGAAAGGAGCGAGCTATAAAACTTATAATATTCCGAGGTTTTAAATGAAGAACTGTATGGTCGTTCATTGGTTTTAGGATCTATCGTATCAACGATATCTTTACGCCATGTTGGCATAATGATTAATTTATTCTTCGGCTTATTCTCTAAACGATCATATCGAGGAAAGCCAGTTAGCACGATATTCTCTCTGCTGTAATGATAACTCTCTGCAAGAAATGATCTATACTCCATTGGCGAGACCGTCACGAGACGCTGTATGTTTTTCTTATACTTATTAAGCCAATCGGATTGGTCATCTTTTGTGACACCATGCTGTAAAAAGACAAAGTCGAAATCAACAATATCTCTTATTAGCTTCTGTTTCTCACCAAGAGCATTTATAGTATGGTGATCAGCGGAAGATGAAATAACCTTATCTGCATGCAAGAATAATAACTTATACCTCCAGGTGGACGGGTCAATCACGGGCCCTATCTTACTCATGCGGCCATAGTCACTACTCTTTCTTGGTAAAACAAATAGTGGTCGTATGCCATTCTCTGGTTGTTCTACAGCATAACGAAAGAAGGCCTCCCCGTTGTCACCTGCAGCCTCTACACGATCAGAAATCAGCCAGATTCTTTTGCTCACAAAAGGTTTAGTTATCCAATAAGCGAAGCGTAACATAATAACACTGGCTGACGTTTTATCTTCAACAACTTCTTGATTTTCACTTTCCTGACGGCCACGTAATAGTTCTTTCAGTATACGAATCGATTTCTTTAATTCTATCGCAATTGAAATGGCTAGATACTTGAGCTCTTTCATAAAAATACGGTATTTACTTCGCTCTACAAAGACCAACAATGATGGTGTGACGTGACATATAAGAAAGTTCTTATATACGGTATATGTGGCTCCTCTTGTAAAGGGTAGCATCCGCGAATATCGCATACCCTCCATTGTTAGTTCTTTTCTCCAACCTACTCGACGAAGTATGGGTTTTGCATGTTCGTTGTTATTTTCAATAGGGAATTCAATGGTAAAACCATTTCTGTCATATACCAACTCGTCAAGAAAAAGTTTTGCTCCTTCCATTCGCGGAGAACGGTGGGCTTTGTGAAAGATACCGCCAACCGAGAAGCCGAACTGTAAATCTGATAGAATTATACCTCCAACATTACCTTGTATCTTAACTAAGTTATCTGTAATGGAGATAAAGTCTATGAAAACTTTGTGCCGCCAAGCATCGTTGTAGATGAATGTATCGTTAATGTAGTACTTCGTATCCTCGCGCTTAACTAAATTATTAAAATTCTCTCCATATTTTTTACGTAGAATAAAGAGTTTATACTCTATATGTATATTTTTTTGACTCATTATAATATCATCATCAATGTTTTGAAGCAGCGAGTAGAGGGTCTTTTTATAGGCATCTATATCTACATCCACAGGAACCGCGTCGGCCGCTTGCTGCATGAATCGCCACTGCAGGTCATACATCACAAGAAACTGCACATACCTTGGTATATACCCTAGTTTTTCTTTTGCATAACTAAACATTCCGAAATGAGCGTACTTAGGGGTGTCGACATACCATGCTCTACCCATAAGTGAAGAACTCATAGCAGAATCAAGCGAAGCTCTCTTCCTATAATAATAGGTTGGTTCAGCAACTAAACCATATGCCATTTTTTCTAAAACAATCTCTGTTATTAGTTTGGCGTCTTCAGCGGTTTTAAGTTTTGTGTCAAACCTGCTCTTATTCTTAATTGCATCTGTTTTTACAAAAATTGAACCGCCTGAAAGTTGAATATGATCATAGTCACTTTCAATATCAACAACCCTGGTAGTTTCATACTTATAATTCAGGGGGTGTGGACCAGTTTGAGCTTCAAAAAACTCGAGCTTGATTGATACTAAATCAACTTCCTCATAATGCTCTTCAAAGAAGTTATAAACCTTTCTAATAGTGTCTGGAGATATGAGGTCATCAGAGTCAAGGAAACTAATATACTTTCCTTCAACCAGCTCAACGCCTGCATTTCGAGCAGCACTCACACCTTTATTTTCTTGTTCTACATAGATTATATTTTCGGGATATTTATTTAGGTAGTGTTTTGCAACTTCTGAGCTACCGTCATTACTACCGTCATTTACAAGTATTAATTGTATATTTTCTTCGAAACCGATATCTTGCGCCAATACACTCTCTATTGTCTCTGCAAGATACTGCTCGACGTTATAGACCGGCATAACAAAAGAGAATTTATATTTGTATTCTCTCGACGAGCTCATTTTATTTGTCCTCTTTTACCCTCAGAATAGCGGGGGCGAGGAGGGGGTAGTAGACACCCTCTCGGGAATTACTGATCGTACTGATGTTTTCCCAAGAATCGTGAACAACGTCGCCCTTTGAATTTACCGTCGCTGACAGGGTATAGCGTTGATTACCTAGAATGTTTGGTAGTAAGAATTCGAGCTCTTTTGTTTCCCCTGATTTGAAGTGAAGTTTTTGATGGCCTTCGACATTAAGATTATTCGCCCCAACGAGTACATTCCCTTTCATATCTTTTATACGAAAACCAAACTTCACATCCCGAACATCGGCCGCGGCTTTCAAGGTTGTAGTTATCTTAATAGTGTCATCTACGACTTTCAGGTCGATCTGCTTTATTTTTATAGCTTCGTCACCCCACCTGTCTTTTGACTCTTGTGACTTGCTGTTGATAGTAGACTGGTTGAATAATTTCAAATATTCATCTGCTACCTGATCGGCCGTCCCCTCAAAAGCAACCTTCCCGTCTTCTATAAGTATCGCCTTGTCGCAATATTGTCGTATTACTCCCATCCCGTGCGAGACAAGAATGATGGTTTTCTTGTTTTCCCTCAGAGAGTCAAAATATTCGTAACACTTCTTTTGAAAAGCCGCATCACCCACTGCCAAAACTTCATCGAGCAGTAAAATATCCGCATCAGCACGAATAGCCATAGAGAAAGCAAGTCGAACTCTTTGACCACTCGAATAATTTTTGAGTTTCTGATCCATGAACTCTTCGAGCTCTGCAAACTCCACGATTGAGTCATACATCTTTTCAATTTCTTTTCTACTAAATCCAAGCATGGCTCCATTAAGAAAAACGTTGTCTCGACCCGTCAGATTTGGATTGAACCCAACGCCAAG
>CAZYFP010000014.1:0-2782 GCA_964647125.1 uncultured Candidatus Saccharibacteria bacterium
ACTTTTGTAATCTCGTTCATAATTATTTGTTCTCCTTAAATAGTTCCTTCAAATCAGTGCTTTTGCCGGTTTCAATAGCGTCCAACGCGGCGCGCGTTTTAATAATGGTTTGCGATGCTTCAAAGTTCGTGTCTAATATCAGTTCCGATAATTGCATCAATCGGCGGCGCTGGCTGCACTGCAAAACGTTTTCCACGTAAGCCGCGATATTCTGAACGCTGGGGCAAATATCGATACAGCTTGCAAGAAAGGCCACGCTGCATTCGTGGAGCTTGCCAGCGTGGCGTAAATAGGATGTCATCGTGATTAAATCAATTTCTCTGTCTGGTTTTACTAAGCGATTATTCATCAATTTTGCAATGGCAATAAATGCCGTTTGAGCGGATAGCCCATAAAAATCAAAAGGTTTCAATGTTGTGATTGCGTACTCAATCATCTTGTAATCTCTCATCGGCGGCGTCATTAAACATGCGCCAATCGTTGCCATTTCCGATTCGTGATCTACTGGAAGTTCGACAATATCAGGCTTCCTCATTCCCTGTTCACCACCACCTCTAAAAGTACTTTTGCGCGGCGCTCATTACAAACGCCGCGCATGGTTGTTATGCTGCTGCTGCAACCGGTTCATCTTCCATTGCAAACGGGTCGCTTGGGTCTACTGTGTTTTCCTCAATCCATTTTTGCAAGGCGTGAGTGCGGCGTATTGCGTCTGCTTTGGTTGCGTTTTCGACAAGAGGTTTCGGTTCGCTGCCGCTTGCAGTGCGATAGCCAAATTCAATTGCGGTATGGCGCACAGCTTCATAGCTGCGGATGTCTGCCGGCGTTGCCAGTTCAATTGTCTTTACCGGCTCTGGTTGTTGTGGCTCCGGCTGTGCCGGTTCATCATGTCCGTGCTGAAAATCTTCCATGTCCTGCGTGAAAAACTCGCTGGCATTGACGGCCAATAATGACGCCGCAACCAATGCGCGCTTTTGCGCCATTTTCTGCATGGTATTAACTAAATCCGCAACATCAGGATTCGGGATATTGCCAACAACTTGTGATTCGATAGCTTGATCGCCGTCGTTAAACTTTGCATTGCAGCCGCCGTTCTTTTTCCAGCAAAGCCATCCGCCGCCATATTCTGCTTTACCTTTGATGATCGTCGATGCGCCGCATGACGGGCAAACACGCTCTGCTTTGCGATAGCGGTATTTCTTTTCATGGCTATTGCATGAGCCATCTGATTCCGCAATTAGTTGATCGCCGCGCGAAAGGGAGCAACGATACAAGTAATAAAAGAACGGTTCGCCCTTGTGCGTTTCACCGCTCCAGTCTTCTATTCGTTCGATGATCTCAAAGCGCGCGGAAAGGCCAAATAATGTGCAGAGCTTTTCCGCACCTGGCTTGAGTAAAACTGGCTTTGTATTCGTGCCAGGTATCACTCCGAAGTCAACATCGACTTTCAATACCTGATCTTTGAATGCCATTAACTGCTTATGGCGGCTCAAAACATCATCAATGTTCATCACCGGCATAAAAGTACTCTTTTCTGTTGTGGCTAATTCTGTGTTGCTCATGTTTCTACTCTCCTAAATGTTTTGGTTGTTGATGCCGCGCAAAGCGGCGGGGCAAATATCAGCGTCTGCGTCCCAAATCGTCCAGTACTTTCCACCGGGCAATTTGAAACTTTTTGATAACGTGCGGACGCCGCAAGTGATCGCAGTTTTTGGCTGTTGCACCGGCTTTGCCTGTAACTTCGCTTGCAACTGCGCAGGCGTGTAATTGCTGGCTTCGCTGGCGTTCATTCCGCAACGCCGCGCTAAATCGCGTTCGTGCTGCTCTGCCATTTGCCAGCGGTATTCTTCTAAGCCGTCATTATCGGTGAATGTGTTAGTGAATATGCTCATAGCGTTTCACTCCATGCCTGATAGAGCTGATTCCATGCTTTATGCGCTTCCACAATTTCACACGAGAGAAAAGCTATCGCAGGGCTTTTGGGATCGTGCTCCCTGAGAATCCCCCGTGCCTGTTCCAATCCGCAGCAGATGCCGATCTGCTTATCCATTTTGATGTTGAGTTGACCGCGTAAGGTTTGGCGCTCTCTTACCTCTTGCGCCGCTGCCTCAATGTTGCTTAAAAGTACTTCCGCATCTTGCGCCGTTGGCGTCTTTTCCTGTAAAATTACTGTTGGTGATTGAAGTGTGTCTAACATTTTAATTACCATCCTTTTCATTTTTCTTCTTGGTAACTCCCGCTGGCGGCTGCTCACCGCTGGCGGGTTTTATCGTGTGTGGCTTGCTAATGACCCTATGCGCGCATCAATAAATTTTTGATGCAAGTCCTTGAGTTTCTTCGCTGTAATTCCGGGCAGTTCTTTGTAATCAGCGAATTTGATTTTCTCATCACCCATTAACTCATCGCCTAAATTACTTGCGAGATAGCCGAATTTCTCTCTGAAATCTTCGCGAGTTAATTTTGTATCCACATCAAAGCAAATAACTGTCGGCTCTTTTTGGCAAAAATAGCCAGATGAAAAATTTGTAGTGTTGTAGTAGCCGGTGTTGTAGTCGCCGGTGTTGCGGTTGCCGGTGTTGTAGTAGCCGGTGTTGTAGTCGCCGGTGTTGCGGTTGCCGGTGTTGTAGTAGCCGGTGTTGCAGTCGCCGGTGTTGTAGTCGCCGGTGTTGTAGTAGCCGGTGTTGCAGTCGCCGGTGTTGCGGTTGCCGGTGTTGTAGTAGCCGGTGTTGCAGTAGCCGGTGTTGCAGTCGCCGGTGTTGTAGTCGCCGGTGTTGTAGTAGCCGGT
>CAZYFP010000014.1:2882-5628 GCA_964647125.1 uncultured Candidatus Saccharibacteria bacterium
GTTGCAGTCGCCGGTGTTGCGGTTGCCGGTGTTGTAGTCGCCGGTGTTGTAGTCGCCGGTGTTGTAGTCGCCGGTGTTGTAGTAGCCGGTGTTGCGGTTGCCTCCAATAATCACCTCTCTAACTAATCGAATACGCCTTGCTACCAGCTTTCGATCTGATCCAGCTTGCCACGGAGTTTCTAATACCCCTTCTGCTTCTACCTCCCAAATACGAGTGCCCTCATCTGAGTAGTATGACCACGGCCCGGATGGTTGTTCGCAGAAATGGAACCCGTTCTCACACATCTCCAATTCACCTTCACACTCGTGCCACTCACCTAAAACATACTGATAGCCTCGGCACTGCATGTTTTCATCTGTCGCTTTGTATCCACTAATTTTGTCGCTCATTTTTCTCCTAAAAGTAATTTATCGTCCGCTTCCCAATTTCTTAGCGAACGCCTGCTGGTTCTGCATAAACGTCTGATTAATCCGCTGCTGTGCGATTCGCGCCGCCGCTGCATCTTTAGCTGCTTGCTCATCAATATTCTTCTGCAACATCAATGATTCTTCCCAAGCCGCTTTAGCGCGCTTCCATTTCCATCCAGCAAATTTCTTTTGCGCGTATGGGATCGCGTGCGCCAACGCAACGCCCGTTCCGATAAACGCCAATGGCGGGGCTACTGTCCAAAATACGTCACTGATTGTTTGTATTACGAAGTGCATTCCTTTTCACCTCCTGCTGTTCTGCTAATTCGCGGCAACGTAAAATAAAATACGTCCAGCGGTCTTTCGGCAAATACTTCACTGCTTCGTCTAAGGGAACTTGTTTTGTTTTCATTTCCGGCTCCTGATAGTTATATCCCCGTAGCTGATTGAATCAAGCTGCATACGCTTTCTCTCACGGTTCAGTTGCAAAATAATTTGACGTAAACATTCCGTCATGTGCGTAGAATGAAATGCGTTTGTAAGTTCGCCCAATGCAGGTTTCGCTTCCTTTAAATCGCCGCCGTACTGTGTGTTTGAACCCATTTTTAAAATCTCCTTTTTCCTTACGTAACTACATATTTTGTATGACGTAAGTAATTATAGTATTACCTTAATTACTTGTCAAGAGATTTCAATCAAAATATAATCTTTTTTCTATCTGATTATAATTCGTGGTATAAGTATTCGGATTAGAAGTGGTGGTATGATGTTAAACAGAAACCCTGGTAGACCCAAGGGGGACAACGAGCCAAGAGATATAACCTACTCTGTAAAGCTAACAGAGAGTGCTCTCAATCGTCTCCGTGAAAGGCGTGGAAAAACCGATGTACCTGTATCCACTCAAATTTTCCGTGCTATCGAAAAAGATTTAGACAATGAAAAAGAAGATAAGCAGCCGCCATATATACCGTTGTTAGGCGTCATTCCCGCGGGTGGTTTAGATGAAATAAAGCGGGAAATTCCTGGTACATATATTCGCCCACCGTTCGATAATTTAAAGCCTGGCGATTATGCTTTAAAAGTTTGCGGGCATTCGATGGAAGCGGAATTAGGAATGTCAATTGGCGACGGCGCGTTTATTATCTTGCGCCCTGACACTATTTTCCCGGGTGCGTATGTGCATGTGGAATTTTCCAACGGTCAATTCGAGCATACAGTCACGTTTAAAAAGTACGTTCGTTTAGCGGATGGCAATGTAGAATTTCGGCCATTGAATCCCGAATTTAAAACTATCCATGCGAAAGAGGGCGAGTTTATTATCCGTGGTGGTATGGTGGAAAAGTGGGAAATTGAGAAGCCAGAGGAAAAGAAGAAAGCGAAATAAAAGTACTTTTGGGAGTTTGAAATGAATTGTCCAACTTGTGGCTATTTGATGGAGCAAACCGATTTGGAATGTCCACGCTGCAAATTAATGGCGGTTAAAGCGGCTGTGGCACCAGTCGCCCAAAAACCTATCCAGCCAGCACAGGGCACAACCCCACAAAATCCGGTTTATGTTAAAGACCCTTATGTCAGCGCATTAGCGAAAGCAAAACTTGAATCTGCAGAATTGTCTTTACGCATATTATGGTGGGTAGTGTCTTTTGTCTTAAGTACCTTTATTGCTGCTATCGCTGCCTCCATTGTTGCCGTAATAATTGGCGAAGACGGCTCAATAGGGGCATTTATTGGTATTGTTGTCGGGATCATTGTATTAGTGGTTTCTACCAAAAAGTTATTTGATTTTGGATGGAAAAAATTCTTTTAGGTCAATTTTTGCCACAGGGACTAACCATGATTGATACCCTCATCGGCATCTGTTTATTTGCAATAGTCATTACCGCTGCTATCGCCTCCAGTGAATGCGACTTGCCGAAAACGCCGCGCTATTGGTTGCGGATTTTGTTTGAGAAAAAGGGGGAAGATAATTACAGATGAGGGTGCCTGCCGCCTTTCTTCGAGCGGCTAAAAACTTTACATGGAACGCACCTTTGCTACCGGCGCGAAGGTATAGCCTTCCAAGTGAGGTGTTTTAGATGGCAAAGAAATGCAATTGCGGTTGCAAACACAAGCCCGCGCCGAAGGTCGTCATAGTCAAAGGCTATAGACGGTCAAAGCCGAAGCCTTGTAAGTAACAACCCAGGCAGGCACTCTCATCTGTGATTATTATTTTACAACGAAATGCCAATACAAAAAATACCCATCTCTGAAATAGAGCCTTCGCCCTACCAACCGCGACACGATTTTCCCGCTGCGGAACTGGCGGAATTGGGCGCGTCGATCAAAGCCAACGGATTAT
>CAZYFP010000015.1:0-5513 GCA_964647125.1 uncultured Candidatus Saccharibacteria bacterium
CCAGCACCTGAGCGAAGATAAACCGTGCCTTTAGCTCAGCACATACGGATTCTTCGCCAACACGATCAACTCCCGATCCGGCGAACTGAGCACCTCCATGCGTGGTTCGTGATCGAGCACAGGGCATCCATTCGAAGCGTCCATGTCTGTGAGCGATTTCCGGCCGTGAATGCGGAATCCGGAGCGCCCGTACATCTGGTTTTCCGGGTGCGGTACCAGCGCGGCGGAATCGGTCAGCACATGGCCCTCTGCCGTCGTGTGGGCGGCTTCCAGCGGCCCGATGGTGTATCGACCACAGGGAAGCGGGCCAACGCCGTGAACGGCCTGCATCGCGGCATTGTTGAGGCCGGGACCATGGCCCGCGTACCCTTCCGCGAGCAATACGCCATCAGGGCCGAACATCTGGCCGTTTTGCTGAATCCATGTCCAACTCATGAGCGTTCCGTCCTTCCGTCTGGGTAAACGATAAAGCTCCCGTTGATTCCGGCGTAGGTGACGGGTAGCGGCTCTTTCAGGGCTCCAGATTCGGCTTTATCGATGAGATCCGACAGGATTTTACGCCGGCCTGGCGTGGAAGCCATGTCCATGATGATTAACGCCTGCTCAATGGCATATTCACGTCTTGTCAGGGACGGTTTCTGCGCGGACTCTTTCGCCATTAGTTCCACTCTGCCGTGAACCCCCATCTTCGGAGGGGCTGCACGGTAATTGAATTGTCCCATGGTAGGCCAGAAATGCGAAAAGCGCCCCGGTTTTTAGGCCGGGGCGCTTTAAATAATCTGGCTCCCCTCAACAGGATTGGCTACCTGCCGCATGCACGACCGAATACGTTTCGAACCGTTATCGGACGTACGTCCGCGTGACGCCGTGCGGGGAATATGAGTTCATATTATCAAGCCGATGCGCCTTCCGCAACCGGCACTGATGCGGCCTTCACAGCCACAACCGCGAGATTTACGACGGCGTTTAAGGTAGAAATCGCAGCGTCCGGAGCATGATTCTTCTTCAGGATCTCCGTCGCCAGGTTCAGGAGCACATTGCCGACGTTCTGGCCGTCAGCAAGCGCCGAGATGGTTGGCAGTGCGTACTTCGTAGCAATGGAGTTGATCTGTTCCAGCGTGCGGCTTGGAGCAGCGCCGTTGATCTCAGTCACGATGGTAAGCGCGATCGGCAGCAGAGTTTCGATCTGCTTTTCAATGGCTTGAGCAGTGGGCGAGTGGAAGATATGCTCGATTTTGGAAAAGAGGTGTAACAGCCAATTCATAACGTTTCGATTTCCCCTACTGGCCGCCAGTTGCGGCCGCTGCATTTGGTTCCGGCGCGGAGAGTTGCCTTGCTTCTCCAACGCATTTTCTGATGACACCGAGAAACCATCGGCCCATCGCAGTTTGCGGCGTCGGGTAGGTATCAACGGCATACGACACAACATCGCGCGCAAAGCGCATGGCCGTCGCCCCGATCACAAATCCGGTTCCGCCGATTCCCAGGTGCTCCCATGCATTCCCGATCAGTGAATCAGCCTGCACGATCATTTGATACCTCCAGCCGCGATATAGTCCGCGAAGATTCCGGCAAGCTTGACGACCCACAGGCCAAATGCGAGAACGCCAATGATGACGGCGACACAGACCGCATCCTCGATCCAGTTGCGGAGTTTCCAGCGCCAGATCGGACGGTAAAGTGTCACTGCTTCACCTGCATGGCCTGTCCCGTGGCCTGAAGAATGGCACCGAGTCCATTTATCCGCTTGTCGGACTCAGCGGTAAGGCCGTCGCGTAGCCCCACTAATTCCCCGTGCAGCCGGTCGAAAAAGTGATCCACGAGCTTATTTAGGCCGCCGATTGCTTCCGTGAGATCGGTATGGATGGCCTCAAGCGCTTCCACCTCATCGGCATGGCCAGCTTCCGCGAGTTTCTGAACGATTCCAGGGAGGGACTGGGTGAAGCGATCTATCGCACCGTTACTGACATCCATGTATGAATTATACCCGAAATTGTATTATTGACCTACCCCCATCAGGGTTCTCGTGGGGGCGCCGCCCGCAGCAACGTAGAACGATGCGATTACGGCCTCCGCGTTGCCACTTGGGTATGTCCAACTCGTGCTGTAGGTTCCGGTGGAGGTGACGATTAAATAGGCGGCCTGGGTAAAGTCCGATGTTGTTGTCAGCGACGTAAAGCCGGATGCTGTAGTACTCCAGCCGTTACGCATCGCCGACGCATACACCAACTCCGTCGCGACGGTCGTGGTGATAGAACCAGAGCTAAGCGGGGAAGCGGACGACGTGTTGACGGCTGACTGGTCTAACGTCCACGTCCCGGGGATAGAAGTGCTGAATTCGGTCACGATAGCTTCGTTGAGGCCGGTCGAAGTGGAGAATGTAACCGTGATGGCCGTGGAAGATCCAGCGGCAACCACCCCGTACCAGACCTCCACGTCTCCGAATGCGTTTGACGTTTTCGCTTTGAGCCACGTTGTTACGCCCCCGCCCGTGATTGAAGTGATAGTCGTAGTGGGCTGGCTCAGTTTTGCCCCGGACACTACAAGCAAATCCCCAGTCGTAGTCGCGGACGGCAAACTGACTACATTCGGATTACTGCAACAGATGATCTTGGTCTGGCCAGAGACAGGCGCGATCGTCGCCCATCCAGGAGCACAGCATCCGAGCAGCACAAGCAACGCGGTAGCCCTACTGGACCACATACGAGCCGCCCCCTGAAACGCGACCTGATCCGCTCTGGAAAACACACACATCGTCCGCATTCACGGAAGTCCCAGCGATAGACCCGATACCAGCGCCCTTTGAGATGCCCCCGTTCGCCGCGAAGTTCCAGCCGTTTGCCGCTGTCGCCGCAGGGAATCCGGGGACCGCAATGGTACTTGTGGCACAAGTCGAGCCTGTTCCTTCAACAACGGAAATGTTTTCCGCGTCGGCCCCGACCACATCAAACGAGCAGAAGTAGATTTTTTTAGCGCTGGTACCCGTGATGATTCTGGCATTCGCCGTTTGTGAGATCGAGAAGAAAACCTTCGCGGTCCCGAGGCATGGATCAGCGGCAAGTATTGAGGTCACCTGAGCGGCGAAAGTTCCCGCGTTACTAACGGGTTGCGTCGCCTGCCAGAACGTACCGGAGACCGGCTGTGTAGCTTGCCAGAATGTTCCGCTCACAGGCTGGGTCGCCTGCCAGAAGGTTCCCGTGACAGGGAAAGTTCCACCGGCGCCCGTGACGGTCCATGTCCCGCCTTGGTTGGCGGTTACAGTTCCGCTAACGGGCTGCGTAGTGGCGCTTCCATCCACCTTGAGAGCCCCGCCTGCCGTGACTGTGGCTGTGTTGGAGTTCTGTCGGATCAGAACTGGCTGCTGCGCCAGCGCCAGCGCTGCGACAACGAGGATAAGAATCAGATTCCGTTTCATTGCAGAGACCTCTTATGGATGGCGCGGCGCTCCAGCCAGTTTTTAACCGGCTTCCAGTGCGCGCGCACTTTTTCAATCGCCTGCGGGAAAAGCAGGGCCGCGATTACGGCCAGTTCCAGATGTGTGATGTGATCGTTCATGTCAGTTCTACCGCCGTCCCGAGGCCGCCAGATGCGCTGCTGACCCACTGCACCGCGCCTTGCCAGACAACTCCCATCGGCCCCGTATAGGCGGGGCTGGAGCCGTCATCGTGCGCGCCACAAGCCGGGAGGGCCACGGTATATTTCGAGGCGGATGGAGTTCCGGCGCCGAGAAGAACATAAAGCACCGTTGTCCCCTGATTCTGAATCGACATCGCCTTGCGAGCGGATGCCGCCAGCGCCTGAACCGCCGATGTCCCCACTGTCGTCTGCGTAGGGTCTGTCGCCGTGCTTGAGGTGGCAGGAGTAAATGACCCGGAGACCAGTTGGTTGCCGTCTGCGTCCACTTTCCCGGCGGCCATGTTGCCGTCAGGATCCAGGAACCCAGCCGCGGTACCGTCCACCGGGAATGGATCATCAAATGCCGAGGATGTTCCACCGCCACCTCCACCGCCGCCGGAAGTAAGCAATCGTCGTGTACCTGGGTCAACGGCGACAACGACGAGTTCGCCGCTATCCGAGTCGTAGCCCATAATGGGCCGACCCGGCGATTGTCCTTCTTCAAATGCGCTTTGATCGGGGAAGAGCATGGGATTGGGTTAATATGCCGTCCGGTTCGAGCAGGCAAGCCCCTGCGTGATCTGGATGCCGCCGCCCGCATAGTAGGTGGAATCCAAAATGCCATCCGTGTAGGTTGAAATCCTGATCGCCCACACAGCCGCATTCAGGAGTGGCCCTGTGGTCGATACGGTCATCGCCGCATTGTTATAAGTCCCGTCGCTGACGCCGGCTGTAGCGATTGTCGCGGTCGAACCGCTGACACCGTTTATCCGGTATGTTCCATTTAGCGCCGAAGTGGTTGACGCTGCGACAGTGACACGCTGCCCGACCCACAGTTGAGCGGTTGCCCCGAAGTTTATAGTACCCACGTTCGAGGAAACGGAAATATTGGTCAGCGCCGGACTTCCGCCAATTGCGAAAACGGTAGCGAGAGACGTCGCCGCCGGGGCCATGCAGATTGCCGTAACATCCTCATTCATAGAGGCACATGCGGTCATTGACGACCCGCACCAGTAGAGATAAACCCAGTTCGACGAAGGGGGAGAGAGAGTCTGATTTACGGGCTGCCCGTCTGCCCGAGCGCACAACGTCGACGCCGCCAGAATAGCAGCAATGCACAACAACTTTTTCATGTGGATTTATCCCCTGTTCGGTAAAATGCCGTGTTTCTCTAACTGAGCGAGTACGGCCCGTTGCTCTGCCTGCGGACGTTTTTCCATCGCGTGAATCCGCGCCGTCAGAATCGGCCGCAAAAGCTCCTGATGCCCCGGTTCGGCGTCGCGGAATACCTTGATCGCGTGATGCAGTTCCGGGATAGCGGAGAATCCGGCCCTGAGCGCTGCCGGCCCGGCGATTTCGAGGGCCTTGTCGACATGCGAGTCTTTGATCGTTCCGGCAGTGACATGGCCGGTGGCCGCACGGAGTGCGCCGTGGATATCGCCCGCGGCTGCCATCTTCGTGATCTCCCGCATGGCATTCACACGAGCGCGATTCGGGTCAATCCGTTTAGCGATCACCTCTGCCGCCGGCTTCACCTTGACCGCCCCGCCGGGAGGGGTAAGGCGCTTGGCGGCTGCTTCAGCTTTCGGGAGCGAGGAGCGATCCGTCAGAATGTCCTGGACTGGCACAGCCTGCCGAGTCTCGGACACCACGGCCACGGTCGGGCCTTTGAGTTCGGATTTATCCGGCGCACCGTATCCGCCGTTGCCAAGGATCTTCGGCAGTTCGTTCTTCTTTACCGCCGCGGCGATCTCGCCCGCTTTGATCTTCTCTGGATTGTGCCAGAATCGCTGGCCGCCGGTCGTGATGTCCCGCATGCCGATATCGCGGGCCTTCCCGGGCACTTCCGTTCCTTTCGGGAACATCACCACATTCCGGATGCCGTCCTTCAGTTGCTG
>CAZYFP010000016.1:0-3675 GCA_964647125.1 uncultured Candidatus Saccharibacteria bacterium
TTGTGCTGTCTTCCGTACATTTTTCTCCACTTGTCCAGTCATCAGATTCTTCAATGGATGTTCCATCTGAGCCCATTAAGTATTCACGTTGATCGGTGCAGTATTGCACAAATTTTGCGTAATCCTTATCCTCATTAATCGTACCTGTATCATCAACATAATCATGACTTTCCATGTAGTTGATATTCTTTTCATTCGACATATGCAACTCAGTGTTTGAGAGAGTCAACTGCATCTGTCCCATTCTGTCGCAATCAACACCAATGTCTACAAGATCTTGATCTGGACAGTGGCTTAAATCCTCATCTTTTATAGGAAGTGGCATACTGGCTAGTGCTAGAGCTCCCGGTGTAACCCGGACAGCTGATCCCATAAGGGTTCCGATATTTTGTAGATTGTTAGCTAGAGAGCTGTCTTGTGAATAGCTTATACCACTACTTCGTACTAACGATCCCAAGAATGAGTATTGATTATACACATCAAACGGAGTCTTTTGCGCGTCATATTTTGCAATATCGTCATATAATTTTTCAGATCCCGTCGTAGCGACTTCAAAAGCTTTTACATCAGCTTTATTAGCCGGTTTCATTCCTCGAGACAGAGAGGTAGTAGTAAGTAGCGCGGCAGATCCAATAGCAATAGCATTACCCGCATCAACACCGGCTATATTTGAACTTATTGGGGCATCTTTTATTGCGTTGATAAGCATTGGCAAGACCAACTCTACACCTTTTGCGATTAGTTTTCCTGCAACAAGTCCAATAATAAGACTCGTGGCTACGCATGCGGCGGTGCCGACGAGCCAACCAACAGCATTTCCAAGTACCGGTACGACGGTACCGGCAATTGCACCTTCACCACCACCACCACCCGTGGCACAAAAGGCAGCACCCACACCCTGGCCGACTACTCCGTTTAGACTTTTACAAAATGTTCTCACGCTAAGGTGCATCTTATTGTTCGCAAAATCTTTTATAGCCCTATTTGTACTGTCGAGTGTTTTTAGCGCTGGGCTGCCACCTAAAAGATAATTCTTAGACCACGAAGCAAGGGCTCCTTCACCACCGTAGGCTGCAACCTTATAGCCTTGAGAGTCTGTGGCGGTCAGACCCTTTTTTGAACCCGTTGTAGCATATGAAGTTAGTATTCCTCCAAGGGTTGCAATTGTTCCAGGATCAACATTTCCCTGATCCTTTATTTGGTCTGCAGCTTTTAAGAATAACAAAGCAAATCCTGCGAATTTCAAACTATTCTCGAGTTTTACGAGGGCTACTGTCAGCCTCGACATATTATATGCAAAACAAAGCACACCTCCGGCTGCAGCCAGGCCACTCGCAACTTTTATGGCTTTGATCTTTGCGGACGCCTTATCTTTTAGGCTTGTACTTCTTTTTTCTTCCTCATCCGGCGAAGCTTTTGCCTTCGTGTCGAAATCCTCTCTCTTCTCCTTGTCATCATCACCGTTAAGTGTGACTTTTGATTTATCCAAGCCAAATTTCTTTAGTACAACCCTGCTAAAACGTCCCCCGTTAAATATTAAAGTCCTTGGGTTATGTGCGGCCATAGCCCTACTCGCCATTGCTGGGTTCTTTTTTATATAGTCATTAAAAGCCTTACCGCTTTTTACTTTTTTACCATCGGGAAACTCGACCTCGCGAATAATCGTCCGGCCATTAACATCAGAAGACTTATTGAATTTAAAGCCGTTTTTCTCATAGTTCTTTTTATCTTTTTCACTAATAGTTCCACGCGTACATTTCGTGCTAGTTGGATTAGTCTTACAGGCGGCATCTACCTTTTTATTGTTAATCATATAGATTAAGCGCTGCTCGTATCGCAGCGGTGCCGCACGTGATGCGCTACCACCGTAGTTTGAAAAGACTTCTTTCATTTGTACGATAAGCAACGCCGGGCCAAATAAGGTTGATCCACCGAGACCAATACCAAGAACCAATAGGATAATTGAAAGTATCGGCCCTTTTTTCTTTAGGCCACCAAGCTTCAAGTTGCTAAGACTGAGACGGCCACCTTTGGGCGTTTGTGGCGACCCCGAATCTGCGTCATAGGGAATCGTATTGGGAGTTTCCTCCTCCTCCCGGGTTTTGTCTATGTCAGAGCCGTCTTGTCCGTTCGCCACACCGCCACTTATCGGATGGTCGTCAAGTCCATCTTTCGAACGATCATAATTAGGTATTGAGTCATGGGCGCCAAACTGCTCCGCGGCGTGAAGTTCACCTGGGTTGTATGCGTTATCTTCTTCTTCGCGAGTGTTAGGTGTTTTGACAGCCATAAGTGTTTATCATTATACAGGAGTTTTCCCCGGGTCCATGTAGCTCGAAACCTGATTGTTATCGGGTTGAGACGGGTTTTGTTGGACAGGTGCACTCGTAGATACAAGCTGCTGTTCAGTCTGACTGGAAACGATCTGGACGTGAACATGGTTTTGCCCGGCGAAGAAAAGACCCTGACCTACCGGGAAGTTTGCTAGGCGTTTACGCTCTTCTTCGGTCAGCTTAAATACATCAGCCAGTACGTCGACCGCGCTGGACGATTGCTTCAAGAGTAATTGCATTGAGGAGTTGGCGACAATGGCGCGTCCCATCTTGCTACCCATGAAGTCTTCAACATCCTGCGTAATGGTAGTGAGCCCAAGTTGGTATTTTCGGGCACGCTTGGCAAGACTGAAGAGGAAGTTGGCCGAGTCATCATACTTCATCAGTTGCCAGGCTTCATCGACAATCAGCATACGTCGCCGCTGATCGGTACGGGTGATGTTCCATATATGAGAAAGAACGATATACATAGCGACCGGACGGAGCTCGTCTTCCAGGTCGCGGATATTGAAGACGACCATATTGTTGTTGATATCGATATTGCTCTGTTGCGAGAAGATGCCAGCAAAGGTTCCACTGGTGTACTTGCGAAGACGCTGAGCGAGCGCAGGACCGGTGCCACCCATGTGGAGCAAGGTATCATAGAGGTCGGCAATCGTCGGCGGCTGAGAACCATGTGTCAGCGGGTCGCTGGTGATTCCGACCCGGGCGTAGGTATCAATCAATGCTTGGTCAAGGTCAGCTTCCTCGGCTGGCGTGAGGGCGGCCATTACGACGCCTTGGGCGGTTTGTTGAGCGCCACCGAGCATCAGACGCAAGAGTCCGTGAAGGGTTACGAGGTTCGCACGCAAGGCATCATCAGCCTCTTCGGTGTCGATTACCTTTGGCAGATCGAATGGATTAATTCGGGTATCAGAACTGAGGCTGAGGCGGATATAGCTGCCACCGACAGCATCGGACAGTTTTTGGTACTCGTTCTCTGGGTCGATAATCACGACGTCTGTACCGGTCATCATACTGCGGAGAGCCTCAAGTTTGACAGTGAACGATTTACCGGCACCAGACTTGGCGAAGACGACCATATTGGCGTTCTCCAAAGTGAAACGATCGAAGATAACCAGGCCGTTATTATGCATATTGATGCCATACAAAATACCTTTATCATCGGTTAAGTCAGCACTGGTGAATGGGAAGCTGGTTGAAATCGCGCCTGTATTCATATTGCGCCGGATTTGCAACTGGTCGGTCATTTGTGGGATGGTGCTGTTGATGCCCTGCTCCTGCTGGCTACTGGCAACCTTGCTAAAGACGAGTTGTTGGCCGAAGATCGTCTCGACCTTAT
>CAZYFP010000017.1:0-3331 GCA_964647125.1 uncultured Candidatus Saccharibacteria bacterium
CGCAGGCAGGTATCTTCCGGCGAAAACTGGCCTTCGACCTTATCGCATTCGCCCGTGTCGGAATGATAGTTCTGGCAATCATCGCAGTCGTGACCGGCGCGGATGACAAGCGCATCTTCGGGTGAGACTTTACCGGAATCCTCGTTGCCATCGTCGGGCGGCGCTGAGTCGTCGCGCATCCCGGGCATATCGTTCATGCCGCTCGGACGCGGAGGCGGCCCGCCAGCTTTCTTGCCGATGCCGATGATGATTTCTTTCATGCTTCAGTCCTTTGGTGTGTACTTGCTGGCGTGGTGCCACTTGCGGGCGTTGATTGCGAAGTTGGCGCGCTTCCGCTCCGCCGGATCGCTGGAGTGCGCGGCCTTTTCCTCTTTCGCGAGAGGGATTTTCTTGCCCGGTGGCGTTCCGGTTTCTTCGTGGAGTTTGCCTTCGTTTTCCGGCTTGATTTTGATCGGGGTGTAGCGGCTCATTCGTACCTGCTTCCTTTTCGAAAAGGCACATTTGTTCGCTTTCCATTCCGAGATGAAAAGACGACACCAGAAGTTGAGAATGACTTCCCCGTTAACCCCGGGATTGCCTTACCGGCGAACTTTTCACCCTCTCCGGACTTCACATAAGCCAGCGTCAGATGCGGGTGATAATCCGGGTGCGAGTTGCTATTCGGCAACTTCTTCAGGTCGGCATTGAGCGCGTGCAGCCCAGGCGAGTGAACGTCCAGTTTCACAACATCATGCTCATCGTTTCGGAAGAGGGTGGCAAAACCCAAGCGCCCCTTAACCGGGGCATGACGGGACACAACCTGCTTCACTTCCGCCGGATCTTCATCGTGCAGGCCATAGAGCGCTGTCACATGCGGTTCAGTCTCGCGACCGTCCGGGGCCAAAGAAGAATCCGGGATAGCTTTGGTCGCCGCCTTGAATGCGGGATGTAACTCTTCCGGTAACTGAATCTGTGTCGATGAGAACTTGTGGACAGGAGCGACGTATTTGCTCACATCACCCTCAACTGCGCCGGCGGCCGAACCCGATGCAAAGACACCCCATCAGTACCGGCCCCGCGATATTCCTGCCGCGCGCGCTCCATCTGAATGTGCAGGGACATCGCAGAAGCGCCGGGCGGCATTTTGTCCATCTTTTTCGCCACAAATTCCTCTTCCGGCTCGCGGCCAACGGATTCCCGTGACGCCAGAGCACCGATTCGCAGCGATTGGAGCACGGAACCAGTAATCGAGTCGGCCAGCTTGCCGTTTGCTTCGGAAGCCGCCCCGCCCATAGCCTGAATCAGCCGTTTTGCCGACGAATCGATCAAAAGCAGCGGAACGACGGCGGAAACTTCGGGCGTTTCCATAAACTGCGCCCTGTAGGCCGTGTACGCAACCGGATCAGTTACCGAAAGCCGCATTGCCTTGTTCCAGTCGGGCGCTTCCTGCTTCGCCGCTGGCGCTTTCCGGCGCCATTGCAGCAGATCGTTGACGATATCCCAACCAGAGGCAGAATCTTTCGACCCGCGCAGCGACCGGATGCACAAAAACCCGCCCGGCATACGGGAAAGCCGATTTTCGATAGCCTGGAGGCGTGCATTCTGGTCGGCGATGTGCATTTCGCCCTCGTCATGCACGAACATGAAGGCTTTTTGCTCGCCGAGAGCCAGTTTGATACCGTCCGACACGGAAGCGGCCAACATTTTCGAGCCTTGCCGGGTAAAACAGTCTTCCGACATCCACACCGGTAGCGATTTTTGCAACTGGATCTCTTCAATCGAGTTGTTCGCGATCGCCATGCCGAAAGTTTCCGGCGGAACTGACTCCGAGACGAGCTCACGATAGATCCGGACGCGCCCGGATGGTTCACGGACCCACCAGTGCGCCGTCGATTCGGTTCGATTAAAGTGCGCCGACACCCACCGCGGCCACCATGGCTTAATATCCGACGTCAGCCCGCGGCGAACATGGACCGCATTCTCCGGTTCGGCCTTGCGACGTTCGTCCCGGAAGTCCGGGAACATCCGGGAAGTAATGCGGCCGTTCTCCAGGAATTCCGATAGTGCCCAGATCGCAGCGTCGGCCCTGTCCGGAGACCCTTCGCCCTCGTACGCCTCGTTCGTGAACCCGGTGTACTGCGTTTCCAGCTTGTCGAAGCCGGTTTCGCGCTTCTTCCCCGTCGTCGTGAGTGAGCCATCCCACTCGAGAACCGAATCCGGCAGCAGGTGACGAACTTTCTTCTGCTCATACAGGCCGGCGACCGGCTGCGCGCGCACCGCTTTACCGTGCGATGCCGTAACCGCCCGGTACGGGATGAACTCGTCGACCGTCCGGAGGTTCGTTTCCACCAGATCGCCGCCGTTGTTTTTTTCCCCGATGATGCAGTCGGCGTGCCAGCGGTGATACTGCCCAATCGCCTCCTTCGCCCACTGCGAAGGCGTCATCACGGCGGAGGCGTCTTTCAGCAGGTAGAACAGACCGTCGACACCGAGACCGGCAACAACGATGCCGCACTCATCTGACTTATCGCCGGAGGAAACCGACGGGTCGATTGCGACCACGATTCGGACCATTTCCGGGAGAGAGTTGCGAGTGACCCGGATATCGTCGAAGTCTTCCGGTGTCCAGAGTTGCCCGGGGATATCCTCGAGCAATTCGCCGTCGAGTTCCTGTCGCCCGAGGCGAGTTCCCTCGTACTGGGTGATGATCTCGCTGAAGAACTTCGGAGCGAGATTGTCTTTGTTTTCGTACGTGGAATAGCAACTGACGATAACCGATGATTTCGGTTTCTTCGATTGCTCTACCAGGTCACGAATGACCTTGCATGGCTTCGGGGTCGATGCGAAAAACGCCTGCGGTTCAATGCCACGCCACCGCAAGCGCAACCCGAACATCAGGTTCGAGTAAGCCGCAACATCGTCCTTGCTCTTCCCCCATGCGGCGAGCTCATCGCCGGCTGCCCAGTGACTGTTATGGCCGCGGAGTGCATCGGGCTCCTCCGAGGAATAGAGAGTCGCCGTGGTTCCATTCGGCCAGGTCAGGCGCCGCTTCGAAGGCTCGTAGTTCGGCATGAAGTCCGGCGGGCTGATCTTCATCAGCGAGGACTCGCCGGTTTCGACCACCACATCGCGGATATCCGCCGCAGTGCGAGCTACGATCGTTCCGTGACTACCGGGGCAATCATGCGCCTTCTTGCGGATCCACTCGTTCATGGGGCGCGTCTTGCCGCTTCCACGGCCCCCAAGAGCGACATAATGTGTCCATCTATTGTGCTTCGGCGGGATCTGGTTCGGTCTGGCGTGCTTCTCCCAGACGTACTTGTCTTTCTCCGCCGCCCGACGCTCCTTCTCC
>CAZYFP010000018.1:0-2854 GCA_964647125.1 uncultured Candidatus Saccharibacteria bacterium
GGCGCGAGATAAAGGAATTGACGGGTAAATACACACTATGAGAAGTCTTGATTTATTTAGCGGCATTGGTGGAATGGCATTAGGTTTGGAACGCGCTGGAATTGAAGCCGCCGCATTTTGTGAGATTGAACCTTATTGCCAGAGGGTATTAAAAAAGCATTGGCCTGATGTGCCGTGCTATCCGGACATAAAAACTTTAACAGTGGAGAAATTATATGCAGATGGAATTATTGCAAGACGAGGTGATGAAAATGGAAGCCTCGGCATTGACCTCATTGCCGGAGGCTTCCCGTAACTGTGCCAGGACATTTCCAACGCAGGAAAACGCGCCGGCATTGATGGAGAACGAAGCGGATTGTGGTCTGAATATTACAGAATCATTTGCGAGTTACGACCGCGTTACGTGCTCGTGGAGAACGTGGGTGCCTTGTTGTCAAGCGGAAATTGGGAGGATGAATTAGATGATAAATGCTTATGCGGCTGGGATTTTAGATGGGGAGGGGTGCATAACAATTGCGCACGGGAACATGACGTCATTTTCAGCTCGGATAGATATTGGAATGACTGTGAAGGGGATCGCATGTTTGCAGCGGATACAGAGCGAGTTTGGGGGATCGATCCGACTACAGAAGAAAAACAATGCGAAATGGGCGGACGCTTGCGCCCTGGGGATATTCGGCGCGGCGACAGTTCCATTCTTGGAAGCGATTCTTCCGTATTTAGCGCTAAAGAATCGGCAAGCGGAATATGCGTTAGCAGTGCAACGGATTGTGGCGGAACTTCCACGCGCGCGGAAAGGTGTTGCTCAATGGACACCGGAAGCGATAGAAAAGTGCAAAGCGATTCGGTTATTAGTTCAGGAACTAAACAGGAAGGGGCCGGAGGCACAGGAGCCAGAGGGCAATTGGTTTGCCCGTCTTGTGGCCGGGAAGTGGATAACACGGCAACGCGACCTGTTTTCCGATCTGCAATGGGAAGAGTTCTCGGAGACCTGGCCGCGAGCGGGTATGATGCGGAATGGGATTGTATATCAGCAAGAGCCGTTGGATCAATCCATCAAAGAGACAGGATTTTTATCATTGCCTACAATAGTAAAAAACGAATCGAAAGGATCAGCTCGAAACCGTTACATCGGTTCAATACATTTTCGTGGTGCAAAGATGTCAGAAGGGTTGAGGATTTGCGAAAGCGATCCGATTTACCTGAACCCTTGTTTTGCGGAGGCCGTGATGGGATTCCCTATTGGGTGGACAGACTTGCAGGATTAGGAAACGCGGTTGTGCCGCAAGTGGCGGAATTTATTGGAAGACAAATTATAAGGAACGAAGGCAAATAATGGATAAGAAACGCGAGCGCAAATTAGACGAAATACGCAGCGCATTAGTGAAATGCAATTACGAAGTGCAAACCGACGTTGACCGGTTGCTCGTAACAGGCCACGATTTGCCAGGCATCGGCAAAATCGCTGCGATGGTTGCGAAATGCAGCGTGGAAGCTGTGGGCACAAAGACGCTGGTGGTGTTGAGATAACGACGGGAGATTAAAACTATGAGCGACCAAACAAAAGAACGCAAATTAAATATTCAATACATCCGTGATAACTTTCAGAATTTCAAACCTTATCAGTTGAAAAAGGCGCAGTTGGTTATCGGCGATATTCCCTACAATGTGGGAAATAATGCGTATGGAAGTTCGCCGCAATGGTATATCGGCGGCGATAACAAAAACGGCCAAAGCGAGCTTGCCGGAAAGAAGTTTTTTAATACCGATGAAACTTTTAACGTCGCAGAGTTCATGCACTTTTGCAGCAAGATGTTGGTAAAAGAACCAAAGGAACGCGGCAAAGCTCCGGCGATGTTTCTCTTCTGTGCGTTTGAGCAGCAATGGCCTTTAATCGAACTGGCGCGGCGCTATGGCTTTGCGAATTACATCAATGTAGTTTTCCGCAAGAACTACTCCCCGCAGGTGCTAAAGGCCAATATGCGCATTGTGGGGAACTGTGAATATGGCTTGCTTTTCTATCGCGACAAATTGCCAAAGTTCAACAATAACGGCAAGATGGTTTTTAGCTGCATGGACTGGGTGAAGGAAGATAAGGAAGTTGAAATAATCCATCCGACGCAAAAGCCGGTGCCAGTTCTTAAAAAGCTGATTGAGATATTTACCGACCCCGGCGAAGTTGTGATAGATCCTTGCGCTGGCAGTGGAAGTACTTTAGTCGCGGCGGCACAATTAGGGCGTGACGCTTACGGGTTTGAGATTGACCGCGACATATACCGAAAGGGCAAACATTGGGTAGACGAAATTATCAAGGAAGAGCAGGACATAAAAGAGTTTGGTTTTCCGATGTCACGGTTTGAAAAGCAGCATCCGGTGTTTGATTTCAGCGAGGCATCATGCCAATAACCACAGACGAAAAAGTACTTTTACTTCACACCGGCGCAACCGCCGCGTATAGCTGGGTAGAAATACTGGAGATGCAAAAAGCGAACGCCGAAGCTGCGTTATCACTGGCACGGAAAGAGGAACAATGGGCACGTCACAACGCGAGGATGTTATCAGAGGCATTGCGTATATGCCGTGGCCGCAACATCGAACTAAAGCGGCAACTGACGATAGCACGGGCGGAATTAGCGGAATCAGAGGAAGCGGTGCTGCATCTGAAAGCGGCGCGGAAGGAGCGCTTGACAAGTTGTAATAAAGTAGTAAAATAAAGCGCATGAAATTACTTTTTGTATCTATCAAGGTTTTAGCGAAAACGCGCGATATGCTGCGTGATATTGCACGGGCAACGGGGCGCAAGCATTATGCGATTTTGCATGACCTGGTAGAGCGGGAATGGAAGAAAATTAAT
>CAZYFP010000019.1:0-2703 GCA_964647125.1 uncultured Candidatus Saccharibacteria bacterium
TGGGGCTCATGTGGTCCTCGTGCGCTGGCGGCGCTGTTAGGTCGTTCTAGACTGCGCGGTCCGGAATGGTCCCTGCGGCCCATCGAAGGAGATTGGCGATCATGTCGTCGTCTAGTGGTTCGCCGTCCGGCACCACCTGGACCTCGCCATCGCTGCGACGGGCACACACAGCCGTGTCGCCATCTTCGATGTGCATGATGGCGCTGTCGAGATAATGGCCCTTAAGCCAGGTGGGGAACTCGTCCTCGTCGTGGCAGATGATCACTTCCATGGTCATGACTTGACCTTCCTCGTTCGCTTCGGCTTGGCCGGCGGCTCGGGTGATTGTGGCACGAGTGCCAACAGGTGGGAGATGTCTGCGTCGCGCTCGGTGAGCCTGAGGAACACATCATTGTCGTCGCACGCCACCGGCATGAACGGCACTCGTACGAGCCGCATGACTGTCGCCCGCACCCCCTTGCGATACAGGTTCCAGGCCCGAACCTCGACGACCCTCGCGTCGTCGTCGAGGATGCCCGCGTGCTGCAGCGCGTCAAGGGCCTGAGGGATGGCGGCGTCAGCGTCGCCCATCGGGGCGGTGAATCCCACGTCGTGGCGCTCGCGCGGCCACACACCAATGACCTCGAGACGCCAGGCGCCAGTTCTCGCGGGGGCGCTGATGCTGCCACCAGGCGCTGCCCACACCAGTGCGCGAACAGCCTCTGCGACGCTCTCTCGATACGCATCGCCCTGCCGAGACAGGATGCGCCGTCCATTCCGGCCCTGGATGTGCGACTCATTCTTCCCGAGCACGTCCGGCACGACGACCGTGATCGAGTCGGGGCCGACAGTGACGGTCGCAGGCGCGATCGGCCTAGCCTTGCGCTTGTGGTCACCAGGCATCTACAGCACCTCCCACAGTGCAGGCATGGCACTGAGTATGACGACAGCGAGATACAGGCCAAACCCAGCTAGGTTTGGGCGCAGCGGTGGGGACTCGTCCTCGAGTGCGACCCCGACAGCCCATGCGACGGCGACGAGGCCGGCCACGAGCGGGCCGAACCCGCCGTCGTCGTGTCCAGGCCGCACCAGTGCGTCGAGCAGCGTCGGCATGCTGGCTGCGGCGGCACCTGCCATCGCGCCCCAGAACAGGCCGAGCGCGAGGCAAGCGACGCGGTGGGCGTGCTCGTCGTTCAGGTGGCGGATGCGCTCGCCGATCAGTTCAGTGGGGCCTCGCGTGAATGCCCGGTCCCACTCGCGCTGAGACGGGCCGAAGGGCCTCTGGAGGATGGCCATGCCGGCGAGGATCCAGGCAGGCGCCCCGGCGAACAGCCACGGCAGAAGGAAGCCAGATGGAATGCCGATCGAGGTGCCGACCAGATAGGCGGCGGAGAAGATGGTCGCTGGACTCATCAGAAACCCCTCCCTTGCGGATCAATGCGATTGTCCTCGTCCTCGTCATCTTGGTCGTATCCGCCCATCTCAGAGGCAGAACCGACGAACGGCGGGTTGATGGCGGCGTCGAGGGCCCTCCTCATCGACCTGGAGACGTTCTTGGCGAACTTGCAGCCGGTCTCCATCACGACGATGATCGACTCACCTTGCTCGCACAGGAGGTGCAACGAGCGGCCTCCGTCGATATGCATGACGACGTTGGACCATCTTTTTTCGCTGGCGGTGATGAACAGGCGTGCCGCAGTAGCCCGCCATGCGTCCGTCGCATGACCATGCTCGCCGCACTGGTTGACGAACACCGCCACCACGCCAGGCTGCTGCGCGAGGACCTCCGCGGTCATCTTTCGGTTGGTGCCCATTACGACTGATCCTCTCCGGTCGTCACAGACAGGACGGCGTTGTCGGCGACTGGCACGTCGACTGCGATCTCGTCATGCACGAAAAACGGGCCGCAGAACGGGTTCCTCGGCATCCTACGCTCCCAGAACCCGGCCTCGTCGGCGCGCTCGATGGCGTCGTTGATGTGCCTCGTGTCGATCGCGGTCGTCTCAGCGACCGGTCTCCATGACCATGACCGCGCGTGGCCTGTTCCCTCGAACATGGTCGCCACGCACACGTCTCCGACGCAGATGCGCTCGCGGCCTTCTTCGCCTCGCTTGAAAGTGAATAGCATGATTCAGACTCCGTAGATGTGGAAGATTTGATCGGCGAGGTCGTCCGCCTCGCCGGCCGTGACCGGCAGACCTTCGTTGCGCAGCCACTCCGCGATGTCGCGCAGCTGAGCCACGGCCTCGGTCGGCCTGTCCTTGGGGTCGGTCGCTTCGATGATGTTTTCACTCCTCGTCGCCATGCTCCACCTCGTCGTCGTCCTCATCATCGCCATCCAGGCACTCGACTTCGATCTCGTTGAGAACCCCGTAGAACATGTTCCCGCGACAGACCTTTCGGTGCATCTCGAACTCGCCGATCTCGGCGCCACAGTCTGCGTCCTTATCCATCTTGATCTTCAGCGAGAATGGGGCACTGAACGCGGCCTCCACTGCATCCTCCTCGCTCTCTGCCTCGACCAGGATCGAGATGGACATCGTCGCAGGGACGAGCACTGAATACGACTTCTTCTTCGGCATGATCATTCCTCCACGGTGATGGTGATGAGGACTCGTCGATAGAGGAATCGCCCCATGTACTTGACGGCCTCCTCTTTCCCGATGATTAGAGCGGTGTTCTGACTCATTGCACCGTCTCGCTCCTCGAATTCGATTGCGAGTG
>CAZYFP010000020.1:0-1836 GCA_964647125.1 uncultured Candidatus Saccharibacteria bacterium
TTCTCTACTTCTATTAGTTCGGGCTTCCAGTCTTCCATGAACTTGTCAAAAGCACTCGCAACGCTCTCGACTACTTTCAAATCGTCTTTATCAGTGGGCATTTTAATCTCACGTCCCGTGAGTTTGCCCTCTACATAGAGGTGGCCCATCTTCCCGGCGCGAGCTCCGCTGTCTGCTGCTAACTTGAACTGCTTTTTAGCTTCGTCTAGGGTCACAGCGTCGCTCTGCTTGCCTTTATTAGCCAAAGTATACTCCGCAGCCAGTTTTGCGGCCCAAGGCGCTAGAAAGTCCTTAGAAAGCGCCCCACAATAAGTTGTGACGCCGGTAACAGGTTCTGGGGTAAGCCATGTATCACCGACCTTATGGCTAACTAGGTATTTGTGGTCGCCCTCATTAAAGGTGACTTCTACCGTGTCATTGTAGAATTTCATTTAACTACAATCTTCTTTACTGGGCCGCTCAACCCGTTGGCTAGAGATTGAGAGTGTAGGGCGTACATCTTAAACCTAAAAAGTTCTAAAATATTGGTGGGCGTTTTAATGTCCCAGTACTTAGTCTGCATCGGTGGGCTCCAAACTGTACTCCAGGTCAAACATGAGTTTGGTGGACTCTTTAATGTCAGCTTCTAGCTGTTCGAGGTCGTTCATGTGAATATCTAGTTCCAGCTTGCGACCGATTCCCTCACCGGCCCAATAGTCAATGTGCCAGCTGGCTACTTCCAAGATATTAGTGTTTGCTTCTAGGCTCATAATTAGCTCCTTTACTCATCTAGTGTAGCAAAAGCTGGAGGTTATGTCAAGAAAGTTCTTGTTCTTAATTTGTGCGCTTGACTAAGTCTGGGCGAAAAGCGCATTATTCCATTGTTTAGTCCGGTAGTCGGCTAAATGCCCTTTCCTGAAAGCATGTTTACGCCAGACAAAAACCATCCCACAGAGCAGAATCTGAATATATTGACTGTAAACAAACACCCTAAAGCTGCACGAGGCTACCGCAGCGCTCATCAATTTGTTATTATCTGAAAGGCCGGGCGACAGTCTAGGAGACGTCTTAGCAGCTCGGCTTTTTAATACAAAGAGAAACACCGCTTTGTGGGCGGTGCTTTTCTTAGTCGCTATACAAATTTGTTGACTGCATTTAAGCATACGTGTATAGTGTCAGTCAATAGCTTAGTCGCTATTTAGAGCAGTTACTGATTTCTGAGCGTGCAACACGTGACAAACCAGCTTACCAACTCAGACCAAATGAACGCTTAGTGAGCGTAGCGACCAGCAGTCTTATAAATAAGCTGGTGCACAGGTAAGGTGCTTAGAACTAACTGGCGTGGCTATCGTCTAAACTAGCCGGACTTTGCAGAAAGCTCTTTAACAAAATAAATTATAAAAATGTTGTGAAGCCGTACGAGTGCCCAACTACTTTATAAAAAACTCCCCTCTGCATTGTTCTTGTAGGATAGACGATTCGGTTGTAGCCTGTGCGGTTAGACGCTAAAAAACAGGCTTTTTAGAGTACCAATTTTTACAGCGCTCCCAGGAATAAGCGTATAATGAAGGTATAAATAAAAGAAAGGCTAGCCGTGAGTTTATCGATGTTCCTCTTAGGCCTGTACGTGTTCTTGCAGTCAGCAGTTTACCTTGTGTGGTTTTCCGTAGACCCTAAACTTCTGGGTTTCGTAGGTATGGCTTTCGTAGTTGTCCTGATTCTTGAGGCTCTCTGGCACCCAATAGTGTTCTTGAAACGCCCGAATGCTTGAGTTAATCGTCGTAATCGTGGTTATTGTACTCTTAGTTCGTCTTGTTATATAGTGTGGGCGCACCTCACAGAATCCTGAGCCCCAAT
>CAZYFP010000021.1:0-1622 GCA_964647125.1 uncultured Candidatus Saccharibacteria bacterium
CTACTGGCAACCTTGCTAAAGACGAGTTGTTGGCCGAAGATCGTCTCGACCTTATGTTGAACGAAGTTAAGCTCGTCGAGACTGTCGGCATACAGGGTAATATAGAGCCCGTAGCGGAAGAAACGCTCCGCACCGACCTGCAGCTGGTCCCGCAGCTCCTCGGCATCCTGGATAGCGGCTTCAAGACCAGGGTCGCGGGTCTTCCCTTTTTCACTGTTAATGGATAGGCTCGCTTCCATTTGGGTAACTTTTTTACGCAAGTTGTCGAGCACGACCTGACTCTCGACCGGATAGATGAACATGCTCATATCGAGCACTTCGTCCATGTTGATGACAGAACTCAACCAGCCGGTGTAAATCTGACGCGGATAGCCGTACACATAGATAGTACGACCATACTTTGTTCCGAGTCGAAAGTGGCTTGAGTGGATTTCGAGGCTACTTGGTGCGATAAGGTCGCGAAGCGTAGTGATGCCCTTTAGGAAGGCCTGTTCGACTTCGGCTTGTTCTTTGGCGCGCTGCTGTGCGGCGATATCAATCGGATCGAGTTGTTTCTTCTTAGCCACTACACGCCCCCTCCCTGTTGTGGGTCTTGGGGTGGGACACCCCCAGGGACTCCTTGATGTAATGGTGGTTGGAGTGGTGTTCCACCTCGCTGTACATATGTCGCGGTAACATGCTCAAAGTCGCCAAGCGGTTCACGGACGGCCGTATCGGGATTGTAGACATTGTAGTAGAGCTCACCGAGTTCTTTGGTGTTGAGTTGGACGCTTTTCACGCTCATCTGGAAGAGCCCACTTGTGACTGCATCAACACGATTCTTAATCTCATCCTTTGCTTTGCCGTAGGCGACAGAATCAATTTTCATCGCTTGTGATTGAGGCTTGGCAAAGATTCGACCGAAGAAACCGGTCGCCTGCTCTTTTAAGTTATTCAGATCTCCCGCCGGGAAATATGGTACGACAACAAAGAAACTCTTATCCATAATGTTCGCTTCTTGAGCTAGGACATCAATGAAGTTAATATAATCATCCATTAAGACGTTGAGGAGCATATTGTCTTGGTTGCGCCTAATATCAACCAAGCGGTCGAGGTATGGCCCGATGTCGACACGTTGTGAGCGGATAAGGATTTGGATAGGAAAATAAAGAGAGTTCAAAAAATTCTGATAACTGAACTCAACACCTTCACGCTCTCGGGAGCTCATAAGGTCGAAATTAATAGACTGGCATGCGATGACGGCCCGGAAACTACCATCTTTCATAATGACCATATTTTCACGGATCTCAGATATCAACAAAGTATTCTGCGTACTGTTTGGATTCGCAGGAGGTTTTGGAGTTGCTTGGGCTGGCTGGTTAGCGGGTGTTGCTCCGCTTCCTACTGCGCCAGGCGGCATCTGAGGTTGCATAGGTGTTTGGCTGTTTGGCGGCACGGTTCCCACTCTCTTGTACCAATTTTACTATTGATTTCAGTGAAGCGATATGACAACTTCATCTTCCGGAAGACCCTCTTCCTTCTTAGATATTCTGTCCGCCTCCCGTTGAATCGTCTCAATAGATAAATCGGGGTTACTTGCAAGGCTTATTATATCAGGTGACACCGGCTTATTGCTAGTGCTT
>CAZYFP010000022.1:0-1493 GCA_964647125.1 uncultured Candidatus Saccharibacteria bacterium
TCCATAAGTAATGAAGTCGGGCGCTTTGCCAAAAAAGATTATATCCACTGACATTGGGGCTAGATCAAGGCTCTCTATATTAAATAAGGAATGCAGCATGCTCTCAAACAATCGCCCAGAAGCGCATGAATTTTACCAAATAATTTCTGATCAACTTGCTAATGCTCAATTAACCTTTAGTGCAGAGGAGCTCAAGACATCAGATATTGTAGAATATATGGTATTAGAGCGAACGGGAAAGCTAGATGTCTTACAAGGGGTTCCACTTAAGTGTATTTTCTTGCAAGGTTATACAAGTAACCAGGTTTTTCAAGATAACTTTTTACGCTCAAGCATACAATTAGGTTTCTGGGGCAACGTTGATAGCGGAATGCAATCGAGCTTGCGGGCCGTTGTGGCAAAACTGCGTGAAAGCGACACACTTAACGAATTTCACAATGATTATGAAAATCGATATTATAATTATCATCAAGTTGAACACGCATTTATTCTCCTTGATAATGATATTGAAGCCTCTATAAAATCTTCTGCTTTGTTCATGGCTGCCGGTAATTTATCAAATCTAACAATAGTTGAACTCTTCGAGCTGAAAGCAAAAGTCAACTTTTATAAACTGATAGATTCGACCATTTTTCAAATTATAGATGGGCTAATGGCGAAAGTTTCACTTCATATTAAGCAGAGAAATTTCAGTGAAAAAGAAATTGCTCAGGCTAACCTAGCAGCAGAATCTATTTTAAATCGGCAAAAAACTTTTGACGCGCGATTTATCGAGCTTGAAAGTTGGAGAACTCAATTAAGAGAAGATAGATTAAAAGAACAGGAACAGTTAAAAGAGCAGGAAAGATTAAGGGAAAAAGACAATTTTAGTTTTATTTCGTATCATCCAATTTTGCTTGAAAAAACGTCATCACCATCTATTTTAACTGACGAAAAAAAATTCGACGCATTATTTAATCAGCTTAAAATTGAAATAAGGATATTAATGGAAAAGGGTACCTATGCATATGGCGATGGAGGCAACCAGGATACTAAAAATCCTAACTTTATCCCCGCATATCAAAAGGTAGCGCCTGTTGCAAATAAGTTGATGAATAACTTAGAACAAGCCAGATCAGCATTTTTTCATAGTGCGACACCCAAAATAAATGCCCAGCAATTTCAACTCGCTTGCTCTCAAGCAATTGACACAGCAAAACAAGAATTTGCTCAGCATCGAGGATGGGGTCAATTGGATCCGATTTTAAAAGGTATATTAGGTTTTCTTGCGGGAATAACTGTTATTCCTGGGGTCATTGTTCAAGTAAAATCACAACTCGGATTTTGGGGAACGTTTTTTTCACAAAAAACTAACTCGCTTATGAAATTAGAAGCATTTGAAAAAGAAATTGGCTTATCTTCGATGAGCACCATGAAATCCGGCTAATATAGGCAATGAGGCACTAATGGAATGGTCCCTACCACCCTTTGATAATGCTTCGAAATGAGCAAGA
>CAZYFP010000023.1:0-1386 GCA_964647125.1 uncultured Candidatus Saccharibacteria bacterium
AGCAGAAGCGGACCGTCGACGGCAAGCGCATCTACGCCAAGATCAAGAAGGTCGAGTCTGCGGTGCGCAATGTGGTCGACGATACCGTGCCGGTCGCGCCGATGACGCAGGGCGTTCCGGTGGCGGTGCCTCAGTATCCCCAGCAGGTGTATGCGGCGCCGCAGCCGCTGCCGCAGCAGGCGCAGGTGCAGGCGTTGCCGCAGCAGCATCCGGCGGGTGTTGTGCAGATGCCCGGGTTTGCCAACCACCTGCCCGCGCCGGTGCCGTTCGTGCCGCCGGCGGCGTCGGCCGATCCGGGGGCCTATCAGGCTCCGCCGGTCGATGCGCCGGTCGTACAGCCTGCCCGGACCATGGAGCAGATCGACCAGCAGTATCAGGAGGCTCCCGTCGCCGCCGGTGTCGCGGCGGCCGCCGACGAAATCCCCTTCTAGCCGATGCTGGACTGGACCCCGTATCAGTTCGCGACCCTGGGGGCCTCCGTCGCGGAGGTCCCCGTTTCCATTCTGGAGCGCGGCACGTGGATCCCGACGATCGCCAACGACGGGATCATGTCGGACCAGGAGGTCTACTTCGCCTTCGGGCAGTTCCCGCAGTGGCATCGCACCTTTCGCCGGCGCGCGGAGGATCTGAGTGACGTTCCGGCGCTGGTGCTCGATGTCGATTTCTGCGACTACATCAATTTGGGCCGGGATGTGCTGCAGACGTGGCCCGATCAGGAGCTTTGGGCGCTCGCGCTCGAGCTCGACGGCGAGCTGCGGAAGGGGCTGGCGGCGATCGACGTTGAGCCGTATTTGACCGTCTACTCCGGATACGGTCTCTACCTGTACATCGCAGTCGATCCGCGCATGCAGGCGTCGGTGTTCCGGAACCAGCAGCACGCCTTTCTGGTGCAGATCGTCGAGCACTTGCAGCACGACTTCGGCGAGAAGATCATCCTGCCGAACACCCTTGATCCGGGCACGCGGCTGAGCCGGGTGATCGGGTCGGTGAACCTCAAGAATCCGCATGCGCCCCGGCGGGTGCGCGTGGTCACGCAGTTGCCGCAGGTGGTCTTTCACGATGCACTGCCGGATGAGGAGCCGCTTGCGCGGTTCGCCGAGGTTGGCGTCGGGGCAGCCGGGTTTACCGATACGCAGTTCGACCAGCTCGTGGACTTCCTGTCCGACCGGTGGGCGCCGGGCACACGACACGCGCTCTCGCTGGGGGTTTCGGCGTTGTGTGCCAAAGCCGGCATTGCGCCGGATCAATGCCTGATGGTGATTCAGCGCGTGGCGCAGCGCATGGGCGACGGGGAGGTTACCGACCGCGCCAAGGCCGTGGCCACGACCTACGAGCGGGTGAGCTCGGGGCGGCCGGTGAGCGGCTACTACTCGCTGGTGGGCGTGC
>CAZYFP010000024.1:0-1381 GCA_964647125.1 uncultured Candidatus Saccharibacteria bacterium
TTCTGGAAGTGGCGGCGGAGCCACTACGCCAATGCGCAGAGCAGCCTCGACAAGATGGGGTACAACACGATGACATCGTGGGAAGCCCAGCATCAATTTTGGATGCAGGCGTTGGGGGTGTTTGGGAATGAGGTGGCGGATCAGGGAGATGTGACGATGTCACGGCGTGGTGGCCATGGCGGGGGAATGAGGGAAATGGCAAAGGGTGAAGCCATGCCGGCCTCCGCGCCGATGGCGGGCATGAAGGCCGGTGCCGTCAATATCAATACGGCAGACAGGATGGATCTCGATGCGCTCGGTAAAGCAGGCAAGCCCGGCAATGCCGCGCCGCCGCCCCCGATGCCCGAACCCACCGTCCGCAAAAACTTCGCCGACACCGCCTACTGGAACGGGTCTTTGAACCTCGACGCCCATGGCGAAGCGCAAGTGGAATTGAAAATGCCGGAGAACCTGACCACCTGGAAGGCCAAGAGCTGGGTGCTGGCCGACGCCTGCCGCGTGGGCGAGGGATCGGCGGAAGTGATCACCACCAAACCCTTCTTGGTGCGGTTGGAAGCCCCGCGCTTTTTCACCCAGAAGGATGAAGTGGTGCTGTCGGCCATCGTTCACAATGAATTGAAGACCGAGAAGAAGGCGCAAGTCGTGCTGATGCTTGACGGCGGTGTGCTGGAGCCGATGGAGAGCAACCTGACGCAAACCGTCACCGTTCCCGCCCATGGGCAAAAGCGCGTGGACTGGCGCGTCAAGGCTGTTCGACCCGGCCAAGCCGTGGTGCACATGAAGGCCGTGTGCGACGAGGAATCCGATGCCACCGAGCAAACCTTCCCCGTCTACATCCACGGCATGCTCAAGACTGAAAGTTTCAGCCGTGTGATCCGCCCGGATCAAACCGAGGCGCAAATTCAGTTGCGCGTGCCGGCCGAGCGCCTGCCCGACCAGTCGCGGCTGGAAGTGCGCTACTCGCCCACGCTCGCTGGCGCGATGGTGGACGCGCTGCCGTATTTGGTGGACTACCCCTACGGCTGCACCGAGCAGACCCTCAACCGTTTCCTGCCCACGGTGATGACCCAAAAGGTGCTGCTCGACATGGGCCTGGATCTGAAGGCCATCGAGAAGCAGCGCACCAACCTCAACGCGCAGGAAATCGGCGACGACAAGACGCGCATCGAAGATTGGAAGCGCCTCAACGCCCACCGTTGGTTGGAAATGAAGAACCCGGTGTTCGATGCCGATGAAGTGAAGAAGATGACCCAAGCCGGTGTGGACCGCCTGAGCAGCATGCAATGCGCCGACGGCGGCTGGGGCTGGTTCAGCGGCTACGGCGAGCAGTCGTATCCGCACACCACGGCGACGGTGGTGCATGGGTTGCAGTTGGCGAAGG
>CAZYFP010000025.1:0-1356 GCA_964647125.1 uncultured Candidatus Saccharibacteria bacterium
CGACCCGAGCGCGAGGGCCATGAAGTTCGCCACGACGGCCAGGTCGCGGTACGGCAGGCACTTCGCCACGTCGGCGTCGCTGATGCCGTGCACGCGCTGGGCCTCCGGAGAGATCGGCCGGCCTGGATTCAGACGCATCGAGGCCGCGTAGCACAGCCCCGGCGGGACCTGCCGCCGCGCGGCCACGCTCGTCGGATCGGTCGACTCCTCGGCCCATGGGGCGAACACCAGCACGGCCGCCTCGACCGGTGGCGCGCCGAGGTCAGCCGTCTCGAAGTCGACGACGACGAGCGGCCGACGCGTGGCGGTGAGTAGGTCGAGGAGGACGCGCCACATCACCAGGTTCTCCCGATGCGGTCACGCCAGGCCTCGACGATGCTGAGTCGCTGCTCGATGCCGTCGACCTTGGCCTCGAGTGCAGCATGGTCATCACTCTGACGAGACTGGCGGCGCCACTCCATGATGGCCCCGACAATCATGGCGAGCGCGGTGCAGGCGGCGAAGATGACCTCAGACATAGTCAGCATCACGTACCACCCTGATCTCGTCTGTCGAGACCCACCCATGCTTGAAGCAATCAATCCCCATGATGAGGAAGCGAGGCTCGTTCTCGCGGATGCGCCCCACAATGCACGTCTCTCCGCCTCTCGTGCGAACCTTGTCGCCGACTGCGAGGGCGGAGGACGCGATCTCTTGCACGACGCCGGGCGTGGCCTCGTCGACCATCTTGAGGCCGGCTCGGATGTTGACATCGTTGTACTCTGCCTCAGCGTCCCTGCGATCGCAGTCGGAGCACCATCCGTCCTCCTCTCGGCCGGTGCACAGTCCGGATGGGCATCGTGCCTGTGGGCGACACGTCGTGCAGTCGGCCCACGACTCGAGCAGGAGCACGCGCCCGGCGTTGCCGTGGGGGCCACACTCGGGGCATGCCTGCCGCATGGCGGTTGGCCGAATGCGCCACGGGTCGGCGGCCCACTCGGACACGAAGTCGATGTGAGCCTTGTGCTCGGCGTCAATCTCGGACTGGCGGCGGACGATGTCGCAGTGGACGACGGAGTCGAGGTCGGTGAGATCGTAGTTCACCACCCGCAACGTGCGGCCTCCAACGGGGTGAGCGAAGCCCTGGGCCTGAGCCAGCGTCACCCCCAAGCCGTGCGGCGTGCAGCCGAACGTGGCTGCGACCTGGGCCCGCGTGCCGTCGATCGTCGTGGTGCCGACGACGACCCACGGGTCGGACTCAATGTTGAAGGCGTCCTCTTGTGCTCCAATCAGTCGAACGGGCACCTCGCCGATCTTGATCATGATGGTGTTCGTGGTCATGGCCGGTGGTCCTTGTAGTTGCGGAGGCCGAGGTGG
>CAZYFP010000026.1:0-1336 GCA_964647125.1 uncultured Candidatus Saccharibacteria bacterium
AAAGCGGCGAAAGCGGCCTGCCGCAGCACTTCATCGTGGACATGGGCAAGGAAAAGACCCTCAAAGGATTCACCTACCTGCCACGCCAGGATAGGTTGACCAGCGGCATGGTGGACCAATACGCCTTTGCCGTGTCGGTGGACGGAAAAGCCTGGCAAACCGTGGCCGAAGGCGAGTTCGGGAACCTGCGCGCCAATCCGGTGGAACAGAGCATCGCCTTCGCCCCGGCCAAAGCCCGCTACTTCAAGTTCACGGCCAAACACGCGCTGTCGAAAAACCACGCGGCGGTGGCGGAAATCGGCGTGGTGGAATAAAGGCGATTTTTGAAACGAAGGACGGATGAAACCACCGCGGCTTGGGAATGTGCCAGCATGCGCACCCGCGCTCCCGTGATGGAGGTCGAATGACGCAAAACAAGACCGCATGCAACAAAACAAGCGTTTCAAATCCGTAATCCACGCCATCCCAAAACATCCTCTCTGCACACAATGGCCCCACGGGCCAATCCCAATTCCACCGACATCACTCATGAAAAATCTCACCGCCTTGGTCCTTCTGACCACCGCACTTGCCTTTGCCCCTTCCCTGCCCCTTTGGGCGGCGGATGCCGTGCCTCAAGCGCAGGTTCCCCCTGCCGCCGATTTGGAACCCGGCCAGGGCGCAACCTTCGACGGCGCCAACCGCACCTATCGGCGCACCGCGCGCGGCGATTTCGCCGACCAAAGTTTCCAGGCGGAAACGACCGTCACCATCCCCAACGGCAAAGCCGCGATGGGTTGCGCTTATTTCGGATTGGGCCTCGGGCAGGCCAGCCCGCAGGTCTACCAGGAGCCGGCGACCCAGCCCGCACTGTATTTGCGCCTGTGTCCAAGCGATTTTGCCGGCGGCAACTTGACGGTGGGTGACACTTCAAATCCCGGCCCCGGCAGTGGCACGCACAAGATGAGGCTGACCTGGGACGGCGCCACCCAGCGGGCCTTGTTCGAAGTGGGCGACAAACATGCCGTGCTGGCCGAGGGGAACAACCTTGCGTTCGGCAAAAACGGGCATCTGTTCCTGGGCGGGGCGCAGGGCGTCGCCTTCGGCCCCTTGACCGTCAAGCCCATGACGGCGGCGCAAATCAAGGCCATCCACTTCGGCGAAGTGTTCGCCAAAGACGACCCGACCGCGCGCAGCTGGCTGCCCGCAAAACCCGCAACGGCCAACGGCCAGCGGGTTTTGGTCCATTGGTGCAACGGTCCAACCCTGCTGGCCACCCGCCCGTTTGCCGACGGTGCGCTCAAAATGACCGGCAGCCAGTGGGCCTGCGACACCCGTGATGTGGCGGTTCCTGGGG
>CAZYFP010000027.1:0-1329 GCA_964647125.1 uncultured Candidatus Saccharibacteria bacterium
TTGGGTAACGTGGTGGGTAAGGGCTTCAGAGACTTGGCAATATAACGAACTTTTGCAATGGTTTCTTGATCAATGCTGGGATGAAAAGATTGCTGCTTATGCCGCAATCTTGTTTATGTCCCACCTCAAGAAATCACACATCGCGACCTCACGGGCTGAGACGACTGCTCGGATGTGCGATGTATTCGCTGCGTAAGTTTGCCAAACTCTGCCGTTCTTGCTTGACATAGTTTTCCAAACATGCGGCGGCTAGGTCATCGATCACATACTGGGGCGGATTCGCGCCAAATATACTAACTAAAAAATCAAAACCCGAACCAGAACAAGACGAACGTGAAGAACGATAAAATGAAGTACCATCTTCCAACTTGAAAGCCGCAGCTGCTGGTGTTATTTGCCTGTTATTATTAGGACTATTCACAAAATCATGAAGGCTTGTGCAGTAAATCTTAGCAAGTTCAGGTGAAAGTAGGCTGAGGATAAAACCAACCACACGTACCGCATAAACGTCCCGCTGTTCCCAATCTTGAAATGTGTCGAAATACGTGCCAAAAGCTTTATAGGCAGCAATGAGAAGCTGCGGAACATCAACATAATCATCGATGTTTACTGCCTCGTAGGGTAATAGTTTTTCTCTAAATTCATTGAGCTTATTTTCTGTCGCTGCTGAACCGAAAACATCATTAGCGCGCTGGTCTTCCGCAATCACATCAATCAAAGGCTTGAGATAAGTTTCAGTGTATTTTTGTTGTAACGCTTCATCCACTTTCTTTTGCTCATCAATGCTTAGTGTCGGTGGGGCAAGCCATTGTTTTATTACTTCTGGTTTTTTATCTTCTGCCTCGCTTGCTTTTGTTTCACCTATTTGTTCAAGTTTATCAAAATAGGGAAGCAGGGTCTTAATCATTTCCAACCGTTTTAACTTCTGGGCCATCACAAAGATTTTCTCAGTATTGAACCGTTGCCAGGTCAATTTACTTTCTATTTCTAGTACCCCCAATTCTTCTGGCTCTACCAACAAAAGTTGGAGATCGAAGTCCAAGATCATTTTTACTGTCTCGCTATCGTCATCGATTACTGCTTGCAGTAGCTCTCGCATCAATATTGGATGGCAAGCATTTTTTATGGCTTCTCTTACGGGTCCTGAAACCTCTGTCTTGATATAGTCAAGAAGTCCACGCAAGCTGCCTTTCTCAGCGAGCAGTTTTTCGATAAGCATAATTTGCAAGCTTGGAACGCTACCTGGAACGTTAAATAAAGTAGCCGGATTGGACGAAACAACCTTGCTATTTTTATCCGCTATTTTAGACTCCGAAAATTTTGAAAAAG
>CAZYFP010000028.1:0-1321 GCA_964647125.1 uncultured Candidatus Saccharibacteria bacterium
TGAATCGCCCCGGGTTTCGTGGAGGCCAGTTGGTTTAAGTCAGGCAGCCACCGTGGTGACCTGACTGGCGAGTTGCCGATAGTAGTTTGCCTCAGCCTCCGCCGGCGGGATGTAGCCGATTGGTTCGAGCAGGCGGTGGTAGTTGAACCAGGACACCCATTCGAGCGTGGCCAGTTCCACCGACTCCTTGGTTCTCCAGGGCGCCCGACGGTGGATCAATTCGGCCTTGTACAGGCCGTTGATCGTCTCGGCCAGGGCGTTGTCGTAGGAGTCACCCTTGCTGCCCACAGAAGGCTCGATGCCGGCTTCTGCCAGCCGTTCGGTGTAGCGGATGCTGACGTACTGCGACCCCCTATCCGAGTGACACACCAGGCTGCCATCGCGCTCGGGCTGCCTGGCATACAGAGCCTGTTCCAAGGCATCCAGCACGAAGTCGGTCCGCATCGAACTGCTCACTCGCCAGCCGACGATGCGGCGGGCGAACACGTCGACGACGAACGCCACGTACAACCAGCCCTGCCAGGTCGACACGTAGGTGAAGTCGCTGACCCAAAGCTGGTTGGGTCGCTCGGCGCGGAACTGCCGGTTGACCCGATCCAGCGGGCATGGCGATTTGCTGTCGCTGACGGTGGTCTTCACGACTTTGCCGCGCATCACCCCGCGCAGTCCGAGCCGACGCATCAGCCGCTCCACTGTGCAACGGGCCACAGCGGTCCCCTCGCGTGCCAGTTGTCTCCAGACCTTGTCGGCGCCATAGACCTGCATGTTGGCTTGCCAGACGCGTTGAATCTGCGGCGCCAGGGCCTCGTCGCGGCGAGCCCGGACGCAGCGCCTATCCGGCTCGCGCAGCAGCGCTGCATGGCGCCAGTATCCCGACGGAGCGATCTGCAGTGCCTTGCAGATCGGCTCGACTCCGTGGGTGACGCGATGCTTGTCGATGAAATCGTTCAGGACTTCAGTCGGCGGTCGAGCTCCGCCTGGGCGAAAAACGCGCTCGCCAGCTTCAGGATCTCGTTGGCCCGCCGCAGCTCCTTGTTCTCGCGTTCAAGATCCTTGACCCGTTGCGCCTCCGACGTCGTGACGCCTTCGCGCACCCCGGTATCGACCTCCACCCGCTTGACCCATTCCAGCAGCGTTTGCGGCACGCAGCCGATCTTCGGTGCGATCGACTCGACCGCGGCCCAAAGTGACGGGTACTCACCCTTGTGCTCTTGCACCATCCTTACCGCGCGCTCGCGGACCTCGGGCGAGAACTTGTTCGACTTCTTCATGGCTCAATCCTCTCAGAGATTTGAGCCTCCTTAAAACCCGGGGCGATTCA
>CAZYFP010000029.1:0-1225 GCA_964647125.1 uncultured Candidatus Saccharibacteria bacterium
GATGCGATTTGTCGCGACATAAAACAGGCCATGGACGGGGTGATTATTCGAGATGTGGAGCGTTCCCATGGTGGTTTTGTGGGTTACTTCGCGGATAACGGATACATCAAAAGATGGAAGATCGTGCTCCTCGAAGAATGGCGCAAGTGGGCATCCAACGCCCAGGTGGTCAGGAAGGGGGAGGAATAGATGGCAGGCAAAACGAAATGGCGTGAAACCGGCGAACAGGCGAAGATCTTGGCGAAGCAATTAGGCCACAACATCGAACCGTTCACCGGCCGTCGCGAGACTCCCGGCGTACGTACCGCATCGTGCTTACAGTGCTGGGGGTGCTGCTGGATATCGAGCGATGGAAAGGCCGGTGGTCGCATTCTCAAGTACCGATGCGGAACGAAACAGGCGAGAGGCGTTCTATGACCCCACAACCGAAATCCCCGAACGCAGACCTCGACCGGCTGGACGCGCTGAACAGATCGCAATTGCAGGCGCGTGAAGATTGGGGAAATAACCGAATTTCTAACGCAAAGTTGACCGCGATTGTTAACGAATTTCGCGTTGCCACGCAGAACGCCTACCCCGCACTGAGCAAGGAACTGCGAGAGTTGCGGGAGCGCCTGAATTCACAGCCTTGCACGGCCTGTGGCGGCACCGGTCGTGTAGACACCAATGCGGATGACGGCGGCTCCAACTGTGGAGTTTGCCGCAATGGAATGGTCGATGAGGTGTCGCGGCAATTGTCCGAGAACGAACGACTTCGCGCTGAAATCGATACCTCTTACATGCGCGGTTTTTCCCATGGAACTACTGGGGCAACGCGAGCCCTACTGGATGCCGGAAAGCAGGAACCGAATGGCCGATAATACCGGAGCGCTCAGGATGGAGGATTGCCCGAACCACCCCGGCCCATGCAAGTGCAAGCCGAAGTGCGACCGCTGTGGACGCCGTGCGCACATGGCAATTCACTGCGGGGTGATTGGAAATCCCAATAAGCCATACGGCCATCGCTTCACTGCCAGTGTTACACGTGATCTGCAAAAGAGGGGAGTAAAGCCCAATGCCCGATAACTCCACCTACCAGCGCATCTGTGAGCAGGAGTGCGAGTGGTGCGCGAAAGGAAGTCCGATTGATGAATCTGGCAGGCATTGGAATCCGGCTGAATTCGTTCACGACTTTAACTTGTACTCCGTGAAATTCCGCGAAGCTCCGATCTGCACCGCCCCAACC
>CAZYFP010000030.1:0-1036 GCA_964647125.1 uncultured Candidatus Saccharibacteria bacterium
GAATGCCATTGACTTAAGCCGCTAGTTTTTGATTTTTCGAAAGTTGCGCTTCGATTTTGGCAAGGATCGCAGCTTTGATCTCGCGTCGAGGTCGCGTCAAAAGATCGTGCGATTTTGGGCGGCGTTTGACCGCCCTCGGCTCGAAACGCCCAAGGCGCAATTGGTTCACCACCAACTTGGTCAACACCGTCGCATTGCGTCCGTTGGTCAGCCAGCGCATCGCGTCCGCGAACCCGATGCGGTCGGGTGGTATGTCGCGCTGCTTGGCGGATTCAAGCCGGACGCACTGGACCAGGTTGTAGGCGATCCCGTGCATGACGATTTCCTTTTTCACCACATCCACGCTCTTGCCTTTGAGGATGTCCATCTTCAGCGTCTGTTTCAAGTGCCGGATGTTGCCCTCAACCTGCCAGCGGGCAAGATAAAGTTCGATGATCTTTTCCTTCGGGAATTGCGCCGCATCAAGCAGGGTGGTCACCAAGGTGATTTCTTCCGGACGCCACCCTTTCTTCTCGACGCGGAATCGGATTTCGCGCACATCCATGTTCTCGGGCAGCGCATCCCATTCCGCCTCGGTGAGGATGGAAGATTTCATCTTTCCCTTGCGGTACACGACGATTTGATCCCGCTCGCCAAGTTGCCTAACCCATGCTGTTTTGGGAATCCCCTTCGATGTTCTTTTGTGGCTGGTGTCATGCTGACGCTGCGGTGTGAAGTCAACCAAAGCCTGCGAATGCAGGCGCAAAACGGCATCCGCATGCCGCGCTTTGCAAAGCGCCATCGTGATGAAATAGCCAAAAGCGCGATCACCAACCAGCACATCGTCTTCTTTCATGGGGACGATCAGATCGGGAACTCCTTCCAGGTCATGGGTGCATCGATGCGCAACTTTGGTTTCCAGCAGCATGCCGCTGGCATGATCGAACAGGCACAGCACATGCGCGCAGGGAAAACCAAGCCCGGGCTTTTGCCCGCCTGGATAACCGAAGCAATCGCGCAACTCATCCGTGTCGGGCATTGAGCAGGCCGTCCCATC
>CAZYFP010000031.1:0-1030 GCA_964647125.1 uncultured Candidatus Saccharibacteria bacterium
CTCCGAGAGCATCGGATCGATCGGCGCGGCAGCATCGGCAGTGGACACGCTCGCCGGTGCCTTCGAGATCGCGGGCAACAAGGGGGCCGCGCTCACGTCGGTGCAGGTGGAGTACGACCGCGTTTCAAACACGACCGCGGCCCGCGTCGAGAAGTTGAAGGCCAACATCGGTGTCCTGGCGATCGAGTTCGGCGAGGCCCTGCTTCCGCACATTGACAAGGTCGTGAACTTCCTGACCAGTCCAGAGGGACAGGAGTGGGGGGCCAACGCCGTCAAGACTGCTACAGACGCCGTCTCCGGCCTGGCGACGGTCATCGGCATCGTTGTCTCAGCACTGGGTGGCCTCATCGACACGTTCGGAGGCACCGCGACCGCGGTCGGCATTCTTGGGATTGCCATCGCTGGCCTGGCCGGCCCATGGGGTATCGCTGCCGCTGCCGCCGCTGCCGCCCTCGGCGGGATGATCATTGGGATCCAGAAGGTGGCGATGATGATCCCTGCGCTGAACGACGCTGTGATGGGCATCGGATCGTCCGAGGAGGTCACCTCGAAGAATTTGGAGAACCTGCGCAAGCGCATGGCGGAGGACGACCAGCGAGACCTTGGAGAGGTGACGGGCCTCGACCGGGCGAAGCGAGTCCTCGGCCAGGACGTGGCGTCGCCAATCGACACACCGCGCGGTCCTTCGTTCGGGTACGGCCCAGCGCCGACGGGCAGCGGTCCGCCTCCTCCCGGGACCAGCGCTGCCGCATCGCCTGGTGTGGCCGGCATTGAGCGCTTCAATGAACTGGCCGCCGCCCGCGCACATCGTCAGCTGAAGCCGAGCGAGGCCCGCGAACTCCGCGAGTTGAGCAAGCGTCTCGACCTGGCCATCCCTGCCAAGCCGGGCAAGGGTCGCCAGCACAAGGCGACGAAGATGGACCGGCAGCTCGCGGCGATGGATCCGACCGTTGCGGGTCTGCTGCGCCAGGGTGGTGAGGAGGACGCTGGTGGGGACCTCAAGGTCGCGTCCAACGTTCTGGACCGGGCG